>CAIRXW010000012.1 GCA_903882665.1 uncultured Chlorobiaceae bacterium | reverse complement strand
GTTGACAAATACAGCAAGAAGAATAAGCCGACAGAAGAGTTACAGATAAAAGAGGGGCAGCGCCTTTCCGCTGCATAAACAGGTCAGGTTAGTAACTTAAACTAAGCCACTTTTTGTCTACCGGTTGGGGTCCACTTCAGAATCACCACAATTGCAATAACCAAAAGACCATGAATCAACCCACCCATCGTGTATGAACTCACAAGCCCCAGAAGCCATAGTACGAGTAATATGATTGCAATGGTTTCGAGCATGTCGCTTCTCCTTTTTTTGTTAAACCGAAAAGATGTACTACCATCATTATATAAATACCACTCTGTTTATACGTTTATTTCATAAAACAAAGCGACCGATTTAATAGTTTCACCCAAATAACGAAGAATGCTCCCCTCGCAAAATCCAGACAACGAATTTCACAATATTAAACAGTCCAAAACACAATAATGAGCAATAACTCTTGCCGAAACGAAGAGTTATTTTCATATCCCTATTGCAATAAAAAGACAGGCAACATGAAGTCGTTTAAGGCTGTTTTATCTTGATACAAAACAGAAACAATCTCTTTAAATATCAATAATTAATGAAATTAGCTTTTTAAGAACAGGAGGCGAAGTATCCCGATAAAAGTTGTATCTTTTCCACCGTGCTACAGAATTATTTCAATGATGTCGATTACTTTTATCAAGGCCTTTTTATCATGCTTGAAGCCCGTAACCTCTCCCTCAGCGTCGGAACCAAAGAGCTCCTGACCGATACCTCATTCCGCATTGGCGACAAAGACCATGTCAGTCTCGTCGGCCTTAACGGAACAGGAAAAACAACCCTCCTGCGCCTTATCAGCGGACCATCAACCGATTCAGCCCTCATCACCACCGGCCATTTTATGAAATCGGCTGACACCACCATCGGCTATCTTCCCCAGGAGATCTCCTTTGATGCCGATCTGGAAAAAACCGCCCTGCAATATGCCCTTCAGGCCAACGCAAGGCTCGCTGAGCTGGCCAATAAAATAACCCGCATGGAACATGAGCTCGCCCTGCCCGAACAGGATTACGAAAGCGAGTCGTACCACCAGCTTATCGAGCGCTTTTCCGATGCCATGCACGAATTTGACCATCTGGGCGGCTACACCATGCAGTCCAATGCCGAAAAGGTGCTCGCCGGTCTCGGATTCAGCGAAATAGATTTTCATAAAAAAGTAAAAGCCTTTTCCGGCGGATGGCAGATGCGCCTCCACCTCACCAAACTGCTGCTCCAGAACCCGACGCTCCTCCTGCTTGATGAGCCGACCAACCACCTCGATATCGACTCGCTCCGCTGGCTCGAAAATTATCTCATCAACTACGAGCACAGCTACATCATCGTTTCGCACGACCGCTTTTTTCTCGACAAGCTCACCACCAAAACCCTTGAAATCGCCTTTGAGCGCATCAACGAATACAAGGGAAACTACTCCTACTACGAAAAGGAGAAGGCTGAGCGCTATGAGCTGATGATGGGCCAATATACCAGTGACCTGAAAAAAATGGCCGAGCTGAAGGCTTTTGTCGACCGATTCCGCTACAAGGCCACAAAGGCCAGACAGGCACAGAGCCGCCTCAAGCAGATGGAGAAGATGGAAAAAAACATGTTTACCCCTGAAGAGGATAACACACGCATCTCCTTCCGCTTTCCCAAGGCCAACCCCTCCGGACGTGAGGTCATGCGGCTCGACGGAGTCAAAAAAGCCTATTTGCTGCCCGACGGCACAAAAAAACAGGTGCTCAACAGCATTGACCTCGAAGTGATGCGCGGCGACCGGATTGCCATTGTCGGCTCAAACGGCGCCGGAAAAACAACCTTCTGCAAAATTCTGGCCGGAGAGATCGACTTTGAGGGCAAACTGAGCATGGGGCACAACGTAACCCTGAACTACTTTGCCCAGCACCAGACCGAAAACCTCTCGCAAGACAAAAGCGTCTACCTGGAGATGATGGACTCAGCCCCATCGTCCGAAGCACAGAAAAGGGTGCGCGACATCCTCGGCTGCTTTCTCTTCAGCGGTGATGCCGTCAACAAGAAAATCAGGGTACTCTCGGGAGGCGAAAAATCGAGGGTCGCGCTGGCAAAAATTTTGCTCCAGGCCTCCAACCTGCTCATCATGGATGAACCGACCAACCATCTCGACATGCGTTCCAAAGAGATGCTGATCGACTCGCTCGAATACTACGATGGCACCCTCCTCATTGTCAGCCACGACCGCTACTTCCTCGACAGCCTGGTCAACAAGGTGGTTGAAATAAAAAACGGCTCGCTGCAACTCCACCTCGGCACCTACGCCGAATACCTTGAAACAGCAGAAAAAGCGATCGAAGCTGAACGCAAACTGGAAGCCGCACAGAAACAAAAAAGCCAGGCCGCACCCGCAAAAGCCGCCGAAAAGGAAAAAGAGCAGGCTAAAAAGAGCACCGCAGTCAAAAAAGACAAGAAAAGGATGGATGAGGTGGAGCATAAAATCAACCAGCTCGAACAAAAGAAAGAGTCGATTGAAACCATCATGGCCAACGAAGATTTCTACAAAAAAAGCCAGGAAGAGACCAACAAAACCCTCGCCGGATACCACGCGCTCTGCAAAGAGCTGAACGCCCTCTTTGCCGAATGGGAGGAAGGCACCTGAGCGTTGGCAAGCGTAGCGGCCATCAGGTGATCCATTGTTTTTTATGACTCACCTGATGCTGTTCTGGAGTTCCGGCAAACTTTAGTACCGTCAAAGAGCTGACTTTGAAAAACAAAACCAGCAGGGTATTAACAAGGTTAATGACCAATATGCCAGGCTAACGAATAATTCCAACTGAAATTATTCTTCTCCCCAGACTTAACGACTATTTCATAGCTATGCCCTGAGAGCAAATGAACCCAGATATTTTCTGTATTGTCGATTAAGCTCGAAGAAAAGGCCGAAATGGTTTGGTTGGTGACATCAAATAATTCAAGGTCCAGGTTTGGCAGGCCTGTGCGTAACGTACCATCATTGGCAACGTTGATATTCCATACCAAAGAGGCAGATAATTTTGAATCGCTGGTTGCCTGAAATTTATAGGTTGCGGTTTTATTGCTGTTTAAATGACCGCCAAAGGCATTATCATAATCGAAGCCGTTCAAGCCAATAGATCCAGCATTTGCACCACCATCTTCCAGACTGTTTTGCTCACCTGCTGCGATAATCTGATAGCTGTGAAGCACATTAACCTGACCCGCACCAAAACGGTCATCCAGGCCATTACTGGTTTGATGCCCAGGACTGCGGTAATCGATGATATTGCCAGTACCAGACCTGTTGTTTGTTACCCGATCGGCCCCGGCCATCAGTGCCGCTTTAATGGTTACGGCCCGCTCGGCATTATAAACTGTTCCGACACCGGTGATAGTTACAGAGCTCCTGGAAAGTTTCAAGGCACCTTTATGCCCCGTTTCAACCAGCAGTGCAGCAGTAGCAGCTACTTCCGGCGCAGCAGAACTGGTAGTAGATTCAGGAGTCACTACATCTGGCCGGGTGCGTCCTGCCCCATATACCAGGTCAACAGGTTTTGATCCATAATCAAGATTGCCACTGGATCTGCCCACCGCAATAACATTATAGGCGCTGCTCAAAAGTGCCTTGACGCCAGGCCCGTTAGCCATACTCACGACGTGAATAAGCTCTTTACGATGAACCTGTCGATCAAGCAAACGTAAAATTGCACCGGTCTGTGATGCTTCATTACCGTTACCCGCCCAACTATGGTTGACAATCCGACTTCGATCAGGCGGTGCTGAAACCGACGTTGAAATCAGGCTTTTCATCCAGGCAGTAGCTTCATAACAGGTAATATGCCAAATACCATGAGCCATTGAACCAGCGCCATAAAAAATTGAGCCTACCCCGGTTGCATGACCAAACGGCGATATGCTGGCAGCTCCAGGAAAGCTGAAAGTTTTGGCGGTAAACTGCGGGTTAGTGGTATTCGGCGCATAGGAGGTTCCACCAGCTTCAACCTGGATGACATTTACGCCAACGCCAGTCGGTATGCGTGCGCCCAACAACGCTTGCAGGTCGGCATAGCCGATATCAGTTTTATAGTCAGCAAAAGCAACAGGCATGAAAGACAAGACCAAAACAAGACAAAGCAAGCATTTATTGGCGCTTTTCATAAAAGTCTCAATGATGTTGTGTTGATTTCAGGGATATTCTCCGTTTCAAGCAGATTATCCTCCGTACGCATTACTTGATACGGTAACCATCTTCGGTGTTATCGTCATGATAGTGTTTAACAGTGTGTTCTCTGATTTTTTTCATAGCAAGTTTGCACAGGAGAAGATCTGAACGGCACCATTGCGTAACCATTGAACTCAATCTCAGAGGATAATGTGTTTATCGAGAGGCTGCCACTATCCACGAAATTGAGTATATTTACAGGGAGAATAATACACCATTTTTGATGAGGACTAATCATGAAAATACTATCCTGGATTTTACTGATGATGACTCTGCTGACAGGAGCAGGGTGTTCTACATACTCGGTTGTAACAGACTACGACAGCAGTTTTTCTTTCGCCAGTTATAAAACCTATCATTGGGCTGATGATGCCGCTGCACAAAACAGTAATAACGTTCTTGCAAGTAATCCACTGGTTTTAAAACGCGTTAAAAGCTCAGTTGACAGAGAGTTAGCAACAAAAGGATACATACTGAACAGTAACGGCCCCGTTGATTTCACCGTATCACTTTATGCTGGTGTACAGGATCGTGAGAGGTACAATCTGCCCCCGATGAGCTTCTCTTATCACCACGGCTATTACCATAACAGGTTTGGTCATAACAGGTTTGGCATTTATGACCCATAC
>CAIRXW010000011.1 GCA_903882665.1 uncultured Chlorobiaceae bacterium | reverse complement strand
TGCATCGTCGAGCAGCTTTTTTATGTCGAGCACGGCTTGTTTGGTCGGTTCGAGCACGGCGTCCATGCGGCGGATGACACACATTGGGAGAATGACGTCGGGGTATTTGCCCCGCTTGAAGAGGTCACGGAGGACATCGTCGGCTATGCCCCAGATAAAGGATACAATTTTGTTATGAGTGACTTCGTTCATGAGATGTTGTTTAGCGGAAGCCGCGAAGTAAATGGTATTCAAGGAATAAGAGAAATATGCGTGAATTGAAATATAGGCAAGAGATTTGAATTAGAGCGGTTTGGGGGGTTGTTATTTGCAATTATCTACTGTTCCTGTTCGCTGGCGGGGGTGGTGCGTTTTTTTTGTGGTTTGGGTTTGGCTGTTGCTGGGGTTGTTGCAGGCGATTGAGATGAAGATGGAGATGATGAACCGGATGGCGCATTTGACGCCGGTGCGGACGTATGGGTCGGCGGTGGCTTCTGGTGTGGCGATTGAGACGGAGTTTCAGATTTTGAATACGCTCCTGGCGGAGAAGGCGGCTCAGCTTGCGGTGACGGAGGGTATTGGGTCGCAGACGTTACGGAGGGAGATTGAGCGGCAGTTGGCGCGGGTGGTGCTGGAGCGGGATGATGTGCTGGAGGTGGTTGATGGGGAACTTGCGAGTTGACTCCCCTTTTTATGGTTTGGGTTGGTTGTTGCTGATCAACACTGTGCGGCCTTATCGAGTAGTGTCGGTGATGAGCACAGGTTTTGATTTGAGTTGCGCTTCAACATTTGCAAGGCGTTGATTCATTAGGCCCAAATAAGCGACCAAGTTGGCACGTTCAATTGGGCCCATTGAATCAGAGTCAGGGCGGAAGATTGGCTTGGCTCCTTCTTCCGCGTATGCCTCTGGCCCGTACTCGCTCACGCGTTCACTCGATCGAAGGCGACCGTTCCATCACCTGCCTTGTAGGAGAACAAGTAAGGCTTGCCTCCAAGCAGGAATGCGATGATGTTTGTCCAGCCGGTGGTCCACTTGCCGCTGAAAAGGTTGGTCGTCCCCTTGCCGTCGTCCCGGATCCGGTCGAGGTCGACCTTGCCATCACCTGCCTTGTAGGAGAACAAGTAGGGCTTGCCTCCCAGCTCGAACGCGACGATGTTTGTCCAGCCGGTGGTCCACTTGCCGCTGAAGAGGTTGGTCGTCCCCTTGCCGTCATCCCTGATCCGGTCGAAGTCGACCGTGCCATCAGCGGCCTTGTAGGAGAGCAAGTGGGGCTTGCCTCCCAACTGGAACGCGACGATGTTCGTCCAGCCAGTGGTCCACTTGCCGCTGAAAAGGTTGGTCGTCCCCTTGCCGTCGTCCCGGATCCGGTCGAGGTCGACCTTGCCATCACCTGCCTTGTATGAGAACAAGTGGGGCTTGCCTCCCAGCTCGAACGCGACGATGTTTGTCCAGCCAATGGTCCACTTGCCGCTGAAGAGGTTGGTCGTCCCCTTGCCGTCATCCCTGATCCGGTCGAAGTCGACCGTGCCATCACCTGCCTTGTATGAGAACAAGTGGGGCTTGCCTCCCAACTGGAACGCGACGGTATTCGTCCAGCCAGTTTTCCACTTGCCGCTGAAGAGGTTGGTCGTCCCCTTGCCGTCATCCCTGATCCGGTCGAAATCGACCTTGCCATCACCTGCCTTGTAGGAGAACAGGTGAGGCTTGCCCCCCAGCTCGAACGGCACGGTTCTCGTCCAACCAGTGGTCCAACGCCCTCGCCAGATCTCAGTGGGGGATTCCGCCGGTTCTGGATTCAGACGCGCGTTGTTGTAGAGCTTCCAATACGTGAACGGCGATATCCACAGAACGTACTTGTCCGCCGCTGCTCCTGTGTATCTCCCATAGCCCATGATATCCTTTGCCTGGAGCGGGCTGATGACCGTCCCGTCCACCACATCGAGACCGTACTCACCGATCGAGCCGATGTCGTAGGGCTGATAAAGCGGGAAACTCGGGTCGGGATCGGGCGCGTCGCCAAACGGTGCATGAGCCAAGCCACTCGCGTGGCCGATCTCATGGACGATCGCATCGTAGCCTTCGTCGACGACCATTTCTCGGCCGGAAGCAAGACCGTCGCCCCACTCCATCCCGACAGCCCGATCGTGACCCGTCACCGCGGACTTACCGGTGACCACGAGCTGGGGAGGAATCAGAACGTAGTAGACCCATCCCGGCTTGTTGCCATCATCATCACGGGCCTTGATCGCCTTGTCATGCAGCGTGGCCCAGGATCCGGGAGCATCCTGGCTGTCCAGTTTTTCCGTCATCGTGATGGTCGTGACGACGCGAAACTGGGGCCCGTCGCTGACGGGCATAAGGCGGGGAGCCTTCCATGCAGTCTTCTCGAGGCCATCGAGGTTGGGCGCAGCGATCTTGGTGCCCCCCAGGTGGCCTTCCACCATGATTCCTGCAATCTTCAGGGTTTGCCGGAGTTTGGCCGCCGTGCTGACCGACTTGGTGAGAACCTGCACGCCATCCGTAGCCTGGATGTCGATGCGCAGTTCTCCCGCGATCCAATCCGGGGGCAAATCAAAGTTGAGCGACGAACTGAGCGAACTCCGGATGGCGTGGTAGCTCTTCGTGCCGGTCACGACGGGCTTGCCGGTCGCTGACGCGCTCAGGGGAGCGAATTTCGACCATTCGCCGTTGTGCCCTATCTTGTGACTCACCGTCACAGAACCGCTAACATTTGCGGTGTAGCCGCTATCGCATTCGAGATAGACCCTCACCCAGGTTCGCTTGTTCGCAATCAGCGGCAACGAATTGTCTGCACCTTGGTCGAGAGGATCAACCAGGTGATCCTTGGAGTGGTAGTACTGAAGCCCCTGGGTGATCTCCACGCCTGCAATGGTAAAGTGTGCGGCCATTTGGTTCTCCTTGTCGTGCGGTACAGTTGCGTTGCCCGCCAGTTTAGGTTGATGTTGATCGGTCTTTTGAGCGGGCATATCCCAGATTCCCGTGGCCGATTCACGACATGGGACCGGGATTGCCCGTTTGTGAACTCGACGGCAAGGAGCTTCTCGGGATTCCTTGGCCTCCATACGTGCCCTGTCCTGCTTGAGGCGCCGTACCGAGTCTTGCCGATCCCCTGCGAAAGGACTTTGGCGGACTTTGGAAAGCGGGAGTCACCGACATGATGGGTGCCGTTCCGTTTTCATCGGCAGAACGAAAAAAGCTTAGCCACCGCCGACTTGCAACATGAACCGCGATAGCGGAACTGCAAGCACCAACGGCGGTTGGCTCCGGCGACTGGTTGGACCGATAACGCGTTACTGTTTTCGGCGTTTGAAAACCACATACGCGTTCTTATTTATGTCATTTGGATCCAAAGTCGCGGAAACAAATTCCCAGCCATATTCTGCCTGGAAGTTCAAATGTGTCTGAACTAAAATACGACCCAAAGGCGAAATTTCTGTCATGTATTCCCAATTCTTCCCATCAAGATTAGCAATGCGCTGCTCAAGCTCGGTATTCTTCTGCGTGAGGGTCGCGTTGGCTTTCTTGAGACTGGAAATCTCAACCTGCTCTGGCGTCATAAGCTGCGCTGGCAGCATGATGCTATTGGCTTTCGTGACAATCGTTCGCTCTTGTGTCTGCGCGACGGATGAGGATGAGCCAGCTATCAAAATAGTGGCTGCGAATATTACAGTGATGATGGCATTTTTCATAAAGCGTAATGTGGCCTAACATTGTTTAGACTGATCCGGCTAATTCGGAAAAAACAGAAAATTCATTTTTCTGTATAAGACGACTTCCAAATTATTGCAACAAATGAGTTAAATGATTTTTAAAAATGACATGTAATAATAATGCCGATTTATCATCCCGGTTTATACAGATCAGCATAAGATCAATACAAGATCACTTAACACCTTATCCGCTCTTGCTGAACATATGGTCAATTATAGCAGTATAGGCCTTTGTTTCTCAATAGAGGATATCATTAACAATTGTTACAAAAAAAAAGCAAACATCAAAGTTTTCCGGAAATATTTCCGTGATCGCTGAGTAGCGGCATCGCTTCAACACCGCTCTACTCTTGCCCGATAATGCACAACAGTGCACTGCCGTTAAAGTGCTCACTTTTAAATGCCAGCTCAAGGAAAGTCGCCAATAATCAGGCTTACGATACAACAGGTTCAGGGCAAGGCATGCAGAGAGAGCGCGTTTGCCCATTGTCAGCACAGATTGCTGGAGCGGGATGATGTACTGGAGGTGTTTGAGGGGGAGTTGGGTGGAGATGGGGGTTAGGGGGAGCTTGCACTTCCCTGCTCTTTTTTTTGCTCTGGTTTCGCTGTTACGAGCGAGCTTCATGGTAACAGCGTTGCTTTCTGGGCTGGCGGGAAAAACCGAAGCATTTGATGCAATAACGTCTGAATTCAGCGCTGAGCGAAACGAGTCCGCTGCCATGCAGGGTTGGGCACCGGATGCTCAGGCGCAGGAATAAATGGATGACCAGCGGCAATATGTTCAGCTTCTGACTTTTTCAGATCAGCATAGATAGCCTGCAAGTTATAGCCAAATTTGGCTGTGTAGGCATCACGAATAGCTCTAACTTCATCGACGATTTCGTCATTCAACATCTTCTTCTCCAAGTAGTTCTTCGGGGGTACAAATGAACGGCATCGATTAGCCAATATCTTCGAGGTGAGCAGCGAAACCTCTTTGTATCTCCGGGTTTGCAATGTGCCTAAAGTTCCACGTCAGAAGATAATCAACTCCATTGACTGTGGCAATTGCAATGTGGAGCGCATCTTCAGCCGCCTTGGCTGAAATAATACCCTTCGCTACCAGCGAGTTGGCAATATCGAGTGCTTGCCAAAATCAGTGTAGAGCTTTATAACATGGAGATGTGCCTTCTCTGCTTTGGCAAGTCAAATCAGGTTCCCTGCATTACGGAGGGAGATTGAGTGGCGGTTAGCGGGGGGGCTGTGGGTCAAAAAAAACAGTTTGACCGCAAAGAAGCCCGCACCATGCAGGCTTCCCGGGTTTATGAAATACGACTCGGCATCCATTTCATCCTGTCTGAGGCGTTCCATCAGTCTCACTCTCCCCTCCCCGATCCAGTACAAGATCGTCAACAAAATGATCGATCATGTGCATTCCCTCATGCCGCATGACAATATCGTGCGCCAGCTTTCCGCCAAGTCGTTCATCCTCATAGGGTGCAAGACTCCACTTCTTCATGACCCAGTCACCTGGTCGCTGAAAATAGACGGTATTTGAAATATCGTTCTTCCATGCCGGATAGCTGATCTCGTCGAGCCGCTGTTTCAGGTATTCCGCATTCTTCAGAATCAACTCAGCCTGGCGGCGGTACCCTTCCACTCCGGTCTTGTGGATTTGCCACCAGAACTTCAACGGAGCCAGAGCTGAACGCGAGCAGGTGATTGTAGGAACCGATGCGTTCAGGTAAGAGACACGAAAGGGGTTTTGCGTGGCGAGAACTTTGTTTGTCGTGAGAAAGAGACCCAATGGTTCGTCGAAACCGAAGAATTTGTGCCCACTGACAGCGATGGAATCATACTTGCGCCGAGTGTGACTGACCAGATCGGCATGTTCTGTAAAAGGCAGGTATCCCCCAAAGAGCGCTGCATCAACATGACGGTAGAGGGCGACAGGCCGTTTTCTTGACAGCACTTCATCAATCGCATCCTGATTGTCGATACCTCCCTTAAAGGTCGTGCCAACCGCAATAACGATCAAGGCCGGACGACCTGGGTCAAGTGCCTGCTCGAACGCCTGCACATCCATTTCACCCCTGATGTTGGCCGGTATCTGGCGCATCTCCAGCCCCTGAAGATCACTGAGCCTCATAATGGAGTAGTGAGCCTCCTGCGAAACGTACAGAACCGGCTTGATTTTGCTGCTTGAACCCAGAACGTGGACGCCGAAGTAAATGCCGTGGTTGTTCCCATCGGTGCCGCCATTGGTGACGATACCCCATGCTTCGTCGGGTAAAAATCCGTAGAGCGGTGAGAAAAAATCAATGACTTCGTTTTCAAATTCGTGGGTGTTAAGGGAAAAGAGGCTTGGCTTGCGCGGATCACCCACGTTGTTCATGGCCACATCTGCCAGTCCTGAAACGGCATACCAGTGGTAGAATTCTGCCAGTTTGATGTTCTGGTTGCAAGGAAACCCGACAGCCGTCTTTTTTTCATGCACCATTTTCTCGGCAAATGCGTTAAGACGATTAATATCAACGTTATGGTTCGCTGTCATGATGCTACCGCTACTGATTTGATTGTGATCATTACTCATAGTTACTAAACCGACCGGCGAGATCAAAGTTTGTGCGATTAAAAAAAGTTCTTTTTGCAAGCACAAGTTTTTCTGCTTTCTGCCGTCAAAAGTAATGAACTGTCGGACAGGAGTATGAACAAGAGTTGTAGAGTCCATCTATTTTATAAATGAATAACCTGATCACACGATGAAAAAAACAATGATGCTGGTGTTAACCACGACACTGCTTGGGTTTGGAAGTATTGCTTCAGCGGCAACTGATTACCGTCACTGTCCGGATAAAGAGCTTGCCGGATGCCAAACAAGATCATGTAAAGCTCCCGCAGATGATCGAATCGCCCATAGGCAAGAATGGCAGAAAAGAGACTCGGAACCCGGACAGGATGCAAGGATGCACTGTAATAGATCTTCAGAAGGAAGAGAGGAACACTTCAGCATGAACGGATTGCAGGAACAGCTTGGATTGAGCAAACGTCAGAGCGCTCAAGTAAAAGAGCTCCGCGAAAAACAGTTCTCACTTGTTGTTGCAGAAAGAAAGGGACTTGTAGCGTTAAAACGATCGCTTGAGGAAGAGTCATTGAAAACAACTCCTGACCAAAAGAAGATTGATGAGCTTACCGGCAAAATCGGCCAAAAATATGCGTCGCTTGCCCAACTGAAGAGCCATCATCTTACAGAACTTGTTTCGATACTGACTCCCGCTCAGCGTACGAAATTACAGACAATACGAGATGCCCGGGAGTTACGGCAAAATGGTTGCAGGTTCTGAACAGAAAGGGTACTCGCAAGCAGGCAGGACATCAGTCGCAACCTGCTTGTGAGGACTTCTTTGCGTCATCTTTGTCTGACACTGAAACTTTTGACGACGTCATCGACGCAGGAAGCATGGACAGGATTCTTATTCCTGGCCGAAGCGAAAGAGTAAAAAACGGGAGGTAAAGAGATTGATGGTCATGCCAGCCAGACTCCCCGCTGCCACACCAAAAACCGGGTAAAGTGCAATCATCGAATATCTGGCAATGAGGAATGCATAGACGCTGTAATTTACGCATCCACCTATTGACATCAGAGCAAGGTACAGACTGAACTCTTTGACTTTCGAATGGCCGGAGTTTCGGGTGCGAAAGGTGATGGCGCGGTTAAACAACCAGGTCGCAAAAGCAGCACAGAGGAATGAAACCAGGCGAGCCGCATAAAGGCCCATGATATCTTTCAAAAGATACAAGACTGCGGAATCCACAATGAAACCCGCGACACCGGAGAGCGCATACCAAAAGAATTGAGCTGGAAATTTCACCATTGCGCCTTTAAAAATCCGGTTACCATCCGGCAACCGCAATTGTGGGTTAATCTCCTGGGACATCTCTCTTGTGAAGAGGAACCGCCAGATATGCAAGACACTTCATTTCATGACGACCGCGGGTGACATTATCCAGAATCAGGCCGGAAAACAATGACAGCAGGGCACAGATCATGATCGCCGTCGAAAGAATAATGGTAGGAAAACGGGGAACAAGACCTGTCCCAAAGAATTCAATAATAACCGGTATGGTGATCAGCACAGAAAACAGAGCCATCAAGAGAGCGCAGATGCTATAGAATGAAAATGGGCGTTCAGAGACGTAGAGGCGAACAATGGTTTTGAGGATGCGCAACCCGTCACGATAAGTCGATAATTTACTTTCTGATCCTTCAGGCCTGGCTCCATAAGGGGTCATAACTTCACCGAAAGGCATCCGAAGTTCCAACGCGTGCACGGTCAACTCCGTCTCAATTTCGAAACCCTTGGAGAGAGCGGGAAAGGATTTGACATACCGTTTTGAAAACACACGGTACCCGGAAAGCATATCGGTAAAACCGCCACCAAATATTTTCAGGACACTTTGCGTCAACATGCGGTTTCCCAATTGGTGACCGCGCCGGTATGCAGAATCGGCCACATCCTGGGGGGTTTGCCGGGCACCGACGACCATATCGAGGCGTTCGTCGATCAATTTATCGACCAGTCTGGTGACCGATGAAGCACAATAGGTACCATCTCCATCGACCATGACAAAAATATCGGCATCAACATCAGCAAACATCCGTCGGACCACATTGCCTTTTCCGCGCAGCGGAACGGTTACGACATGCGCGTTTTCTGAGCGAGCAACAACCGGAGTACTGTCGCTTGAATGATTGTCGAAGATAAAAATTTCAATTCCGGGCATAGCCTCACGAAAGCCCCGAATCACTTGGGCAATTGCAATCTCCTCGTTATAACAGGGAACAATAAGTGCAACTCTCAAATCACGATAAGACATAAGTGCATTCCTTTTACCTGAAAAAAAGTCTCTTCAGCATCTTCTATCCTTCTGAAGGCAAATCAGAACGTAGTCGCAACGTAAAACAAACAATGCAGTAACCTCTCTGTGAACCAGGCTATGGAAATACTCATCTCATGAACGTCGGGTTCACACGCTCAAACAGGGCCGTCTCTGAAATGGGATCCCTGAATATAAGCCGTGGGCTGTATTTCATGATGGTCTCTTCATCCACGCTCATACCATAATAGAGATCGGCAGAACCATCGAGTCCCTTCCGATCAAGCGGCATCAATGACGATTCGATGCCCATGGTGTGCCGATAGAAGTTTGAGCCAGGTTCAAAATTCCAGTTTACGCGCAGATGCAGCGGCAAAGAGGGTTTTTCCCGCTCGATCTTCTTTTTTACGGCAAGCATGATATCGCGAGTGGCGGCATCTGCTTTCCAGTCATAGACATACCGAAGGTTCGCCGACAGCAATCCATTCACGCCGAGAGCGGCAGGCACAAGCACACCAACCAAAAGCCCGGCCATACCAATCCAGCGTGATTCTGCAAGCGGCAGATGGCCGAGTACCAACGACGTAAGCAGAAAGAGCGGAATGAGGAAGATACCGCGTCGCCCCTGCAGAAATGCCACATTGAAAAGGAGATGCTGAGCCAAACTTTCAAAGACAATGATGCCGATCAAGGCCACAATCACCATGAGGGCTGTAAATCGCCCTTTATCCGAACGATGCAAGACCCATAATCCAAGGGGGAGGAAGAGCAGCGTCACGGAGAGCCAGATTTCGAGGAGCCATCTTTGACCGAAAAGCAAAGGAGTATCGTACATAGTGCCCTCAATAAGGCTGCAAACCGTATCTGCCCACAATCCGGTGGAACCACCCATCTCGAAGAGTTTGCTGTGATGAATAATGCTCAGCGGAATGATCAGGTAGGCGAAGAGCGGAAGCAGGGGCAAAAGAATTTTCAGCAACACTATCCATGGCGATTCATAAGGTATCGGACTGATACGGGATGATATTCCCCCATAAGCCAAAGAGAGTAAAATGATGACGAGGGCAGCCGCCAAAACGAGCAGAAAGGAGAGGTTTGACAAGACGGCCAGCGAGAAGAAGAGTACGCTCCATTTCAGGGGAGCTGACCGAATCGTTCCGGGTGACCGGGCAAAAGCGGCGAGCAACGCATCGAGACCAATCATGGTGAAACCCAATCCCAGGCCATAGCCACGTGCAAGCCCTAAAAAGTCCAATACATAGGGATTCATACCTATAGCCAGTATGCCCAGCACCTGTCGCCAGTCGGGAATAATGCGCTTGAGAATAAGATTCAGACCAATCAGATAGAGCAAACAACCAAGAATTGCTGGAAGGCGGAGCGTCAGTTCCGACACGCCAAACAGCTTTACCGATATTTTGCAGAGCAACGTAGAGAGCACATGGTTGTTATCCGGAAGCCCGGTAGTCCTGAAAAGCACGATATCCCGCCAACCGCCAGTAACATGCCACGCGTAGGTCAATGCTTCATCATGAGTTATGGCTACCGTGGCTGTACGCATCGCCACGTAGGCAAAAATGAGAAGGGAAATTCCTGCGGCGACTACAGTCGGGCCGAAAATCCGGCGATTCATGTGGTCTGCTTTTTCCGTTCGTAACATCACTGATGCGCCCTTGTACCTTGCTCCGTCGTCTCACTTTTCCGCATCGACCCAATAAATAACTGATGCATACGATCCAGTAATTGAGGGTTGATTTGGCTTGGAAAGAGACTGATGCCATCGACTCCGATCGAGAGCTCTTGTGAAACAATTGCGAGGGATTCCGCTGAAACCGGGCTCCCGTCCGGAGAATCGTTCACTCTGAGCATCAGAGGCCTCTTGCCTGCCCAAACGCGCAGGGCAAAAAGCGTAAGCCTCAGTTTTTCAACGTCAATGGCATTCTCCTTCCTGGGGAAGGTGATGTCAGGCACGAGAAAATCGAAGTTCCGGTCAAACATCGCAAAATTTTGGCCTGACGTTTCTGCCGTTCGATAGTTGATTGCCGAATTGCTTGCGATTGTCGCTGAAAATGCAACCGCACCTTTTCCTTCCCTGCGCACCGTTTCCCCTATTTTTCCGGCAAAGGAGGAAATGACCTGCGCTCGCCAGTTGCACCACTCCGTGTAATAGTGGTTCATCAGCTCTGTCAATGTCGGCGTGTGATCGATATGATTGTGTTTAGCAAATGCTTTGATCATCTGCGGCGAATAATCGTACTCGGAACTCGGATATGAAAGATTGTCGAGACAGATTCCGTCAGGATGATATTTCCGGATTAACTCCTTTACCGATTTGGCGGTATAGGAGGAGAACTCCGGGTGTGCCGGTGACATCCAGAGTGTGGAGCGATCGTTGTTTTTTTCGGTCATAGCCCACTCGGGATGTTGGGCAAGGAGTGTTTGGCTTGCCAGGGGCGAAAGCCATAGATGCACTTTAAGCCCCTTTGACTGCATGATGGAAACTATGTTGCCGAACATCTCCCTGCCATCATGCAAGCCATTTGAGCGGCTGGAGATCATCTCTGGCACCTTGATGAATACATCGGTAGCACCTGCTCCCAGAAGGCCGGAAGCGATAGATTCGGGATCGCCAACTCCATCGCTGAAATCTGCCCAGACAGCAAAATGGTGTGGTCGCTGCTGCTGCAATTTTGCACAGTAGCTGTCGATTGAAAAAAATTTGCCCCGCTTCTTTTTTACATAGGTGATAAAGCGCCTCAAATCATCCGGATACTTGGCGGAAACTGACGGGTGAATAAGAACCACGAGGGGTTGGCCTGAAGAGGCCTTTTCCTGATAAAATTTTCTGAGCGTAGCCTCGTATGAACTTTTCGAGAAATGGTAAGTCTCAAGCATATCATAATCCGAAGCAATCAGACTGCCATCCTCTCTCCCTGACACAGGAAGCTCGTCGATCATGGCTTGATCCGACCAGGGCTCCTTATCCGAACTGTCGCCCTGAAAGCCCAATGCCATCAAGGTATGCAAGGTTCGTTCGTCATACTCCAGGTATGGAGCCCGAAACCATGCGAGAGGCTTGCCGGTGATTGATTCAAGGATTTTTTTGGACGCGGAGAGATCGGCCAGCACCGCAATTGAATCAAGGGATTTGAAATGTGGATGATGGCAGGAGTGCGAGCCAACGGTATTGTCGCCCTTCGAGAGAGCGGTTACCAGTTCCTTGTGCTTTTCGGCAAATTCCCCGGTAACGAAGTAGGTTGCCGGAACATCAGGGTTCAGTTTCTTGAGGGCATCTTCGTCAGTCGGAGCCTCAACATCGAACGTCAGAAGTACTGGAGATGCAAAAAGTGCTGTCGGCTGCAACAAGTTTAGCCATAACACAAAAACAGAAGCTATGGCAAGAATGCGCCTCATAATCGTATCGATAGTATAAAATTGCCAAGCAAGAGCAGAGCCACAAACGCACTGCATGGCTCTGTTTGAACTGTAATATAAATGAGCGGGCCGTTGTTAACCCGGCAATTACAGGCTTTCCTGACCAGTGGAAAGAGCGAGCTCTTCGACGAAGAGCTCTTTCTTTGATACGCCCTGCATAACATCCTCGACACTCTCTTTCAGACCGATAAAAATAATTATGGCGTAGAGCAGAATGGCCGCGTTCATGAGTGAGAAACAGCCAAGGAAGAGATGGGCTTTGAGAATGCTGTAAATACCACCCAAAAGAAACTGTGCCAGCAACACATAGGAAAAAATGATGTACGATGATCCTGCAGCAGTCCGGCCTTCTACTTTTGGTGTCCGCGCAAAGGGAATGTGCTTGCCGGTAAAGGCCTGTTCGACAGACTTGAAAACTCCTCCAAGATTGACCGGGATTAACAGCAAATTGAGGGCATAAACCCTGAAGACATCAGTTATTCTGTAACCATTCTGCTTGAGATCACGAGCATAAAGTACATAATAGGTCAATGAGGTCAACGGCAACCAGATGGTGTTGAACTCTTCACCAAACGGTAAAAGCATCAGCATGAGCAAGCCGATATTGACTGCCGCGATAGAAACAAGGTAATGAAATCGGAAAAAACCCTCTGAAATTCCGGACAAGGACAAGTTACCGAAAAGATACTTTATCAATTTGGGCATGATAAGCAGGCCGCCGTTAGCCCAGCGTCTGCGCTGAATAACAAGAGAACCGAAATCGGGAGGGGTTGCACTGTAAGCAAGCCTTTCGGGATGATTGTACAGCTCCCACTTCTTCCCCGCTATATCGATGCTCGACTCAGTATCCTCAATGACGGTATGGTCCTGAATGAATTTGCAGACCTCGTAACCGCGCTCCTGGGTCACTATTTTTATCTCCTGAAGGGCTGCCGCACGAATCACGGCATTGGCTCCAACCCAGTAGGTTGCATTGAAAAATGTGAACCCCTGATGAATCAAATACTGGATATCAGTGGTTGCGCCGGCAATTCTTTCAAGGAGACTATCAGCCCCGGGAATTGCACTGTAAGGCGTTTGAGCAATACCAATGCGACTGTTTTCAGGATTTTCCATCAAACTGATCAACCGGACGGAATATTCCGGAACCACCAGACTATCTGCGTCGAGGGTGATAAAATACTCCGTATCAGGTATCGAGAGCATGGCATCTTTTTCCTCACACCGCGAAAGTACCATACCGCCTGGTACACGTTCCTCCCTGTAAAACCCGCCAACAAGGCCGATATAACTGTTCAGGTTCATCGCCTTATTGGCAGCATGGGACAAATTCAAATATTTTTTTCGCTCAAAAGAATCAAACTCAACGTCGAACAAGATAACCAGAAAACGGTATTCCCTGCCTATTGCCTCAAGGCTTAAAACTTTACTGCCGTTTCTTTTATCGCTGAAAATCGATTGCAAGCGTTCATAAATCAAATTCAAAAACAAACGATCTACATGATTGTGTGCATCGTAAGAGTCAACCAGAGAGGAAAAATGACTCTCCAATTCAGCCCATAATGTCGTCAGTCGTTCAGTTTCTGTGGTTATATCGAGCGAGACAGCATTATTACGGCTAAAAAAATCATTCTCTGCCTGAACAAACTTCTGCTTGTGGGAGTTGAAATACTCTGTCAGCGTTTTCGGCAGACTTCGAGCCTTGCTCAACTGCCAATAGTCGTGACCCGAAGTGGGTGATACGGGGGGATTGTCAATCAACAGAACAACACGGCGCTTTGGATAGATCTGAAATGCGGCAGACAAAAGCGTCTGCATTATGACGCGCTGCTCTTCCTTGTATGATGGCACCAAAACCGTTAATCGGGGTGCGTCATTTTTGAAAACCAGTTCTTGCTCTCTCTCTGAATTATTACGGTTTTTTGAAACCCTCTTGAAATAACCGATTCTCGTAAAATGATACAGTACACCACCATAAACAAGAAATGATGTCAAGGCCAAAAACAGCATATGCATAAATATTGCATACCATGCCCGCTCTGCAACCAGGTTGGGCAACGAATAAAACTGTTCATGAATCATGAAACCATAAGCAAGCAAGGTAAAAATCAAAAAGCTGGAAGTAAGACCAACCTCAAATTTACTGCATTTTCTTGATACTGAACCGAAATCAACCTGAGACCTTAAACTAAACATCACTACTGATAAAAGGGTAACTAAAATTTGTCTTAACCTCCAACTTCTCCTACTACAACAGATAGTACGACGTGCAAAAAGATTTTCTTTCAATAAAATTTATTCTGAAGCTCTGAAACAAGAAACCTACAGGTATGACCGAGCCGTTTCCCTTGCTGTTCCGGTGTTCCAGAGACCCTTCCAGGATATAGTTTGCCTGGATGAATGCTTCGGGCTGTCCAGGCGCAGGTATATCCAGAAATGCGGGAATGTTGCAAGAGTCAGCATTTGTCGATTATTTTGCATGATTCAGCAAGGATTCTTGACCATCATCCAACAACAGCCTATGATCAGGAAATTACTGATTGTCAAAAACATCTCCCACGAAGGGCCCGGACTTCTTGAAAGTCAGCTTTGCAAGCACGGTATCGCCTCTCACCAGGTTGATCTTTCAACGGGCGGAATCTTTCCCGATCCACGGGGCTACAGCGCTCTTGTAGTGCTTGGCGGGCCACAGAGCGCCAACGACGAAAGCCCTGCCATGCTGCTTCAGCTCCGCCGTATTGAGGCTGCGCTGCATGAGGAGATTCCTTATCTCGGTATCTGCCTTGGGATGCAGTGCCTTGTCAAGGCGGGTGGCGGAAAAGTGGTGAGGGCTCCGGTAAAAGAGACTGGATTTGTTGACACCGAGGGAAACCCATACCGCATCGACCTTACCCCGGCGGGCAGAAAAGAGGCTCTTTTTGGTGGACTTGGCAAGAGTTTTCCGGTCTTTCAGCTTCACGGTGAGACAGTAGAACTTGCTGCCTCAGGAATGGAGTTGCTGGCAACAGGCAAAGAGTGCCCGATACAGGCGGTCAGGGTTGGAAAAAACGGCTACGGGCTGCAATGCCATTTTGAAATGAGCGATGCAATGTTTTTGGAGTGGTGCGAAAATGATGCCGACCTGAAGAGGATGAATCGAGGCGACCTCATGGAACAGTTTGAGAGCATCCGTGAGGAGTACCATTTGACCGGACTGAAGCTTCTCTTCAACTTTCTCCGGATCTCCGGCCTTGTCTGAGCCGCAACACCTCGTGAACATCTCGGAGGTGCGGTAAAAAACAACGCCGCAAACTCCCCTGAAAGCGATGAATCTCCATCAGGGGAAGAGCCTCTTGCCTTACTCTATAACAAGATCAATGGTGCGGCGCTGCAAATCCACGCTGTTCACCTTGACCTTGACCCGCTGGCCAATCTGCAACCGCTTCTTGCGTCGTTTTCCGACCAGGGAATAGGTTGTCTCGTCATATTCGTAATAGTCGTCGGTAAGGTTGCGCATGTGTACCATCCCCTCAATGGCAAAATCAACCATTCTGACATAGATGCCGTAATCGGTCGCGCCTGAGATAACACCGGGATAGACCTTGCCGACATGGCTTGCCATATACTCGACCTGTTTGAGCTTGATCGACTCGCGCTCTGCCTCCACAGCACTTTTTTCACGCTCGTTGGATATCTGGCAAACCGTCTGAATCTTGTCGGTCAGTTCAGCAAGGCGTGTTGCGGAGATTTTCCGGCGTTTCTTGCGGAGGTTCTCATACTCAAAGAGCATACGGTGCACAATCAGGTCAGGATAGCGCCTGATGGGCGAGGTGAAGTGGGTATAATGCTCAAAGCCAAGACCGTAATGGCCCACATTGTCGCCGGTATAGACCGCCTTCGACATGCAGCGAAGCACCAGTTCGCTGACCAAAAACTCAATATTGGAGCCCTTCACCTGCTGCAAGAGCTGCCGAAATGCTGAAGCTGAAACAATCGGCCCCTCTTTACCCCGGTTCAGCTTGAGCTCAAAACCAAGCCGCTTGACAAAGTTGGCAAGAATGAGCACCTTCTCCTGCTGGGGAGCACCATGCACCCTGTAGATAACCGGCTGGGGCTCCTTCTTGTTCTCCTTGAAGGTCTTGGTCAGATATTTCGCCACCTTGCGATTGGCAAGCAGCATGAACTCCTCAATGAGACGATGGCTGCCGAGACGCTCTTTCTTCATCACCTCAAGCGGCTCGCCCTTGCTGCCAAGCTTGAAGCGTACCTCCTCGGTTTCAAAATCGAGCCCGCCGTGCTTGAAGCGCTTCTCGCGCAAAATAACACTGAGGCGGTCAAGCGCCTGCAACTCATCAACAAAATCACCCTTGCCCTTCTTCAGAATCTCCTCGACATCTTCGTAGGCAAAACGACGCTTGGAGTGAATAACCGTTTTGTTAAACTCATGCTTGCTCACTTCACCAGCGTCCGTGATGGTCAAGAAAACCGAAAACGCCATCCGGTCAACACCGGGGTTAAGACTGCATATCTGTTCAGAAAGCCGTGCAGGCAGCATCGGAATCACCCGGTCAACAAGATATACCGAAGTGGCCCTTTTGAGCGCCTCGCGGTCGAGGGGAGAATTTTCAGGCACATAGTGCGATACATCAGCAATATGGACGCCTATTTTATACTGACCGTCATCAAGCATCTCAATCGACAGCGCATCATCAAAATCCTTTGCATCGACAGGGTCAATGGTAAAGACAACCTTGTCGCGAATATCGAGGCGCCCTTTAAGATCCTCATCGGTAATTCCCTCTCGAATGGAATTCGCAAAATCAAGCAATGGTTTTTCGAAGGTTTCGTCAATGCCACGGCTCCGGGCAATGGCGCTCACTTCAACCGCCGAGTCGCCAGCCTGGCCCAGAATTTCAAGCACCTTGGCCTGAATCTGCCCCTCCTTGCTGAAATCAAGCTCCCCGACAAGCACCTTCTGGCCATCAACCGCCTTGCGGGCGTTTCTGATTGGCACAATAATTTCCGGAAGCAGCTTGCGATCATCAGCCTTGAGCACAAACTTGCGGTTTGCCTTGGTCAGTGTACCGACAATGGTAGTGATGCGACGGGAAATAACCTTCTGCACCGCGCCCTCACAGCGCTGATGGGGTGTGGATTTTGAGGAATAGGTATCCGGCACCTTCGAAACAAGCACCTCAACTTCGTCACCATGAATGGCAAAACCCATATCGCCTGCCTTGATGAAGATATCATCATCGAACCCTTCAACATCAACAAAACCGTAGCCGTTGGGATGGGTTGTGATATGGCCGGTATAGCTGTTTACCGTGTACTGCTTCTTGCCGGGAAGAGGGAAGGGCTTGGCCTGCTCAAGATGAGCTTCGTAGGTGGCAGCATCCGTGCCCGAGATGCCGTAACAGCGGTTGGAGTCTTTGTCAACGGTTCCCTCCTCCTGCAATTTGTGCAGCACATACCAGAAGCCGGGCAACTGTTTTGATTCGGTATACCCAAGAGCCTGTGCCAGCTCTACCGACTTGAAGCGCTCGCCATCATGATCAGCAAAAAAGGTAACAATTTCAGCGCCGAGAGAGCTCTCTCCCCGCCTGAAAAGAAACTCATTAATAAGAATATGATCATTGGGCTTCACCCTCTCTCCGGTAAACTGCACCGAAGGCCTGTGACCCTTGTTGCCGGAGGGTCTTGATTTTCGTTTAAAACGTTCTCTCGCCACTACATTCAATCGTTTATGTTAGCATTCCATCTCTCTGTTTTCAATGGAACCACGCACTGTTACGCGATACCAAAATCTCTTCAAACAAAACCCGTTCACGCTTCCGGAAGTCAAAAACATCAGAATACTTCAGCAAAAAATCAGCACTATGGCCAAGAAAGAGGCTTGAAACCGATGACGCTGCCAATGCTACAGGAGAAAAAAGCGGTTCGTTGAAAAGAAGGGATTACCGTAAACAAGGTCAATTTCCTGCTTCAGTGCAGTTTTCTCAAGAGACAAGGTCTTGAATGAAACTTTAGAATTCTAACATAATGAAAAGTAGCCACAAAACACCCTTTACAGCGGCAATTTTCATGGTTTTCGCTCTATTTGCCCTTTTTATAACAGCAAAAGGGCTCTCTGCCGGGCCAATTTCATTTTAAAGCTATCACAATCGCCACACGGCAATGGATGGATGAAAAGGTTACTCTCCCCTTAAAACCACCTTCTCGTGCGAAAATAAACCATCATGGCGGCAACAGTGAAACCCATGAATACAAGCAGTGCAAAAAATCCCCACTCCCACTGAAGACCCGGTATATAACGGAAGTTCATACCGTAGAGTCCGGCAAGAAAGGAGAGCGGCATGAAAATAGTGGCGATCGTGGTGAGCACCTTCATGATTTCGTTCATCCTGTTATTGACAATGGCCAGCCAGGTGTCGTACATGCCGAGAACGATATCACGATAGGTTTCGATGGTTTCGTTGATAAGAATGACGTTGTCGTACACATCCCTGAAAAAAGGCCAGGTTGCTTCATCATCAATTACCTTGTAATGATCCCGGCTGATGCTGTTGATAATCTCCCGCATCGGCCTTACCGATTTCCTTAAAAGAATAAGCTCCTTTTTCAGGTCATAGATGGATTCAAAGGTTTCCCTGCCGGATGTTGTGAACAGCTCCTGATCAAGCAGTTCGATACGACCTTCAAGCTCTTCAAGAACGGTAAAATAACTATCGACAATGGCATCAATAAGCACGTAGGCAAGATAGTCTGCCCCCCGCTTTCTTATCCCTGTCCCCGGGCTCTTGATCCGCTCCCTTACCGAATCAAACATGTCTCCCGGTTTTTCCTGGAAGGTGAGAACATAATTTTTTCCGATCACCATGCTCAACTGCTCATCAACAACCCCATTGGTTATCTCTTCAAGTTCAAGCGTTCTGAGCACAAGAAAAAGATAGCTCTCAAAGTCCTCAAGTTTAGAGCGCTGATCGGTATGCAGAATATCTTCGAGGGTCAGCGGATGAATACCAAACAGCTTGCCCGCTTCCTCAATCACCGACACATCATGCAGCCCGTCAATGTTGATCCAGAGAACCCGCTGCTGATCTTTCCATTCCTTGCATTCAGCAACGCTCTTCAACGGAATATGAAACTCACGCTCTTCATCGTAACCAAAAACCGTTATGATGCAATTGGCTGTTTTCTGTTCACCGATATGAAGCAATGACCCTGCTGGCTGCCCTATCGTCCTTGAAAGGTTGCGCATCACCTTTTTCATGGGTCTGGACGATGCACGAATGGACTTTCCCTTGCGTCGCACACTCTTTTTGGCTGTCATAACAATACGCTCCTGGTAAAGTTAAACCATTTCCACCGAGGCTGCAGAACCATTTTGTCCATGGAAACTATTCTTCCCGAAATGTAACGGAAAAGAGAAACAATACCAGAGTAGCCTATCAATGTCTGAAGATCCGTTGGTTGTCCAGCATGTTTCCCACATGCACATGTACATGTACACGAGGCATCTGTTGCTCCCTTGCTCTCCCTTCCTTGCTGATGAAGCAATCAAAAAAGTTATACAATTTGCACTTTCAATTCGCAATTTGTATAATAAAACATGATCTACCGAAAATTGACAACAACCCTTCAACGGTTGGCCAACACATTTCCTGTTATTGCGATAACCGGTCCTCGTCAATCAGGAAAAACAACACTGGCAAAAGCCGTTTTTGCCAACAAGCCATACATAACTCTTGAAGACCCGTCAGAACGTGCATTTGCACTGGAAGACCCAAAAGGGTTTCTTCAGAGGTTTCGTGACGGCGCCATCTTCGATGAAGCTCAACGCTGGCCTGATCTTTTTTCATACCTTCAAGGCATGGTTGATGAAAAGTCGATTCCCGGAAAATTCATTCTGACCGGTTCACAGCAATTCGGGCTGCTTGCCGGAGTCAGCCAGTCACTTGCCGGCCGTGTCGGCATGACCACCCTGCTGCCATTGTCTCTTTCAGAGCTTCCGGTGGCAGCACAATCGTCACTATCGCTTGACACACTAATCATAAAGGGTTTTTATCCGGCTCTTCATGTGAGGGAGATATCACCCGCCGACTGGTTTGCAAGCTACATAGCCACCTATATTGAGCGGGATATCCGGCAGCTCTTGCGGGTTCAGGATTTATCACTATTCCAGCGCTTTGTCCGCCTTTGTGCAGGGCGAAACGGACAACTGCTGAACCTTAATGCGCTGGCGGGTGAAACCGGTATTTCCCATAAAACAGCGAGTTCATGGCTCTCTGTTCTCGAATCAAGCTACATTGTCCACCTGCTCCCGCCATACTACCGAAACTTTGGAAAGCGACTCGTAAAGACGCCGAAACTCTATTTTTTGGATCAGGGTCTTGCCTGCTGGCTGCTTGGTATCCGTTCGTCCGAACTCCTTGCTTTACATCCCATGAGAGGGGCAATTTTTGAGTCGTTCATCATCAGCGAGTTCCTCAAATCCCGCTATAACGAGGGGCTTCCTGCAGATCTCTACTTCTGGCGTGACAATAACGGCCTTGAAACAGACATTGTTTTTGAAAGTGGCACAAAACTGCAACCAGTGGAGATAAAATCAGGCCAGACCATCACCAGCGACTCTATCCGAGCAGGCCAAAAAGCCGCACGATTTGCCGGTGAAGAGGCGCTTCAGCCCTGGCTGATCTATGGTGGTGACGACTCATACGAGCGAAACGGAGTAACTGTCATGAGCTGGCGCGATTGTGTGCGATGGGCTGAAGCCTGACATTAGCTCGCTACTGCCACTCAAGCTCGCCGAATAAACGCTATCCTGCAATGGATAGCCGAAAACCTTCATTTGCCGAGCAAAACCGGCGGGACGGATGGCAATCCAAAAAACGGGGCGCAAGTATTGTAATATCCGGCAAGCTTGCGGGCCTTCTCAGGTCATCCATCAGCTTTTTAAATGACCTATAACCATCTAACGATTGCCTCAAACTGATCCCTGTGGGCGCTCCTTTAGTTCCGCAGCAACAACCTGGCTGCCAAT
Source organism: uncultured Chlorobiaceae bacterium (assembly GCA_903882665.1). Classification (GTDB taxonomy): domain Bacteria; phylum Bacteroidota; class Chlorobiia; order Chlorobiales; family Chlorobiaceae; genus Chlorobium. The sequence goes on along the minus strand of CAIRXW010000011.1, from coordinate 55,777 downwards.
CGCATGGACAAGGCCGGGAGCAATGCGGTAGACCAGCGCTGTCAGACGGGCACGGGCAGGGACAAGGATAAGTGCCTGGTTACGTTCCACACCCCGCAGGGCGGCATGAACCATCCTGTCCGCCGGACAGGGAGGGCCGGCAAGCCTTTCGAGATAACGACGGACGTTCGGTCGCCAGGGAACCTCGTGCAGGTCAGGAGGTGTCCCCGCATCCAGAAGAGGAGTATCAACGGCTGCAGGACAAATAGCACTGACACGAATGCCATAGCGGGCAGCCTCAAAGCGAAGACTTGACGTAAGTCCCACGACAGCGTGCTTTGTCATGGCATAGGGTGAGAGCAGCGGTGAAGGAGCAAGGCCTGCCAGAGATGCCGTGTTCACGATATGGCCTCCACGCTGCCGGATCATCAAGGGGTATGCGGCAACCGTACCGTTCACTACTCCGCGGATGTTGACATCAATGATCCGATCAAGATGTTCAGTGTCAAAATCATTGAACTCACCGGCCATAATGATTCCCGCATTGTTAAAGAGAAAGTCAATACGGCCAAACGCTTCTGCTACGCTCTCGATAACCTCCCGCACTGCAGAAGCATCGCGAACATCAAGTACCACCGGATGGGCATTTGAACCAAGTACCTGAGCAGCCTGCCTGATTCCTGCGCTGTCAATATCGGTGACCCAGACTTCCGCACCGCGGGCGATCAGCGCCTTTGCAAGTGCCAGTCCGATTCCGGAAGCGGCTCCGGTCACAACGGCACTTTTACCTTCCCAGTATTTTTTCATGGCGTTATCATTCGAAGTTTTCCCAACGGAATTAAATCATAAGGCGTCAGCAGCGCTTCATGATAGACTGCAAAGCGTTGGATATTCCATATATTGAACCGTTAGACCGGAAATTCCGGAATAAGCTTCCTGTATTATCAAGCATGTAATGCATTCGATTTATGAATACACCGACTTCAGAATATATCCATAAATTGATTCCTGAATCCCTGGATGCGGTTCCGTTTCATTCGCAAGTAAACTGAATTGAACGATTTGTGGCACATAATGTTCCATTTCATCTGGCCGTACATAAGATTACAGCAGCAAAGGAAACGCCAGTGGAATATGTAGAGATGCATAACCACTCTTATCCTGAACTCAATATTATCCTTGGTGACGATGAGACATTCGAGTTTAAAGTCCACCTTGGAACCAATGTTTATCAGGTAAAATCACCTTCAACCATTTGGATTCCTGCTGGAATGGATCACTGCATCGTAGCCGTAAACGGTTCCGGATATTACGTATGTATTATTTTTAAAGAACGCGCAAACGTAACCTATGAATCGCTAACCGGACAGTCCTGAGCCATAAGGCTTTTTCAAAAGAGCTCCTGAAAGTAATTTGTTCATTTTTTTTACAACCGGACATCGGTATCATGAATTATACGATTGAAAGAGCCTCTCCCGATGATTATGCAGCAATTCTGAGCGTTATGGAATCCTGGAACATGCATCATATTCCTTCAGCAGAGATGGAGGAGCTTGATCTTTCCTGCTTTTTTGTTGCACGCCTTTCCGGTCATGTTGCAGGAGCTGCCGGGTATAAACTGTTGTCACCAGGCAAAGGAAAAACAACACTGCTCGGAATTCTTCCGGAATTTTCGGGTATGGGAATCGGAAAGGCCCTTCAGAATGCGAGACTTGATGCAATGTACGAATCTGGAGTCAGGAGCGTCTTGACCAATGCCGACAGGCCTGAAACCATCCTCTGGTACAAAAAGCATTACGGTTACCGCCAGATTGGGATACTGAAAAAAAAATGTAATTTCAGCCTCTCAGACGTCGATCACTGGTGCACTCTTGAGATGGATCTTGATGCGTATATGCTTTCAAAACCTGCTCATGAGGCGTATAGAAAAGCCTATATCGAACTGAATGATCCCCACCCGCTTTCGCCCTACCCCCCTTTGATCATCAATGCCTGCCTGACAGGAATGGTGCCGACAAAATTCAGTAATCCTCATGTACCTCTCCACGCAGATGAAATCATTGAGGATGCTCTCCGGGTCTTTGACGCTGGCGCAAGGGTTCTTCATCTTCATGCGAGAGATGAACAGGGAGTGCCGACCTCAAATGCAAAAGAGTATGAAAAAATTATTTCCGGCATAAGAAGAGAGAGGGCTGGAATGGTCTGCTGTGTCACCACATCGGGCAGAAACGGTCAAGGATTTGAGCAACGCGCTGAAGTACTTCATTTAACCGGGCAGGCTAAACCGGACATGGCGAGCCTCACACCAGGTTCACTGAATTTTTATACCGGCCCGAGTATAAACTCCATCGAAGTGGTTGAACATCTTGCACTGACCATGAAAGAGAAAAATATCAAGCCTGAAATAGAGGTATTTGATACAGGAATGATCAATCTGGCAAAATATCTTGAGCGAAATAACCTTATTTCAGGAATAAAATATTTCAACCTTCTTTTGGGCAATATCAATACGGCTCCAGCAACCATTGCAAACCTTGCTGTGATGACAGAATCGCTTCCTGAAAACTCCATCTGGGCAGGGGCTGGTCTCGGGCAGTTTCAGCTTCCAATGAATATTGCGGCGATTGTGGCTGGAGGCCATGTACGTGTTGGAATAGAGGATTCGCTCTATTTCGATTATTGCAAAGAGGTTCTTGCCACCAATGAAAATCTTGTCAAAAGAATCGCCCGCATTGCCGAAGAGATGCAGCGTCCTCTTGCGACAACAAAGGAGACAAGAGAGATGATGGGATTGCCCGTTCAGGGTTGATCAGCAAAAATCGGAGGCAACCGTAGAAAATGGAGGCATTCCAATGCGATGATTCCCGTCGGCCTGAATCATTGCCGCAACAATGGCATCAACAAGAGACGATTGAGGAACGGGTTCTTTCAAAAACTCCGCTTGCAATGAAAGCAAGGGAGCACGAACATCAATACCAGATCCGGCAACCACCATCACCTTGCCATCACAACCAGGTGAAAAAGCATTGAAAAGATTGCGCAATTGAACTGCTTTGGGCTCTTCACTCTGCCCGTCTGGCGTTACAAAATGTGACCCTGCAAGCACCAGAAGATCAAAACGCGCAAACGGCAAACCGGTACCTAATACCGTGGCGTCGTTAATGCACAGCACAACAGCATCAACACTTTTTTCTCCTGTGAGAATTTGTCCTCCGGTATACGGATCAGCAACCCCGGCCGTAATCGTTTCGGTACCAATAGAAACACCTTCATGATCTCCCCGTCCTGTAACAAAGCCGACATTACCCAATTTATTGACAATTGCTGCCGCCACATTCCATTCCGGAGGCGCACCAATAATAACGACAACAGGAATACGGCCACTTCCCTGAACCAGCTTGCCAAGAATCTGCGGATAAAGATGTGACGTTGTTATCAGCCCAAGACCCGGCTGAGCATTAACTTCACAAACAACACAACCACTTTCGCGCCAGGAACGGCTGATATCGGGTATCAATAAATCAACCCCTGCCAGATCGAGCCGCAAAGCCGCTGCAGCGCGAACTGCAAGCAAGCTGTTATCAGGATGAACGTGCTCAAAAACAGAGACCGGAATACCTCCACGAGCCACATTTGCTGTACGGCGAAGACGAATGAACTTGCCTTCCCCGGGAACACTGCCCACACCCATACCTGCTTTCGAGAGCAACGATTGCGCCTCGTCATCAAGCACTATGCGCTTAAGCGGTACATGAGGACCCTCACCACGAAGCGGATCATCATTGAGGAGTTCAACCAAAGTCTGCACCGTGCTTCTTCCGTCACCAGTAACTCCACCCGGCAACCGCTCAACAGCCCAAAGAAGTTTCCCCTGAAAGATGGTTAAGCGATAGTCACGCCCTTCAAAATGCTTCTCCACCAGAATGTGACGGGATTTCTTTTGAGCCCCTTCAAAAGCTTCACGAACTTCATCCAGCGTTGTCAAACCTGCGGCAACACCGATACCTCCATCCAAATCCATCGGTTTGACAACAACAGGAAAACCAAGATCATTGGCCGCCTTTTCAGCACCATCACTATCTGAAACCATGATGTGATCAGATACCGGGATACCCGCCCGTCGCAACACTACCGCAGCCAGTGTCTTAATCCGGGCTAAACGGGTTCCAATCTGGGAAGTTTGATCGGTAAACGAACTATCGAGCAATCTCGACCGCGCCCCATAACCAAACTGATAAACCTGATCAGCAACTTGAGAGAAAGGAATCCCGGCCGTAAAAGCTGAGCTTAAAAAATGGGGCATATTTGACGATTTTAGGCCCATTTGTTCAAAACGCCTTACTATTTCCGCGAAATTCCCGATTGAACGCGGCTTCTCCCTTTCGGCATACAACCCATTAAAAACATGCATAAGCCAGGAAAAAAACTGACCTGTCACCTGATGCGATGAGGATAGTGTAGGTATTACAATCAGCACAGAGTTGGTTTCCGGGTAGACGCCAATGATCTTTCCCTGCTCGAAAACAGATACTTTGGCTGACTGCTGCAACCTCCACATCCATGAGAGCAATGAATTGACGGCCTGCACAGGATCGGTATCACCTGACATCGGGCGCAATGTAACCTCTTTGCCATGTTCCTCTTCCAGAAAAGCAGAAAGTTCCTGATCAACCCGATCCAGCCAATCTTGACAGTTATGAACATGTATCGTCAATCGCACAACAAGGGAGGGATGGCGTAATCCATGAACGAATCCTTTAATAACCGTAGAACCTGTCACCTTGAATGCAGGAGTATCGGTGATGCTCGTCAAACTGCTTTTCACGAGTTACATTTCAATTGGTTTAAAACAAAGAATCGGAGACCGCTCAACCAATTCATCATGGCCCTGCCTGGTATCAAAACAACATCAACGAATGGCGCTGAATATACAAACTATTCGCAGGCTGAATCAAATGAACTCCGTTAAAGCCGATTTTCCAGCCAAAAACATCAGCTTCTGCATAAAGCAATCTCCAAAATTCCCATAAACGCAACCGACTCCACGTTCCTGCCTTGGCCGAAAAACCTCCCGAAATTCTTACCAATAGGGGTGCTCAACTCCTGACCGGAGAGGGGCGCTTTTAATAAAAGTGGCGAATAATACTTTTATGATAAAAAATCATGTAGCAGTACAAAAATGTCTGAAATTTTATTATATTTTCTTATAATAACCTTATTTATTTAGGCAAAACAAACAAGAAAACTAAATTTAAAACTGTCAGGCATTTTCCCCGGCAGAATCTCTTGTTCACTGAAGAAACCATCAGATTATGCGTAGAGAGAGCAGGCGAGCTTCTCATTCCGCCATCAGGCCATGGATCATTGATACGACGCTCAGAGACGGCGAACAGGCACCTGGTGTCGTCTTCAGCAGTGAGGAAAAAATTGAAATCGCCTCTTTGCTTGCTGATACCGGAGTTGATGAACTTGAAATCGGCTACCCCGCTATCAGCAACGATGAACGGAGTACAATCAGAACAATCGTCAGCCAAAAGTTGCCGGTACGCCTGACCAGTTGGGCGCGTGCAAAATGGCAGGACATTGAGGATGCTTGCCTCTGCGGCACCGAGGCAGTTCATATCAGCTTTCCTCTCTCTGCGTTATACCTCCAGCTTATGGAGAGGGATTATGCCTGGGTAGAAGAGCAGTTGCAGGAGCTCATTCCAAGGGCAAAAAAATATTTCGACTTTGTGAGCGTTGGCGCACAGGATGCCACTAGGGCTCAACCTGAACTGCTGAAGCGCTTCATACTCGATGCCGAAGCTTGCGGGGCCGACCGGGTGAGAATTGCCGATACGGTCGGCGTCGCGACACCGTCATCCGTGATTGAACTGGTAGGCTATCTGCAATCAGCAACCCATACTGCGCTTGAATTTCATGCCCACAATGATCTCGGCATGGCAACAGCCAACGCCTTCACCGCTCTGGAAGCGGGATGCCAGGCCGTCAGTGTTTCGGTCACAGGACTTGGTGAGCGGGCAGGAAATGCTGCACTTGAAGAGCTTGCCATTGCGCTGAAGCTCTCGGGGAAGTATGAAACCGGCATTGATACAAGGAAGCTTTCACATCTCTGCACGGTAGTAAGCAAGGCAGCGGGAAGAAAAATCGAGGATCAGAAACCGGTGGTTGGAAAATCGGCATTTCAGCATGAATCCGGTATTCACTGTGCCGCACTGCTGAAACATCCGCTCTCCTATCAACCATTTTTCCCCGATCAGGTTGGTCGCGACCGAGCCGAACTGGTGATCGGAAAACACTCGGGAAGCGCATCCTTGCAATATTTTTTTTCAGGGAGGGGAATCGTCATGACAAGAGGCGAAGCAAACTATCTTCTTGCTTTTGTCCGCACTGCGGCCAGTGAAAAGAAGCGGGCACTGATACCGGCAGAAGTTGAAGATATCTATAACAGCAACCTTTTTGTCAAACAATGATCATCATAAGAGAAGCATCATGCTCATAGCGCAGGAACAGGACCACAGCAGTATCAGTCTGCTTGCTGAAGTCAGCAGAACAATAACCCATGAAGAGGACATCAACAAGGTGTTAAGGCTTGTCCTTTTCATCATGTCGGAGAACATGGACATGCTCAGGGGCATGATCACGATTCTTAACCGCGACAGCGGCGAAATTGTTATCAACGAATCATTCGGGCTGACAGAAAAAGAGAAGGAAAGAGGCCGTTACCAGATCGGCGAGGGTGTGATCGGCCACGTGGTTAAAAGCGGGAAAGCGGTCATTGTTCCCTGCATCAACGACGAACCACTCTTTCTCGACCGAACACGGTCACGGAGCAAGGCAAAAAAAGAGAGTCTCTGCTTTATCTGCATTCCAATCAAGGCCGGCTCGGAAATTATCGGCACCCTGAGCGCCGACCGTCAACTGGAACCCGCAGTGACCTACGGACAGGGCAAAAAGGCAAAAGCGGGAGAGATGCAGAAAGAGATGCTCCAGCACTATGTTGACCAGCTCTCGATCATCGCATCCATGATTTCACAGGCAGTACGCATCAAGCAGCTTGCACACGAAGAGAGCGAAAAAAAACCGCAGGAAAGCTCCATCACAGGAAAGCCTCCATTGAGGCCGACTCATGGAGCGGAAAAGCACGACGAAGAAAGTATTTCAGATACCGAGCGCCCGGCAAATATCATCGGCAACACGAAGCCGATGATTTCGCTCTATAAAATGATCGACAAGATCGCAAAAACCAATGCAACAACACTTGTTCTGGGAGAGAGCGGGGTAGGAAAAGAGCTGGTGGCCAGTGCCATTCACTTTAAAAGCCAACGATCCGGCAAGTCATTCATCAAATTCAACTGCGCAGCGTTGCCGGAAAGCATTGTTGAAAGCGAGCTTTTCGGGCATGAAAAAGGGGCCTTCACCGGAGCATCAGCTACCAGGCAGGGAAGATTTGAGCTTGCCCATACCGGAACCATCTTCCTTGATGAAGTCGGCGAGCTCAGCCTGGCCGTTCAGGCCAAACTGCTCAGAATCATACAGGAAAAGGAGTTCGAGCGGGTGGGAGGATCCAAAACCATCAAGGTTGACGTACGGGTCATTGCCGCAACAAACCGCAATCTTGAAGAGTTGATACGCAACGGACTCTTCCGCGAAGATCTCTATTATCGGTTGAATATATTTCCAATAACCGTTCCCCCGCTTCGCGAACGCAAGACCGACATTTTGCTGCTTGCCGATTATTTTGTGGAAAAATACAATATGGCAAACCAGAAGGGAGTCAGGCGAATCTCGACAACATCAATCGACATGCTCATGCGCTACCACTGGCCGGGAAACGTCCGTGAACTGCAGAACTGCATTGAGCGGGCAGTCATTTTGAGCGAAGACAATGTGATCCACGGCTACCACCTCCCGCCGACACTCCAGACGGCTGAATCGAGCGGGACTCCCTATACCGGATCACTGCAGCAGAAGCTCGATGCGATAGAAAAAGAGATGATCATGGAAGCGCTCAAACGAACCCAGGGAAACATGTCGCGTGCGGCAGTGCAGCTTGGTCTTTCTGACAGAATCATGGGGCTTCGGATAAAAAAGTTCGATATCGACTACCGAAAATTTCGGCCCTGAACCCGAAAAGAGGAACGCGGTGAGCAAGAGGTCAACCACCCTTGCTCACCGCTATGCTGAAATACCTGACTGACTCAATGAGAGAAAAGCGGCCGGTCTGAAACAGCAAATCTGATCATCAACTCATCAACCCTTTCTCAAAAGGGCTCTTTATGCCAAAGTCAGGTAGAATAAAGACCCTTGTACTTTTCCAGATTTTCAAGAATCTCTCCAGCCCCCCTTGCCACAATGGTTTGCGGCTCTTCGCAGACATGAACCTGGACATTCGTCTCCTCATGGATTTTTTTGTCAATGCCCCTGATAAGCGCTCCACCTCCGACGAGGAAAAGGCCTCGATCGAAAATGTCTACCGAAATTTCCGGTTTGGTCACCAATGCCTCAAGGCTTTTTTTGATGGATGTCACAATCTGGTTAAGCGGAGTGGCAATAACCTCCCTGATCGTGACCGAATTGAGCTTCCTGACTTCAGGGAGCCCGGACTCAAGACATATTCCCTTGACATCCATGGTCAGCTCTTTTTCCAACTTGTAGGCCGATCCAATGGTTATCTTGATGTTTTCGACCGTAAGTTCGCCAACCGCCATATTGTACTCCTCACGAAGATGGCGGCTGATCAAGTCATTAATATCTGCTCCGGCAACCTTCACACATTCGCCAGCGGCGATACCACTGAGTGACATAACGGCAATTTCCGTTGTACCACCACCGATATCGACAACCATGTTACCCATTGGCTCCCTGATTTCAAGCCCGAGGCCAATGGCCGCAGCCATGGCGTTTGTCACCAGGTAAACCTTTCTGGCGCCAACATGCTGTGCAAAGTCGCGCACAGCCCTTTTTTCAACCGGAGTGATGCCAGAAGGAATACTGATAACCATGCGGTTAATTCCGTATGAAAAGCGTGTTCTTGTTTTATTGATCAGCCCTCGTATCAGCTCCTGCATTGCCTGATAATCACCAATGGCGCCATTGAAAAGTGGTCGGACTGTGACAATACCAGTATGAACTTTATCACTCATAAGAAGAGCCTCCTTCCCTATGGCCAGAACTTTTCCCGTATTCAACTCACGGGCCACAATGGACGGCTCATTTAAAACAATACCCATTCCACGAATAAAAATCAACGTATTCGTTGTTCCGAAATCAATAGCAATATCCCTGTACAGATTACTGAACAAACTCATTTTCACCTGATTTTCTTGTGATTTACAAAAAATAAAAGCACAGCCTGTAATTTTGGCGATTAAAAACGTAATTGAATATACATATTATCATCGAATTAAGTTTCATGACATAACTTATAACCTTACAAAAAGTTTCTCTTCCGAAAAAAAACAAAAAAATCCCCAACAGCAACATATTCAACTTTTATGTATTCTATTTCTCCATACCGGCAATAAAACGCCCGATAGCCTCAATCTCCTCACCACTCAACCTGAACTCCCCCGCCCCGATAATCCCCTCAACCTGTGCAGCATTACGCCCGCCAACAATCGCACCGGTCACGGCGGGGTTGCGCAACGTCCAGGCAATGGCAACCTCCCCGGCAGAACAACCATGCGGTGCGCCAATTTGTTTAAGCAGCTCAACCAGCTCAAGATTAGCAGAAAGGCGCGGTTCCTGAAACTCCTTGTTCTGGCGACGCCAGTCATCCGATGAAAAATTTGCCGCCCGTTCACGGCTCATTGCCCCGGTCAACATGCCGGAGAGCATCGGAGAGTAGACAATAACGCCAATATTCCGCTCGAGGCAAAACGGCAGAAGCTCTTTTTCAACAGCAGGGCGCAACATTGAGTAAGGCGGCTGAAGAGAGGCTACCGGCGCAATGGAGGTAATCCTGCGCAATTGCTCAACCGTGAAATTCGAAACACCAATGTGCCGGACCAGCCCCTTCTCCTGCAGGCGGGCCATCTCATTCCACCCCTCTTCAAGGTCAGTATCAGGGTTTGGCCAGTGAATCTGGTAAAGATCAATGGCATCCACCTGCAACCGCTTCAAACTCGCTTCGCACTCGCGCCTTATTGAATCAGCCTTAAGACTGAAACTCACCTGACGCTCCGCATTCCAGACCATCGAGCACTTGGTAAAAATATAGGGTTTCTGCTTCAGACCAGCCACAGCCTTACCCACCAGTTCCTCCGAATGGCCAAGCCCGTAGACCGCCGCCGTATCAATCCAGTTGATGCCAAGCTCAACGGCGCGCTCAATGGCCGCAATGGCATCCCCGTCATCCTGTGCACCCCACCCGTAGGCCCAATCGGCACCCCCGATGGCCCAGCTTCCAAAGCCGACAGGAGTAAGGTGCATATCCGTATTACCCAACTGTTTTTTTTGCATCATCGTTCCAACATGTTTAAAATTATGCCGCCACTGTTTTTTCATAAAAAGGCGAAGGGATGGTTGGGTAGACACGGTAGACATGACGGAAAATCTCCTCTGCCCTCTCCTTCACCTCTTCTTCTGTATAAAACTCCACCGGTAAACCTGTGGCATCACTCCAAAGAAAATCCTCAATTGCCGTGCGAACCGCATCCCGGGTTGACTCCTTCTCCTGCCAGTGGTCGATCCTGAGCTTTTCAGTCTTCAGCGTTGCAAGCAGCTCTTTTGCCACACTCTTGATTCTCCCCCTCTCCTGCGGAGTCAACTCCTCCTTCTTCAGCAAATCAAAAATAGCGAACGACTCCTTCGTCAGCCCTTCGCGCATAGCCCGGCTCTCCTCCTGATCAAGCTCCTGCACCAGACGCACCAGCTCTTCAAAAGTACCCTCAATCGACACACGATCTTTCTCCCGATTGTAGGCCTTGACAATCTCCTCATAGTGGCGCTGAAAATCGGTACGCAGCGGATTGCGCTCCATCAACCGCCGCAGTTTGTTGTCAATCGCCTGACTGAGATTCTGGACGGCAGTTCGCTTGACCCGGCTCCGCTCAAACTCCCGACGCAGCCGCTCAAAGTCGATTTTGCTGATATCAAACGGCTCCTGCGTCTCACCAACCGTGCCGGGTATCACCTCAATAGCCGAATCCACAAGGTGATGGAACTGGCGGATGATATCGGTAATATCGGCCTGCTCGCGATCCTCCTGCAGGCTCCTGTAGACCATCGTGATTGCATGATAATCCTCCCGAACTCCATTGATTCCCTCAATATTGATACAGGCCTTCAACTTCTTGAAGAACTCCCGGCACATCACCTCAAAGCGCTTGCGGCTCTCATCGTTCTCGTTAACCGCCTCCTTGGCTGCAAGAATAGCGGAAAGGAGAGCGGCATTGCGCTCAAAACCGCTTTTGGTTATAATATCGTTGAGAAAGGCGCCGCGCCCCAAAAGGAACGAGCGGATGACCCTTATCGCTTCAACAAGATCAGCAAGCAGCTCCTCATCAGGCCTTACCGGATCGTTTTTACCTCCGCCGCCTCCATGGCCATCGTCACCCACCCCGGCAAAGGTGGCCAGCGCCTTGCGAAGGTGGCGGAGAATGCTGCAATAGTCCACAATAAGACCGTTATTCTTTCCCGCATTGACCCGATTGGCCCGCGCAATGGCCTGCATCAGCGTATGCGCCTTGAGCGGCTTGTCGAGATAGATGGTGGCCAGGCTCGGCACATCAAAACCGGTCATCCACATTGCACAGACAAAGACGATGCGGAAAGGGTGCTCCTCCTCCTTGAAGGCATCGTCGAGAGCCATCCGCTGCATATTGCGGAAACGGGGCTTCGTTTTCATGAAGTCCGGCAACTCCATCCCCTCCTTGATAAGCCGCCGGTGGGGCAGAATATCGAGATCCCACTTGCGAAACCTCTCCACCTCGCCCTGCTCCTCGCTCACCACAACCGCCATGAGGGTTTCGCGCATCCAGGCAATCTTTCTTTGACGCTGATTCTCCTCCTGCTCGTCGGCAAGCGCGGGCAGCTCACGCTCCAGCTCCCCGATCCGCTCCTGCCAGTAGAACTCAATCAGCAGATACATCCGCACGCAGGTGATCTTGTCGATACAGACCATCATCGCCTTGCCCGACTCCCAGCCGTTGGAATAGTGGTGCACAAAATCGCGCGCAATCTGGTTGAGGCGCTTTTCAGCCGTGATGATATGATAATCGCGTCTGAGAGCCTGCTCAAGCCGCTCGGTCACATTGATATCCTGAATTTCAAGGCTCTCCAGCTTCTCGGCAATGCGCTCATTCAGGTCACCCAGCGCCACGCCAAGCTTTTCACCACGTGCATCGTAGTAAATCGGCACCGTCGCCTTGTCGTCCACCGCCCGCTGAAAATCGTAGGTCGAAACATAATCACCAAACACACGTCGGGTAATCTCGTCATCCTTGAAGAGCGGCGTGCCGGTAAAGCCGATAAAACTGGCATTCGGCAGCGCATTGCGCATATTGAGCGCCAGCATCCCGTACTGCGTCCGGTGCGCCTCATCGGTGATGACAATGATATCGTCACGGCTGGTATAGCTCTCCTCCGGCTTCACCTCCACATTGAACTTCTGAATCAGCGAAAAAATGTAGGCCTTGTGCTGCCCGAGTAAGTCGCAAAGGTGCTGCCCGCTCGAAGCACGGCAGGGGTCGCGGTCGTTATCCACCACACCGCAACCGGCAAAACTCTTGTAAATCTGCGTATCGAGATCGTCACGATCGGTGAGAATCAGAAAGCTGAAGTTACCGCCAAGCTTGCGATGCACCTTGCGCGTAAAAAAGAGCATCGAATAGCTCTTCCCCGACCCCTGCGTATGCCAGAAAACGCCAAGTTTCCCCTTGCGCTCTCGGCGCTCCACAACCGCCTCAAGGGCACGGTTCACCCCGAGAAACTGGTGGTTGCGGGCAACAATCTTTTTGGTACCTCCCGAAGAGTCATCAAAGGCAATGAAGTTCTCAAAGAGATCCAGAAAATTACCCTTTTCGCACAGCCCCCTGAGCAAGGTCTCCATCTCCACAACCCCCGGCTCACGCTCGGCAAGCCGCTTCCACTCATGAAAATGCTCCCACCGGCTGGTAATGGAACCAAGCTTAGCCTTGTGGCCATTGCCAAAAATGAGCACGGCGTTGTGGTGAAAGATATGCGGGATGGTATCGGTATAATCTTTAAAATTCCTCTCGTAGCCCGAGCGAATATCCTTGCCGATATTCTTGAACTCCATAAAAAGCAGCGGCAAACCGTTCACAAAGCCAACAATATCAGGACGCCGCCGGTAGAGGTCGCCCCAAATCCACAGCTCCCGCACACAGAGAAAATGGTTGTTCAACGGCTCATCAAAGTCGAACACCCGCAACCGGTGTTTCAGGCGCTCCCCTTTTTCATTCTGGTAGGTAACCAGCACCCCGTCGCGGAAGAGCGTGTACTTCTCCCGGTTTGTCGCCAGCAGCGTCTGCGTCGCCGTGGTTGTCACAATCTGGCGCAGCCCGTCATCATAAGCCGTATCGGGCAACCCCGGATTCAGCTCCATCAGCTTCGCCCGCAACGTGCGCGTCAGTACCACCTCCCGGTCATCCCTGCGCCCCAGCAGACTTTCGGGGCCGAAATCCTCGCGGCTATGGGCATAGAGCGACTCCCAGCCCAGTTGCTGCTCCAGATAGTCCGCCGTCGTTTGCTGAACAAGGGAGTCTTCGGTGTAGGGCGATGGGGTCATAGGCTCTGCGGTTGCCATGTCGCCACCTTTTCAGTGATTATTATTGCTGGCATGTTTGCCTCGAAATTAACGTATCTGGACGAATAAAGCATCACATATTTATCGTTTACATCAAAACCACCCCACTTATCAGGCACAAAAAAAAGAAGCGCCTCTTGTCCTTTAAGAAAAAAACAATTATCCTTTAAGAAAACTATTTTCATCAAGGATGGCTCATGAATAATAAAGAAAGGGGCGAGAACATACGGCGCCAAATCGTCCGGGATGTCAGGCATCATCCTGCTGATATTTGTAAACATATTGCCAAAATATTTTCTATCACTCCTCAAGCAGTAAATAACCATGTAAAACTTCTGGAAAAAGATGAGCGCTTGAAATCTTACGGCACAGGAAAGGGAAAAAGATATTTTTTGGGTGCTGTAAGGGAGTACAAGTCACTGTTTCAACTCGGAGATGATTTTACAGAAGATGGCGTTTGGAGGAATCACTATGCATTTATCGTTGAAGGATTGCCTGACAACATTGTCGACATAAGCCAATACGGATTTACCGAGATGGTAAATAACGTCATTGATCATTCTGGCGGGCAACATGTTTCCATCTCCGCTATAAGAGACAAGGAAAAAATCATCATCATGGTGGCTGATGATGGAGAGGGCATTTTCAGGAAAATCAAGAGATTATGCAATTTAAACGATGAGCGCCAAGCTCTCTTTGAATTATCTAAAGGAAAATTGACGACAGATCCGGATAATCACACAGGAGAAGGGATATTCTTTACTTCGCGTGTATTTGATGAATTCCGAATCGATTCAAAAGGGGTGAGTTTTCGTCATGATGATCAATCAGCATTTGATTTTATTCTGGAGACCGATTTTTCTGAAAATGAATCTGGCACTACGGTATATATGCTTATCAAGCGTGATTCAACGCGTGATATCCAGACAGTTTTTGATGATTATGCCGGACCGGATGAATTTCAGTTTAACAAAACAGTTATTCCGGTTCGGTTAGCGCAATACGAAAATGAAAAACTTGTCTCTCGATCCCAGGCGAAAAGGCTGTTGGCTCGTATAGAGAAGTTCAAGCATGTCATTTTTGACTTTGATGAGGTATTGGCTATAGGCCAGGCATTTGCCGACGAAATATTTCGTGTTTATGCCCAAAATCATCCTGACATTGTGTTGTTGCCAGTAAAAATGGAACCGAATGTAGAGAAAATGGTGAAGAGGGCTCTTTCGTCGAGGGGAACGGAAGAGATCGGCTGACAAGGTATTGACGTAACACCCTTTATTCGTGCCAATTGTGTCAATAGAATTTACCTTGACAGCCAATACTTTCGCCAACGATTTTGACATTCTGTCTGCATTTCTCCCTTATCATACAAACGAGCCAGCACAAACCGAACCTGACAATAATAGTCATTGAAATAATTCACACCATGACCGGGACACCAATCTGAACAGCAACGGGCGTGTAAATATCAATGCTTTCATCCGGTGTATAAAGTGATACAATAAGTGAATATCTGGCTTTACGATTACAGCGTCCAAGCCAGGAACGCTCACGCCACCATCCAATAATCGGATAGACGCCAATGAGATTGCAGGATGCAATATCTGCAGCACTTCCTTTCCAGATATCAGAATGAAGTGATCCCGAATTCCGACTCTTTGCGCCAATCAGCCAACGCTCGCTTCCGCTGTTGCTGTCAGACTCCTCCGCCTCATCTCTTGCTGCTGCATTAAGACGGCGCACAAAGCGATCCTCTGTTTCTCCCATACTGTTCAAATCAAACCGTAATCCGTACGAGGCGTAACGATACTTGTCTTTCCAGCCTACCTCACCCGGAGCAGGCTCTATGAAGTAAGAAAGTGTAACCTGTAATTTAACAGGCATCTCTCCCAGAGAAAGCAGAACTTCACGAGGCCAGGGAAGACGATGCAAATGCATCTCATTCGTTGACGAACGATCATTCCGCATGGCATAGGGCTGCAACTCCTCCTGCGCGATAAGCGTCAAGGAATTGGCCGCACTTGACAACGCTCTGGAAAGGGTTGGCACCCCATACCCACAGATACGCAACAACCGACCATACTCTGTTTTGGAATATTCACCCCGACTATTCGCACGCATAAACTGCCTCTTCATTGCATCCGGCCATTCGGCACTATGAATCAACAATCCACGGACAGTCTCCGGCCAGGCACCAGGATACCTCGACTGAATTTCTGCTGCCATCCATGCCGCCTTGGCAGCAGCGGCACTCGTCGCATTAATTACACCGAATTGACGTCGGGTCGGCTGATGCCCTGTTGATAACGATGAAAGATCATCGTGCTGACTGATATAATCATCCGGCCCTTTTGCAAGATTCCCGCCTTCCAGAACGACATCTGGCTTAACAGGCCACTTTGTCTCCCAAACTAACGAGGTTGAACTGAAAGGAGAGAGTTCAGATGACATTGCCAGCGGAGTATGCCCCTGAAGAGTTGAATCCGTAAGAGTAGATTTTTCAGTAAAAGCCCCAACAGTCAAAGCATTCCATGATTGTGCAGGGTCATGGATCGAATATTCAAGATTGCTTTGTGGGTATCTTGACCAGGTTTCATCGTCCATGATATTGCCTGCCGAGACAACAAAAAGACGTTTTACATCGTCCTCATATCCTGCCGTGAGTTGATCTATGGCTGCTGACCATGATGTGGGGCGACCACGTTCACGGCCATCTTCAGAGGTCACAGCCATACATCCAATATGAATTCTGGATGGCGCACTGATCTCCGCCCTGCTTATCCCCTGAATAGTAATGTCGCCATAGAGAGCCGGATCATTGTTACCATCCGGCGGCAAAATCTTCGTCGACTCAAGACAATGATTAACCACAATCGGATTATTGTGCTGGAGAGCATGCAGCAGATCCCCATAGGCAACAATACCACACATCAATGTTCCATGACCATCACGATCATTGACTCCCCATTCCATATCCACAGAATGGCAATCAGAGTCCGCCAATATTGGCACAAGAAGAGTATGTCCATTATTTGCTCCCGAATCCAGGACGCAGACGGCAACGTCTGGATCAGGATTCACTCGTAACCTTGAACGAAGTTCTTCTACCCACTCTGTTTGATCACGGTTCCCCAACTCCAGAAAAAAACGTGCGGTCTCTTTTGCCCTTCTGAATTCAGCGATATCAGCACTGTATTCAAGAAAGGCAACAAGTTGCTCTCGAGTGGCCTTTCCAAGAATTACAATTCTCTCCGGAAAACGAAGCGAACGAGGCTGAACCTCAATACCCAATTCTCTTGCTATCTCACGAAAGCGCTGCTCAACGGGATCACCTGCTCCTCGAAGCCATATTTCACACCAAACCGAATTCGCCCCTTGCGGTAACAAATCATAATTATCACTCCAGAAGGACTCAAGAACGGCAAGCCTTATATTTTCAATACTTTGAACCAGATTAGCATTTTTAGGAACACCATTCGGCGTCTCTTCCGTCGCATATTTTCGAATCTTGTTCAAAAAATATTCTTGCTTTCCATTCGGAATAAAGACGGTTGCCCGGATTACCTGCTGAGACGAAATCTCAGACGGGAAGGTATAAACATGGAGAAGACGTATTCCTGCACCTCTGTCTTCAAGGCTTTTCGTTAAAAGGCCACAATCTGGAGCCCCCTCAAATTCAAGGTAAACTCCATCTTTTGTTGACATGGAAACAGCTGTACGCGCATCATCAACAGCTCTTGCTCTTGACCAGATTGAAGTCAATTGTTCCCGAAGTCGTTCGCTGTGCTCCTGACGATTTCGTTGAGGGGTGTTTTGTGTGCCGGAAAAATTTCTTGGTGGTGTCGTAAATGAGGCTGGTTCTCCTGTATCACGAAGAAAAATATGAGGATATGGTACAGCCATAGAGAGTTATCCCTTTATTGGTGCATGGTATGCGGAGCGTCGTTCCTGAAGCATCTGTTTTAACAACGTGGCGGTTACGTTTTTCCTGTCAGTGAGTATGGCTTCTTTGATGGCATCATCACATGCCTGGGCAATTTCTGCATGGCTGAGAGACAATGCCATGTTAACCGACGCATCAAGCATGATACTCTTCTGTCGGAAAGAGCCAAGACGATTTTCAATCAGACGTTCAATCTCGCCTTTCTCGGGAAGCTGATAATGCAGAACATCATCAAAACGCCTGAAAAGAGCCTGGTCCAGAATTTTCGGATTATTGGTGGCCGCAACAATGAGACTGTCCGATGAATCATGCTCGATAAATTGGAGAAAGGAATTAAGAACACGCCGCATCTCACCAACATCATCAACACGGCTTCGCTCTCCTCCAATGGCATCAAATTCATCAAAAAGATAAACCCCGCGACGTTCTTGAATGACATCAAAAATCTGGCGAAGCTTGGCGCTTGTTTCGCCCATGAACCTTGTAACAATCTTGTCCATCAAAATCGTGTAGAGCGGCAGGTTCAGTTCCCCGGCAAGCACCGCTGCCGTAAGGGTCTTGCCCGTTCCGGGTGGGCCTGCCAGCAGAATTTTTCTCCGATGGGTAAGCCCATGTTTTTCAAGCTTTGCCTTCTGACGAAACTCCCGTAAGATACGCTCAATCCTCGCCCGCATCTCATCGGACAACACAAGAGAACCAAGACGTTCCCTTGGCTCGGAGGTCAATACGAGATTTTCAAGATCAGGAATGAACGCAACAACACGAGCCGGGCGTACCTTTGCCTTATCAACAAGAATCCGGATATCATTGGCCAAAGCATCATGCCCCTGCCTCGCTTCGTGAGCAGCCATCTGAAGAGCGACAGTAAAAAACTGCTCCGATTGATCACTGAAATGCGATCGAATAAGGGATTTTATCTGCTCTGCGGTTGCCATGTTGCCACCTCTTCCGTGATTGTTGTTTCGTGCGTATTTTCTAAAAATAAACTTATTTGACCAAATAAAGCATCACATATTTATTGTTTACGCATTAATCACACCACTCATCATGTACTGAAAGAGAATTGAAAGTCTTTCATCCTTTAAGAAAAGGGTTTTCATCAAGGATGGTAGAAGTGGTTGGCTGACAAGGTATTGACCGGCTATTGACACTCTATTGACATTTCGGCAAACAATGTCAATACCATAAATCATTCTTAAATAAGAATTTAAAATTTATCACCGAAGTTATGGACGCAAGTTATGGACGTAACGCCCTTTATTCGGGCCAATTGTGTCAATAGTAATATTGTTCAAATTTCATACCACCACCTCCCCGCTCATCAGGCGCGACAATAAAATACATGCTTATCCCTCACGCAAGTCAACAATATCCATACTGTGATAGAGCGCCGGGAGATTGGATGACTTTATGCGAAACTGACTGCGCTGTTTCGTGCGTGGCCGGGTTGAGGCATTCTCAAGTTTGATGCCTGGGTCATAATATACCTTGCCTTCTGCCATTGCCTTCTGCCATTGCCTGCAGACTTTATAAAATCCGTTCCGGTGCCTATGCATATCCGGGTTTCCATACCGGTATTTTCGTTCCGGTAACTGAACGCATTGGCTTGGGATGTATACCGCCTTGTTGTGCTTCCGGTTCCATTTGGTCATAAGTGCATCATATCCCCAAACCGCAGCCTCTTCACCTTCACGATTCATCAAAGATATTCCTCCCGTTGCATCAATGATCTTTCCCGTGACCCTGTCAAACCCTTTCAGCACAATCTGGAGGTTTGTCAGACGGTGATACTCGCCAACCTTGTGAATACCTCCAACATTGAACCGGTCTGTACGGTCAGATGCGCCCGTCATATCGGGGTAACCGAATTTCCGAATAAAGGCCTCAATACCGGCACTCCTGTAATAGCCGCCTGTTGGTTCAGGGGTCATAAGAATATCAAGTTCGGCTTCGAGTGTCATCCCGCCGCAATTGGGAGCTTCACAGGGTAATGTTACACCGTTTTTGCCCAGTTTTCTTGAACGAATCCAGCCCGTCAGATGGTTTTCCCTCAGTTTCTCGATGAGTAACGATCGCTCATCAATCGAACTGATATCGAGACCAGGTTCCTAAAAAACACCGCTTCGGGGTAGTTCAGCAAGTGAAGCAAACTCCCTTGCAAGTTCACTGTCCGGATGGCAGAGATAACCGATAATTTTACCGTCAGGAGATATACCGAGAAAAAGGATACGCCCTGCCAGTCTCAGGCGTTCATCCATAAGTTCTGACGGAGCAGCCGAACAGGCCTGAAGGAAACCCGAAAACCTTACTTCAGAACAGTTTCAGGGATAATTATAGAATTATTTCATACTAAACGATTAAAAGTCAACCGATAAAGATATTTTCACGATGATATTGCAAAAAGTCCTGCCTCGGCATAAAACGATTAGGAAAAGACATTTTCACGCCTTCAGTATCCCTAATAAGTTTAATAGTTTTGTTATCAAGAGCAAGTATTTCCTTCGATAAGACAACATGATATGATTCATCAATTGTTAGCAATCCAGAATCAAATGCTTTATCATGTAGCGCGTTAAGGCACAATCCATTCTGAGGATTAAGTCGATTTTTGGAATCTTTCGCCCACGGAACAATATGACTTGCTACAAGAAGTTTTTCAAGCGGCAGACCTGTAATACAACATTTCGAGTTATAGGCTGCAAGAATCATTTTTCTGAAGAAATGTTGATTCACTCTTAACTTGACGATTGCATCTTTTGTTTTTCCTTCGAGGATATTCTGGTTAAAAATATCTGCATCAGATCCTCTTATTGCCGCCATCTTTTTTTCACTTTCATACGCCATAGCTTCCCAATCCTCAAAGAATTCATGCCAAACTTCTTTATCGAGCCTGCTAACATTTGAAGCCCCTTTTCGATCAAGGGAAGGATCTATACTGGCAAAATTTGCTAATTTATAGCTGACAGATCCAGGAGTTCTGCCCAGTAGCATTGCCAACTCAATAATTTCAGGATTTCTGACATGTATTCGTCCAAAAGGAGTCTTGCAGTATAGATTTATCGCAAGAATCAACTCATCTCTTTCCCACGGCTTCATAGTTTTTTTGCTAAACTCACACTTTCAGTGGCACGATAGCTGCTTCGCAATCCTTGTGAACTGGTCAAACACCATTTTTCTTAGCATAACCTCTTTTTTCTCAAAGAGATATACCGCTCTCTGACTATAGCCGGTAATATGAGCAATTTTGTCAATGGACAACCCCGCCTGCTGGCGCAACAATGAAAAGCTTTGGGTAGTATTCATGACAACCGTCTCCACTGGAAATATTTTGACATTATGGCAAGTATATTCAATAACCCGACACAATCAAAAGCTGGCGACTTCAAATTCAGATCATTTTCCAGAGTAATCTTGCATGATTATTACGATTCATTCCATATCCTCCAACTCAGACTCAATTTCTTTTATGGAAGGCAAACTTCCTTTGAGATCATCAGGAAGAATTTCAACCAGTCTGGTTTCCCAATCAGCAACACCGATTGGAGTATTAAATCCACGCAGTGCATATTCGACGATCAATTTGTCTTTGCTCTTGCACAGCAACAGTCCGATTGTCGGTTTGTCATCGGGATGACGCATCAAGTCATCAACAGCAGAGAGGTACAAATTAAGTTGTCCAACAAATGCAGGATCAAAAGGCACCGCCTTCAGCTCGACCACCACAAAACAGCGGAGTTGTAAATGATAAAACAACAGATCAATATAAAAATCACGATTGCCGACTTCCAGTAGAACCTGTTTACCAACAAACGCAAAACCAGCGCCCAATTCAAGAAGAAAACGCTGGATATGGTCAACAAGTGCTTGCTCTACCTCCCGCTCTTTGCGAGGATCAGCCGTTCCGAGAAAATCAAACAGATAGGGATCTTTGAACACTTGTGCCGCAATATCTGAATCGGCTGGCGGCAATGCAATCGTAAAATTGTTGACCGCTAAACCCTGTCGCTCATGCAAGCGGGTTTCAATCTGAATGGCAAGAATATCGCGGCTCCACCCATGTTCAATAGTCTTACAGGCGTACCAGAGCCTGGTTTTGGAATCTTTCAGCTTATCAAGCAAAGCAAGATTGCTGCGCCAGGGAATTTGTGCAACGGTGCGTTGCACAAATTCCCTGTCAGGCCATGACTCAACAAACTTGCGCATATATTTCAGATTGCGGGGAGAAAACCCGGTCATATCCATAAAGGAAGTTTTCAAATCACAAGATAAACGATCAATAACTTTTGCACCCCACCCCTGTTTTTCCTGACGCTCCAGAATCACCTTGCCTATATCCCAGTAAAGAAGCACCATTGCTGCATTAGCTGAAAGCGTAACACGTCAACGCTCTGACTGTATCCGTTCCTTGATTCCTGCCAATACACCAAAATAATCAGCGGGAAGCTCATCTTTGGAGATCGGCACAGGAAACATTGCATCATCCCGGCTCCGGCCTCTTGATTTCCGAAAATTCTCGGTGTTACTTTTCTTGCTCATATCCACAACTCCTCAAAATTACTCTTGATAGCAGCCGCAAGTGCTTCCGGTTTCAGGTAGATGGCGCTCTTGCCGGAAAAGTCCTCCTTGGAGAGCGGACGGGTTTTGCCCCCGCGTGTAGGCAAAGCCGCTTCGAGCCCCTCCCGCACTGCCAGAAAGCGGCTGTAGGCATGACGCAAAAAAATCAGCCCCATGACCGGCAAAAAGTACTCGTTACTCGCATAGTTCGAGTTGGCCCGCAGGGTATCCGCCGCATTCCAGAGGCGCTTTTCTATAGCTTCGATGTGTTCAAGTTGCGACAAGTGGAGTTCCTCTCTTCATATCCGTTAAAAATGCTCAAAAATGACGCTCAAGGTATAAAAGAATCTGATGGGAAGAGAAAGCCTATTCACCCTCACCCATCTGCTGCGACAACTGTTCCCAGCCGTCGAGGCCTCCCGGCAAGCCGAGTTTTGAGGCAAATAATTCAAGTTCTTGCAATGCCTGCGCAAGGTTCATTGATTTGGCTATCCTATAAACGGTTACCCACAATGACACCGCATTCGATTGATCTTCATTTTGCCAATAATTCAGCCCCAAGTTAAAACGCGTTGCACATAATCCCGCAATGTCACCGATTTCTTGCTGAATAGCCTGCGACTTTTTCAGGCACTCCTGCGCTGTATCATACGCTCCTTGGAAATGATATATGCTACCAATATTACTGAGCGTTCTCCCTTCGCCTGACTTGTCTCCGATTTCCCGCCTTATCTTCAGCGACATTTTCAGGTACTCCAGCGCATTGTCATAGTCGCCTCGAACAGCATAAATCTGCGAGATATTATTGAATAACGCTCCTTCGCCTGACTTGTCTCCGATATCCTGCGCTATCGACAGCGACTTTTTCATGCAGTCCAGCGCCATGTCATAGTCACCTCGGACATAATATATGTTACCGATAGAACCAAGCGTCGTCCCTTCGCCTCTTTTGTCTTTGATTTCCAGCCTTATCTTCAACGACCTTTTCAGGTAACCCAGCGCAGTGTCATAGTCGCCTCGGGCTTCAAATATCTGCGAGATATTATTGAGCATAGCTCCTTCACCTCCTTTGTCTCCGATTTCCTGCATTATTTGCAGAGACCTTTTCAGGTACTCGAAAGCAGTATCATACCCGCCTTGGGCTTGAAATATCTGCGAGATATTATTAAGCGTCGTCCCTTCGCCTCTTTTGTCGCCGATTTCCTGCCTTATCGCAAGCGACCTTTTTAGGTACTCCAGCGCTGTCTTATATTCACCTCGAACATGATATATACCACCGATATTACTCAGCATCGTTCCTTCGCCTGATTTCTCTCCGGTTTCCTGCATTATCTGCAGAGACCTTTTCAGGTACTCCAACGCTGTCTCATGGTCACCTCTGGCTTGAAATATCTGCGAGATATTATTGAGCGTCGTCCCTTCGCCCGACTTGTCACCGATTTCCTGCCTTATCGCCAACGACCTTTTCAGGTAACCCAGCGCAGTGTCATAGTCGCCTCTGGCTTGAAATATCTGCGAGATATTATTGAGCGTCGTCCCTTCGCCCGACTTGTCACCGATTTCTTCTACAATAGCGAGTGATCCTTTCAAGTAGTCGAGAGCGGTGTCATATTTCGCTATACGCAGATACTGGATTCCAACTTGACCTAATCCTATCGACAAAGTTATTGGCTGAGTAGAATTGCATACAGGCGGCAACCATGTATCAAGAAGTGTTTGATAAAGACCTGCTCGATTCATTGGTTCAACGATCCAGCGGAGCGTTATGAGGTACGCCTCTTCATTCATACCAGCAGCAAGGAGTGCTGCGTAGGTAATAAATGCCTGCACAACGGTTCGGCGCTCATTTTCCAGAAGCCACTGCAAATATCCGGCAGCACGTTGAAGCTGCTCACTGGAATCCGTTGCTCCCTCTTGTTGCAGCAGCCAGTCACGCACCAATGGCGACACCAGAAACTCTTCAGCTTGCCAAGTCTTATTCTCCAATCGCTCAATCAGTGAAACCGAAAGCAGCGCCTCCAGAGCTTTTTCGGGAAGCTCAAGCTCATGCAGCACCAGAGCCTTTACCCCTTCAAAAGCTACCGGCACCTCGTAAGCCACCAGAGTGCGAAGCAACTGCTGTTCTTCCGGTTGCCTGTGGCTAAAGACCAGCTCAAGCAACATGTTGGTTTGTATCTCCTCTGTCGCCTTCCGAAGAGATACAACAAGCTGCTCTTCTTCAATGGTGTTCATCTCCGGCAAGGCCGCCGCAAAAAACTCAAGCGCACGGTAGTTGCCTCCAAGCACCTCATAAGCCTGACGCAATCGCTTGAAATCCGTTAAAAACTCTTTTGGAAGTTTCTGCTGTTGCGCCACCGCAAGGAAGTCGCGGTAGACCGGTTTGCCAAGCGGGTAGAGCTGCTCAAGCCACTCCGGCAGCGCCCAGCGGGAGGTGAGAACAACCCGTAACCCATCTTCCTGCAAATCAAGCGCCATAGCAATCAAATCGGACAACTCGATATCAGTAAGATTGCAAGTGGATGGTTCCTGAACGGATTCAAGGTTATCAAACAAGAAAGCCACTTTACCATCGAACTGCTCAAGTAACAATGACAACAAACATTCTGCCTGAAATACAAGGTCATTCTGGTTAGAAATTGCTTTTTCGTATGTTTCTCTTCGCTTGTCATCAAGAGAAAATGGAATGCGAGAGGACAACATTTGGCGCCAATTGTTTTCAGGACGAAAAGAAAGGCAAAACACCTCATAACCATCAGCTTTGAGACCCATAACAAGCTTCCCTGCAAGTGCTGTTTTCCCCATTCCTCCCGCACCAATAAGCAAAAGTGCCGTGGTTGTTCCTTCCCGGAAAGAACGCTGTATCTTGCGCAGTTCACGACGACGCCCAATAAACCTTTCCGGTAAAGAGACCTGCTTAAAAGTCTTGTTTCGGTGATTAGCTTTACGCATCGGCTTCGGAGTAAAACGACCGGTGACCAACTGGCGGTCACACTGATGGCTGAGCAGCATCGGCAGGCACCACTGACCCAGTGAGAGTTCGGCCAAGTGTGAATGACGCAGCTCTTCATCATCATGCAGAGGCCGCACGATGGCCCGACGAGCCTGCTGCAAGGAGGCGGCAATACTCTCTTGCTGCATCAGTGCGCCAAAAAAGGCACGGGCAAACTGAAGCCCGGCGCGGTCAAGAATAGACTCCCTCATGCCAATAACGTGGGGAATGCCTTTGTCGGCAAGCCGCTGCATCAACCCATTGTTCAAACTGGCCGAGGAGGCTTTGCCGGAGTGACATGCCGAGAGAATCACCGCCTGCAAGGTTGTGCCGGTAAATGCAGCAGCAAGTCGCTCTTCATCAACCAGCTCTCCTCCATCGTTGTCGCTCTCGAAAAGGAAGTATCCCTTGTCGTTGTCAGGCTTCAGGTAATCTTTATGGAACACACCGTGACCGCTGAGATAGACAAGGTGCGGCCTGAAATGTTGCAGTTGATGGGTAAACTCACTGAATCGACCGTCATCCGGCATTTCAAGCAGCACATGACCGCTCTGCCGCCACTGGCCAAGCGCCTCCAGCACCAGCGCCTGCTCATCCTCAATGCGAAGCTGCTCTTTTTCCCCAATGTCATCAGGCAATGCGGTAAAAAGCAGCACTCTCAACGGCCCATCTTCAATGGCTGGCAGCTCTGCACCGGTGGCGGGCATGGCTCGCGACAGGGTAAAGCCTTCACTGCGGCCAAGAAAACCAGACTCGGGATGGTAGAGCGTTTCCCACGGAAGACGCAATATCTCCGGTTTGCCACTCTCAATGACGATGGGCAGAAGATGCTGCCCTGCCCGCTTTCTGGCCTGCCGGAATGGCTCGTCAGCATCAAGCGCACGCCACAAGAGGGTTCCAATTGCCTGCAAGGCGTTGTCGGTCACCAGTTTTTCGCGATCGGCATAGAGCTCCGAAAGCTCGGCAGCCATCTTCACCAGTTCAGGGTAGCGGTTGAGGATGCCTTCATCAGGCCTGAGTATGAGCGGTTCAATCATAACGAAGCCTGGTTATTGTGGCAAAGAGGGATCTGACGACTCAAGAATCTCCGGGAGCTGATAGAGGGTTCTCTCTTGCGACTGCGACTGGGCTGATCCCCGCATCAGCGTAACAATGTTCTGCGGCTCTCCACCAAAGGCAAACTTGAGCGGGGCGTGGCAGTAGGGGCACTCTCTGGTAAGTGTTGGCTCTCCGGCGGTGTCGATCAGCAGGGAGAAAATCTCCTTGCACTGCCAGCAGCGGATCTTTTGGCGTTTCATGCTCTCCTGCATGGCATTATGGATTATTTGGTTGTACAAAAAATGGTAAGTCCGGCAAGGCAGATACCGGTAAAACAGAAGAGCGTTGCCGCAACCAGCAAGCGTCGTTTATAGGTAGCTGTGGCCATAAAAAATTCCTCGATGCTCAGCGGCTGACCCGACGCGGCTGGCTTGTTGCTGCGCAGTTTACTCCGGTCAACCTTCCATTTGCGCGGTCTCAGGCTGAAAAGACTCAATGCCAAGGCAATGAACCAGCAGGCAAATGCAGCAATAATCAACCCGGATGATTTCACCACAGCATCGTCTCCACCCATGAACTTCAACACCGTTGCATAGAGCCCCGGAATGGCAAGCCCGAGAGTCACCAGTTGTTTGGCCAGCTCGTCAAGCAGTTTCGGCTGTTCAATAATCGCCGTTACAAAGCCTTTCTCAAGCTCTTCGTCACTTTTTGACGGAGGCGCGGAGTAGACAATATCATCATCCATTATCGGGCTCTTGTTGCTGGTTGGGGGATACTGGGGTAATGTCGCAATTTACTTTTTATTTCACTTTTTTGGGGAGTTTACTGATATTATCTGAAGCAGTAGATACTCTTGCAAAGAGGCAGCTTGAGTGGCACGCAAAGCCTCTATTAACATAACGTTGACGAGCAGATATCTTTATAGTAACCTGTGACAGGAATATCATATTTTAATGAAATTATAAGGAATTACGATCATGAGCGAAGTTGAGGAAATAGAGCGGCGGGTTCAGAATTTATCCACAGAGGAGTTTGCGACATTTCGGGATTGGTTTCTTGAACTTAATAACGAATCTTGGGACAAGCAGATTGCAACTGATTTTCGTGCAGGAAAATTTGAACGTTTGATTAGTAAGGCAAAAGAGGAATTTGCTCAGGGGAAAGCTCGCGAACTTTGAAGCACTATACCTCTTCAGACTTCTGGTTATCGTACCAGAATCTTCCTTTCGAAATAAGGGTACTTGCGGATAAAAATTACGATCTGCTTAAGGATAATCCTCGCCATCCCTCTTTGCAATTGAAACGAATTGACGAGCTATGGTCGGTACGAATAGGCAAACGTTATCGTGCAATTGGAATTGATGCTTCTGGCGGGATTCAGTGGATCTGGATAGGCTCTCATGCTGACTATGACAAAATCATATCCTGACTCAACCCTATGAACACTGCGGTCAATAATGAACCAAGGATCAGTGCGGTTGAAATCACTGACGAAGTGATTTCCGCAACTCTTGATTACGGGCGAACGATCAGTGTTCCCCTGACTTGGTCATGGCGTTTAACCGAAAGCTCCGTTGAGCAGAGAAACAACTTTGAGATCATTGGTAACGGTATCGGCATTCACTGGCCTGATATTGACGAGGATATCAGTGCAGAAGGGTTGCTCTAAGGAGTTCCCGCACAAAGAACACTCAATACTCCGGGCTCACCCAATTCTCAATCTGCAAAGCGGGAACCCTGATAAACTCCTTGACATTGTTGGTGACCAGAATCAACCCTTCACTGCGAGCATGAACGACTCCATAAAATCATCCGTTACCCTTTCCGGCCCAAGGAAAAAACTGTCCCAGGTCTGGCCGACGGGTGCAAGTATCCGCTCATTACCTTTTACCCGAATGCTTACTTTTTTAACGTTCTCCGGTAAACGGACATTCACGGGCAATCGTACGGCCTGAGAGCGATTGTTGATAAATACGGTGCTGGTAGTCATTACTGCCTCCTGAAAATGTGGATAGAGTACCAATAGCAAATATTCACCGAGCCTGCAATTGGCAAAACAAAAGACGTCTATGGCACCAGAACCACCCGGAAGCCAACGTAGTTGTAGCGATTGGCCGCAATGTCGTTGTGGCGGAAGGATGGCCAGAAAAGCAATAACCAGCCATCCCACTCTGCTGCTCAGGCTTATCATTGCTCACCAACCTTCTGCGATAAAGAGGTGATTTCGGCAATGGTGACAAGAGCTGCCGAAGTGATAATCCCTTTCACATCGGCCAATGATTCCAAACGAGTTTGATAGAGAAAAATGTGACTTTCGGACATGAACTGGCACAATTCAAAATGCCGAGCCGGGGGTCGGCGCTCCCGGGGAAAAAAAATCAAAGTAAAGTCGAAATGAGCAGCCAACTGACTACGGGACGAAGACCAGGCGGAAGCCAACATCCGCGCTGCGGTAGCCGGGGGAAGCGTTGCCGCGATTAGCCGAGCGACAGCTCCTCGCATAGCTGTACCAGTGGCCACCACGCAAGACACGGATCGAACCGGTTTCAGGGCCAGCGGAATTTTCAACCGTACCTTTCGCCTTGCACTCATCGTAATATTTATCCCCGTACCAGTCTCCACACCACTCAAAGACATTGCCGTGCATGTTGTACAAACCCCACGCATTGGGCGCAAAACTGTCAACCGGAATGGTATTCTCCCGGTACACTCCCTTCTGATTGTTGCTATACGGATAGTTCCCGTTATAGTTCGCCTGCCCGGTCGTCAGATTCTCTCCTGTGTTGAAGGTGGTTGTGGTTCCTGCACGGCAAGCGTGCTCCCATTCAGCTTCCGTTGGCAAACGAAAGGGCTCTCCTGTTGTTGCCGACAGCCATTTGCAATAGGCTACAGCGTCATTCCAGCTCACATGTATCACAGGGTGATTCTCTTCGGTCTGAGTTCGCTCACCACCCGAGACGCCATAACGCCAGTTAATGCCAGCCCTCTTCTTCCACTCTTTGCCATCCCAAACGTAGCTGCCATCTCCTTTTTCGGCATCAGTCCGATACCCGGAAGCTTCAACGAATTTCCTGAACTCGACAACCGTCACGGCATAGCGGCACAGATAAAAGTCACTGACCTTCACCTGATGCTGAGTCTCATTATCAATTCTGTCAACTTCCCCTGTCGGGCTTCCCATGGTAAAGAGAGCGCCGCGTATGAACACAAAATTCGGTGGTGTCTTCGGCAGCACAACTGCTGGAGCAGGTGAAGGCAGGGCGTTCTCCCTTCCCGGAAAATGAACAACCGGAGGCAGGGAAATTCTGGCGATTATTGCCCCAACGCATTGGCGGAATTTGAGATGAGAACGGTCATTATTCCACTCAGAAAGATCCGCCGCATGAATATCGCTGAATCCAAAAGGAGGCTCGACGGCGTCAAGAAGCACGGGAACCAGAATGCCCCGTTTATCCGCTTCATCTGCTTCGGCAATGACCCATTTGGAAGTGATGGAAATGTGAGACCAGACGACAAGCACACAACGGGATTCGTCCAGCCTCTTTTTGATATAACTGCGCCAGGTCTCCCCCGGAGGAATCTCCAGATCCCAGAAAACGCTCCAGCCCTGTTTTTGCAGTTCTTTGACTATTGGCTCAACCCGTTTCAGGTCTTTGCGGGCATAGCTTATAAAAATATCGGTTTTGAACTCACTGGAATGCTCACTGGCTGGCATCTCTGCCCTGTTATCACTACTGGTTGATACGTCGTAAAGCGACAAAAAAGCTTTCATTTCGCCAGCCCAGCGGGGGCGTTCATGATCGCTCAATCCATCAATGTATCTCTGCCTTTTTTGTTGAAACCTGACCTTGTCGTCACCCCTGAAGGGCAACTTCGCCGCTTCGAGTAAAGCGTCACCAAGAGTCGCAGGATTATCGAGCATCCTGATCATGTCTTCAACAGTCATACTCATCAGTTTTTTCCCGCGATCTCCACTGACTCTTTTTCAGGATAAAAAAATGCCCGGATTCTTCGAAACGGCCATCCAGCTCGTCCTACCAAAGCCGGGCATTGTATTGTCTGCTTTTTGCACTGAACACCTTACAGGGACAGGGCCATCAATCTGTTCAGAGGCAGTCATCCGACTTTACTTTGAGCTACGGGACGAAGACCAGGCGGAAGCCAACATTCGCGTTGCGGTTGCCGGGGGTATCGTTGTTGCGATTAGCCGAGCGACAGTTCCTCGCATTGCTGTTCCAGTTGCCACCACGCAAGACACGGTTCGAACCCACGATTGATGCCCTTTTTTACTTCATGCAGACCACTCACTATACACATTTTTTCTGAATTCTCTTGCGTTAGGCGGTGAAGAATGCCAATGGCATGAAGCAGGATGCCGAGCTGGAGCTCGGCGCGCTCCCAGGGAAATAAAAATCCAGCCGTCACGAGACGAAGGCCAGGAGGACGCTATCATAATGCTGTGAACGCTGAGGTGTCACATTGCAGGAATGGCAAGAGACGAATCAGATTTTTTCGTTCGCCAATGTAAGAGCATGAAAATAAAGCGAATCACTTATTCGGAATCCGGCAACCTCTCTTAATGAATCAAGATGAGGTCGGATTATATCTACCAGGCACTTTTGTTTAGCCTCCAGCAGAACTCCGATAACTCCAACCGGTTTCAGCTTTATCCTCATGGCAGCATTTCGGCCAGCTTTTTCATCAAGAAGAATCATATCGGCATCAAGCTCTGAGGCCAGCACAATACTTTCAGATTCGCCTCTGTCCAAATCACGTTGTAATGAGCTGACCCATAACTGATTTTTAACAGTATGACGATGAATCCAGTTTGCTGCAGCAACCTCTCGGCTTCCAGGCCATGACTTTCCAAAGGCATTCAGTTCATCCCATACTCCATCAGCAATATTTATCTCATCATAGAGCTTATAGAGCAAATCAAACTGACCTATGGCAGCAAGATTGGTCAATGGTGATGTATTACTGACCACCTTCATATTCGTTTTAATTCCTGAAGCGTTGCAATATCTTCATCCAGGTCGGAGAGATCATAATCAGGTGAAATGCGCCGAAACGCCAGAAGTTGACGGAATTCCCACAATGACATATCAGCCAGTTCATGTGCCTTTCCGATTGAAAGACGCCGCTGCGCATACAAGCTGACAGCTATTTCGGTTCTCAAGTCATGTATTGTCAGACGTGCCGAATCCAATATGTCTTGAGGAATGTTCAGTATATTCAGATTGCTTGACATAGTTATTGTTTTGATAGCAATACTCTATAATGTTATTACAGACCTCTCACTATACACATTTTTTTCTGAATTCTCTTGCGTTGGCATACTCTGTAAAGGCCACCAATGGCATGAAGCAGGATGCCGAGCTGGAGCTCGGCGCTCCCGGCAAAAAAAAAATCGGCCGCCACGAGGCGGCACTGCGTCGTTCACTGACAGAAAAGAGTTGTGCACAGCCGCTCATCCTTCGCTGCTGCTCTCAACTCTTTTGTCAGCTCTCTCTTGCTCAAAGTAAAGTCGAAATGAGCAGCCAACTGACTACGGGACGAAAACAAGGCGGAAGCCAACATTCGCGTTGCGGTTGCCGGGGGTATCGTAGTTGCGATTAGCCGAGCGACAGCGCCTCGCATTGCTGCGACAGCCGCCACCACGCAAGACACGGCGCGAACCCGTTTCAGGGCCAGCGGGATTTTCAACCACTCCCTTCGCTTTGCATTCATCATAGTACAATCCTCCATACCAGTCACTGCACCACTCATACACATTACCGTGCATGTTGTACAACCCCCGCGCATTGGGCAAAAAGCTGTCAACCGGAACAGTATTTTCCCGGTACTCCCCTTTTTGATTATTATTATACGGATAGTTCCCGTCATAATTTGCCTGATCGGTTGTCAGGTTCTCGCCAGTATAGAACGGTGTGGTTGTTTTTGCCCGACAAGCGTACTCCCACTCCGCCTCCGTCGGCAACCGGAATGTTTTGCAGCTTTTTTTCGATAACCAGTCACAATAGACCACAGCATCATTCCAGCTCACATGCAAAACCGGATGTTTATATTCCTCCGGAAGTCTTTCGTTACCCGATACGCCATGCCGCCAATTGATGCCCTCTTTATCTTTCCACTCCTTGCCATCCCAAATTCTGCTGCTGTTTTCTTTTTCAGCCTCTGTCTGATACCCTGATTCTTCAATGAATGTTTTAAACTCGGCAACTGTAACCGCATATTTACAAAGATAAAACTCACTCACCTTGACCTGATGCTGCGTCTCACTATAGTCTATGTTATATTTTTGATAAAACTCTTTGGCTTCTGCCCTGCCAACTTCACCCTCCGGGCTGCCCATCGTAAATTCACCTGCGGGTATGCGCACAAAGTTTGGGGGCAGCTTTCCGCCCATCCTGATTTGCGAAGGGTCAAGCCCCATACTTCGCAAAACATCGTCCGGAATTTCAAAAAAGAGCGGAGTGTACTCATGCTCATTGATCAGATGAATGCTCACCATATCGAGCAAATCGGGGGTCTGCTCAAGGGTTTTGGCTATTTGCCGTGCCTTTTTTTCAAACTCCTCTTTATCGGTTTCGGCAAGCAGGTCGTACACGGCAAGTTCCAGGGTAGATTGCTCATAATCTGCTTCGCCCGGCAATAGAAGATTCTGGCTGAGCTGATCGTAAAGAAATTGGTACACACGGGCACGATCTACCTGACTCAGCCACTGCTGCGCCAGGGCTACGCGAAAATCGTCGGGAATACTCCCTTTGGTGAACCAGTTGAGGCGGAGCAACTGGCTGATACTCTTGTATGAAGGCAAAACGCTTTTTTCGGTCGAAAAGAGCTTGCCCAATGCGAGGGTAAGATTCCACTCAAGCTCGGGATAGATTGCGCATGCGGCAATCCAGCGTTTGAGTTGATCATCAAAAAACAACCCAATGTAATCGAGCTTTTTGCCTCCGGTTTTTATCGGCACCAATGCATAGTCAGCATTATCCGGCCAATATCGAAGCCAATCGCAATCAGTAGCGGAAGTCTGTGAAAGATCGGCAGCCATAACCTGCAAGCCCTCTACTGATAGCGGCAAGACGAAGGGAAACAGCTCCTGCAGCAACTGCTCACGTTCTCCCCATAATGCGGGAGGCTCAGAGGTGTAAAAATAGCGATGCTGCCAATGTTTGAAAATATCGGTCCATGCTAACACTCTTGATCGACGGATATCAACACATTGCAGCCCGTCGGTGAAGAGCAACAGCACGGCATGTTCATGAAGGCTCAGGATCTCTTTCAGGGAAATACCGCCAGGATGCCGGTGATTGGTGCAAAATAAAGGTGAATAACCAAAATAAAAGCGCTCTACAAAAATGTTATTGGCTTTCAGAATTTCGTAGAGGTTGTTGTGGAGGTGTGCCTGGTGGTCACGAGAATTGTGGCGGTCAATGAGCATCAGGTATTCAACATGTCGGCGGGCAGGGCTGAAAACAGGCCTGGCCATACCACCTTTGTGGATGGTTTGGTGAATCGTTTTTTCGATATCAAAGGAGTAACGTCCGGAATGTTCCGTATAGCGGAGCTGGCGAACAACCCTGAGCCACAAAGGGTCACTCTCAATCTCCGTCGATTGCATAAACCGCTCAAGCAGGTATGAACCGCTGCTTCGGGCTTTCAGCGAGGCCACTATTTTTTCGGTCTCTTCCTCGACCTCTTTCTGTAGTTGCCCGGGCGAGCCCCCTGTTGTTACGACATTGCTCTCTGCCTCTGGAATCGGCGGCTTTTCTTCCTTGCCAGCAACCTCTGACTGCTGCTGCGTGAGAAAGGGAATAAAGAGTCGTTTATAGAGTTCAAAAAATGTCGCCTGCTGCTCGGCAGAATGAGCCAGCACAGGGCATAACCACATATCAAGCCGCTCAAGGTTACCCGATGCAATGGCCTTCATGATGACATAATGCGCGGTTTCAAGGGTGTCGATACCAAACCTGAACCCCTGTTCCTGCAGGAGTTCAAAAAACTCATCGAACGGATAGTGCCGGTTGGCTGAAATATAGGTTGCCAGCGTTTCCATCATTATCCCTTGAGCTTGGCTGCAATGGCTTCAGTTACCTTTTTCCAGTCATCAGCCTCCTTGGCCAAAACAGAGATTCCGCTCAGCAAGGTGGCAGCATTTGTCGCTGTTTTGTTGAACCGGTAAATGTCAGCGGGTGTAAAGCGGTGCGCCCGCATCCACCATATCCATAAAATCAGTTCGTGCGTGGCTGGTTTTTTGCCTTTCACCAGATCACGAATGGTGAAAAAGAGTTTGATAAACGCACTGCTTTCCTGTTCAGTGAGGCCGGGTAAAATCGACTGTTTGGCCAGCAAAATTTCCATCAATTGCTCTTCGCCAGGCATTGCAATATGGAAAAAGACGCAACGGCGAAGAAAGGCTTCAGGCAGGGTCTTTTCAGAATTACTGGTGAGAATGACCACCGGCTTCAGCTCGTCATTGCCTGTTTTTTTATAGATAGGGTTTTCTTTGCTTGGGTATTGCAAGCCATCGGCTGTTTTCAGTTGCGGCACTTCAAAGCTCATCTCCTCAATAATTGTCAGGATATCATTGGGCAGGTCGCGGGGAGCCTTGTCGATTTCGTCAATAAGCACAACCCTGCGTTTTGGCACACCTTCTTCATTTTGACCGTTTGAATCAAGGATTGCACGACCAAGCGCCAGATAGCTGATGAACATCTTTTCAATGTCACGAACATGTACTTCACCACACTCTCTTTGGATATTCACTTTCTGGAAATGGGCAAGGCTGTCGTACCGGTAGAGCAGATCGGTTGCCACTGAGTCGGTTCGTGTTACAAAAGGTTCAACCTCACCCCAACCAAAATGGTCGGCAAGATGATATGCGAGATCTGACTTCCCTGTTCCGGGTTCACCGGTCAGCAGCAGGGGTTTGTGCAGCATCAACGCCACATTGACCGCATGTATCAATGCCTCCGAAGGTTTATAGTCTGCACCACGTTTGATGGTACCCGCAGAATTGTTGTTCCGCTTAAGCATGGGAAACTGCTCATCCCGACTCAACTTGAATGGCTGGCGATTTTCTGGAGACGCCGTAAAGCCTGCGTTCTCTTCGCTTCTGTTATTGTAAAAGTTGTAATGTTCCATGGCTCAATCTCAGGGTTGACAATAGCGCAATTTTTTTACTGCTTCACTAAAACGCATTAGGGAAGTGCATTCGCAAAGATTTTCATCCTTTTGATAGGATGTATAGTCGTTGAAAAAACAGGTAAAATCAAAAGGCCCTACCGTTTCGTATTCATCGCAATAACAGGGGATCCAGTGAGGCAAATAATCAAAATCCCTCGGCAAAGAATGCTCAGGAGGAAGAAACATGCAAAGGAAAACAGGGTGTTCAGTGCATAATTCTGTCCAAAAGCTGCAATAGAGCCGGAAATTATCCCAACATGTGCTATCCAGCTTGCCAACAGAGTGGATAATAATATGTGGCGTTTGGTAAAACCCTCTACCTCTCAAGGTATCGGGAATTTCTTTATGGATTGACGGAACTTGAAAAAACTTTCTCATGAAATCATCCCAATACTTTTCCAGTTTTTCGCTGTTGTCAAAGTTAATGACATGACCCATCTTCCCCTCAGTGGGGCTCAAGATATCATGAATCTCTTTATAGTCTTCCTTGATAAATGATCTCAGGATTTCATGCATCTGATCTGAAAACTCAAGATGGTTATGCTCAATAAAAATCACTTTGACAGGATTATGCCTGTCGTCGCAGATCTCGCCGACTCTTTCCCTGAACTTCTTTTTGTCGAGATAATGCCACTGATTATCCCGGTCAAATGTATAATTCCTGAAACCTTTACCAGTAGTTACAGCATCATTACAATCTTCATACTTCGACAAAAGTCCTTTCATTTGACCAACCCAGTGTGGTAATTGGTGAGCCGTCAATCCATCAATGTATTGATCCCGTTTTTCATTAAATCTCACCTTGTCGTTTCCCTCAAATGGCAACTTCGCAGCTTCGCGTAAAGCCTCGCCAATGGTTGCAGGATTATCGAGCATCCTGATAATTTCCTCAACGGTCATAAATTCTTAATTTTCAGTGTATTACGAAACAGTGTCAAAGGTACTGTGCAAGAAAGTTTTTCATTTCGCCAACCCAGCGGGGTCTCTCGTGGTCACTCAATCCATCAATATATTGTTGCTGTTTTTGTTTGAACCGTACCTTGTCGTCACCCCTGAATGGCAGTTTTGCCGCTTCAAGCAATGCCTCGCCAATGGTAGCCGGATTATCAAAAAGTTGGAGGATGTGCTGGACTGACGAATCAATACTGGTTTCGTTGACTCCCTCCCTTTCGCTCTGCTTCGGACTCAGCTCCGGGTTCTCATAGGCTTCAGGATGTGCGGCCATGCGCATCATCTCCATCTTGATCGCGGCAAGTTGACTGAACATCCTGTCACGCTCGCTTCTGTCCGAAATATTGGCAATGGTCTGGCAGAGATCATACTGCTGCAAATCGAGGAGCATGAGCTTTTCGGATACTTTCACAAATTCAGGGGAAAGCTTGAACTGCCCGAGCTTGACATCAAAATCGGCCAGCTCGGAGGAAGAGAGCCCTGCAGAGAGACCGCTGAAGTCAAGCGTTTTTGTTGCGTAGGTAAAAAATTTCCGGCAGGCTGGTTTTTGAGAGAAGATTCCCATAATTGTTTCCCTGAGTTGAGCAATGAATCGAAAAAGAGCCCTTGTATTTCCTGTATCTGCCTTTTGAACTGAACCACCCACCCTCAACGCGGCAACGTGCAAGTTACACATGCTGCAGAGCGATGCCCGTCACACTCACCATAGCCTGGCGCAGGCTGGAGGATACCGCACAATTTACTTTTTAATGAGGCTTTATCCATGCGGATTACCCAAAAAATCCGCAAAATGGTCTCAGAAAAAAGCATCGAAAAAAATAAAAAACTACCCCGAATGCCAACGGAGTTAGCAGGGGTGGGCTGGAAATATTTGATTGGTATAGTATATTTCGCGAGCTGCAAAAAAAAGGCGCCATGCTGTGCAATCGCTCGGTGATCGGGTACAATGTCTGTTAACATGTTAAAAAGGAAGGGCTATGAAAACCAAAGCACCACAGGCCATTTTTCAGTTAAAAGTCACGTTAAGGGGCTCAAAGCCTCCGATATGGCGGCGAATCCTTGTGCCCGACACGATCACGCTCGGCAAGCTCCACCAGGTATTGCAAGTGATCATGGATTGGGAGGGCGAACACCTCCATCAATTTGTTCTGGGAAGAGAGCTGTATGGTGTACCGGATAAGGAGGACGTTTTTTTCGGCATGTCGGTGACGGATGAAAACAAAACAATATTATCGAGCCTGTTATCGAAAGAAAAGGATTGGCTGACCTATGAGTATGATTTTGGTGATAGCTGGGAGCACAAGCTCGTGCTTGAAAAAAAGCTGCCTTTTGACAGCGCCATGCAGCTTCCGCATTGCATCAATGGCAAAAGGGCTTGCCCGCCTGAAGATTGTGGTGGTATTTGGGGATACATGGATCTGATTGGGATCATGAGCGACAAGTCGAGCCCTGAGTACGCAGAGAGAGTTGAATGGCTGGAAGAGAATTTTGGCATCGACAATTTCGACCCGGAATTTTTTGATCTGGAACTTATTAATGAACAGCTCCACCGCATCAAGGCATGACTTGAGCTATCGGACGAAAACTTCAAAAAAACGGAGTTGCTGGCATTGAGGAGAAATTTGAGCCGTACTCCCGCGTGACAAATGCAAGATTTATACATTTTTGTAGATTTATCTCTGACTGGCGACCAGCATAGAGCCTGTTGCTGCGTTTTGACGAGACAAGAGCGGCTAAAAATTGATTTTTCCGCAAAAAGAGGGGTGGGCTACTGCCAACAGGCCGCCTCTCATGAATTGCATATTTCCTACCAAAATGTAACACACCCCATCTTCCTACCGATTTGTAGAACGTTTCATCTTGCATCATAGCGCTGCGTCTTAAAAATTTAAGCCCATAAATAAAAAAACAGCTCCCCAAAAAAAGGCTGAAACCCTTCAGCCATGCGCCTTTGCGCCCTCTCTGCTGTTTTTTTAAAAAAAACTTTTTTGAAAAACGTTCGCTTTGGCACGCATCTTGCACCTATAAAAGCATAACAATTCAGGATAAAAACAAGGAACGCCTGAAGAGTTAATGAGAACGGCAATAAAAACCTAAAAAAGTACGAAAATGAGAAAAGTAGCTATTTACGGAAAAGGTGGCATCGGCAAGTCAACCACGACACAGAACACCGTTGCCGGTCTTGCGGAAATGGGCAAGAAAATCATGGTTATAGGCTGTGACCCGAAGGCTGACTCAACACGCCTGCTACTCGGTGGCCTGCAACAGAAGACGGTACTCGACACGCTTCGCGAGGAGGGTGAAGAAGTTGAACTTGAAGATATCATCAAGGCCGGGTACAGAAACACCCGCTGCACCGAATCCGGTGGTCCTGAGCCAGGTGTAGGCTGCGCAGGTCGCGGTATCATCACCTCAGTCAACCTGCTCGAACAGCTTGGTGCTTTTGATGAGGAATGGGATCTCGACTATGTTTTTTACGATGTGCTTGGTGACGTTGTTTGTGGCGGATTCGCCATGCCTATCCGTGATGGTAAAGCTGAAGAGATCTACATCGTCTGTTCAGGAGAGATGATGGCCATGTACGCTGCCAACAACATCTGTAAAGGTATCCTGAAATATGCCGATACCGGTGGAGTTCGCCTTGGTGGCCTTATCTGCAACAGCCGTAATGTTGATAACGAACGCCAGATGATTGAGGAGCTTGCTAAAAAAATCGGTACGCAGATGATTCACTTTGTGCCGCGCAACAACTTTGTACAGCGTGCCGAGATCAACCGTAAAACCGTTATCGAGTACGATCCGACTCATGAGCAGGCTGATGAATACCGCGCTCTTGCACAGAAAATTAACGACAACAAGATGTTTGTTATCCCAAAACCGCTTGAAATCGAAGAACTTGAAGCACTTCTCATTGAATTTGGTATTGCTAACTAAAAAACGGAGTACAAGCACATGTTAATGATCAGAACAATCGTCAGGCCGGAAAAGGTTTATGATGTCATGCAGGGACTGCTCGATGCTGGATTCCCGGCTGTAACGAAAATCTCGGTTGTCGGACGAGGCAAGCAGCGCGGTCTGCGCGTTGGCGATGTGGTCTATGACGAAATCCCCAAAGAGATGCTCTTCGTTGTGGTGCCCGACAATGACAAGGATTTCGTGATACGAGCCATCATGGAGAATGCAAAGTCAGGCCCGGAAGGAAAGTTCGGTGACGGAAAGATCTTTATTTCAAGCGTAGAGGAGGTTTACACCATAAGCTCTGGTGAAAGAGAAACAGAACCAATGCTTGCGTCAGCAAAGGAGGCTTGAATGAAAGAGATTATTTCAGTCATACGGATCAACAAGGTGAATGCAACGAAGAAAGCGCTGATTGAAGCAGGTATTCCGGCATTTACCGCTACCGGAAGGGTGATGGGTCGCGGCAAGGGCGTGGTTCATTATGATATTCTCAATGGCGCTGCTGAAGGCCACCCCGAGGCCATTGCCCAGCTTGGCAACGCACCGAGGCTTGTGGCCAAGAGAATTCTGACTGTGGTTGTGCCTGATGAGTTGTACAAAACCGCTATCGACACCATCATCAAGGCAAACCAGACAGGTAAACCCGGTGATGGCAAGATCTTTGTAACGCCGATTGTCGAAACCATAAGGGTCAGAACCAGCGAAAAGGGTGATGAAGCACTGAACTAACAGAGCAATATTTAAAAGGTGTAAACGGAGAGAGCTACATGGAGGCGAACATACATTTTCCCGATCCTTCCAAAGTCAGGGAGGAGCTGATACAAAAATACCCGGCCAAGGTCGCAAAAAAACGGGCCAAGTCGATTATTGTCAATGACCCGCTAATTATTCCCGAAGTACAGGCAAACGTGCGTACCGTTCCAGGCATCATCACGCAGCGTGGATGCTCTTATGCCGGTTGCAAGGGTGTGGTGCTCGGACCTACACGCGATATCGTCAACATTGTACACGGCCCGATCGGTTGCAGCTTTTATGCCTGGTTAACCCGCCGTAACCAGACCAGAACCGAGTCGCTGATGGACGCAAACTATATCCCCTACTGCTTCTCGACTGATATGCAGGAGGAGAATGTGGTTTTCGGCGGTGAAAAGAAGCTGAAAATTGCAATCCAGGAGGCTTATGACCTCTTTCATCCGAAATCCATCGCCATCTTCTCGACCTGTCCGGTTGGCCTGATTGGTGATGACGTTCATGCGGCATCAAAAGAGATGCGTGAGAAGTTCGGTGACTGCAACGTCTTTGGGTTCAGTTGCGAAGGGTACAGGGGCGTAAGCCAGTCGGCTGGCCACCACATTGCCAACAACGGCGTCTTCAAGCACATGGTTGGCCGCAACAACACCCCGAGCGTGGGCAAGTTCAAGCTCAACCTGCTTGGCGAGTATAACATTGGCGGTGACGCTTTTGAGATTGAACGCATTTTTGAGAAGGTCGGCATTACACTGGTCG
Organism: uncultured Chlorobiaceae bacterium; assembly: GCA_903882665.1. Taxonomy (GTDB): domain Bacteria; phylum Bacteroidota; class Chlorobiia; order Chlorobiales; family Chlorobiaceae; genus Chlorobium. Next base: position 14,899 of record CAIRXW010000011.1, on the reverse strand, counting down.
CTTCCTTCAGCGGCAACTCAACGGTCAGAGCGATAGAAAACGCCCATACAGCAGATTTAAACGTCATCCTTTGTCACCGGTCGATCAACTATATGGGTGACATGATGGAGACGAAGTACGGTATTCCATGGATGAAGGTCAACTTTGTCGGCGCCGAATCGACAGCCAAGTCGCTCCGCAAAATTGCTGAATACTTTGGCGACGAGGAACTCAAGGCAAAGGTCGAAGAGGTGATTGCGGAGGAGACACCGAGAGTGAAAGCGGTCATTGATGAAATCCTGCCAAGAACGACTGGCAAAACGGCCATGCTCTTTGTGGGTGGATCACGTGCCCACCACTACCAGGATCTCTTTGCCGAGCTTGGCATGACAACGGTGGCCGCAGGATATGAGTTTGCACACCGCGATGACTACGAAGGTCGTCACGTGCTGCCCAGCATCAAGATTGATGCCGACAGCAAGAACATTGAGGAGCTGAAAGTGCTCCCTGATCCGGAACTCTTCAATCCGAGAAAAACCGAAGCGGAGCTTAAAGCACTGAAAGAGAAGGGACTGGAGATTAACGGCTATGAGGGAATGATGAAGCAGATGACCAGGAAGTCGCTCGTTGTTGATGACCTCAGCCACTATGAGTCTGAAAAGCTGATCGAGATCTACAAGCCGGATATATTCTGCGCCGGTATCAAGGAGAAGTATGTGGTTCAGAAAATGGGTATTCCGCTCAAACAGCTTCACAGCTACGATTACGGCGGTCCTTACACTGGCTTTGAGGGAGCGGTTAACTTCTATAAAGACATCGACCGTATGGTGAACAACCCGGTATGGAAACTGATCAAGGCACCATGGGAAAAGAACGGAAACGGTGCAGGACTTGCAGCCAGTTACGTGACACAGTAATGAGGGAAAACGGAGACTATTAAATTATGTTATTACGACACACATCAAAAGAGGTTAAAGAGCGTGAAGGGCTGACCATCAACCCTGCGAAAACGTGCCAGCCAATCGGCGCCATGTATGCAGCGCTCGGTATTCATGGCTGTCTGCCTCACAGCCATGGCTCACAAGGATGCTGCTCCTACCACCGCAGCACCCTGACCCGCCACTACAAAGAGCCTGTTATGGCGGCAACAAGTTCGTTCACCGAAGGTGCTTCAGTGTTCGGCGGCCAGGCAAACCTCCTTGCGGCCATCGAAACCATCTTTTCGGTCTATGATCCTGACATCATTGCGGTGCACTCGACCTGCCTCTCTGAAACAATTGGTGATGATTTGCAGCAGATCACGAGAAAAGCAAAGGATGACGGAAAAGTTCCTGAAGGCAAGTATGTCATTTTTGCCAGCACACCGAGCTTTATCGGATCGCACGTTACCGGTTATGCCAATATGGTCACGGGTATTGCCACCCAGTTTGCCGTCTCAACCGGTGTAAAAAAGCACCAGTTCAACATTATTGCCGGCTGGATGGAACCTTCCGACATGCGTGAAATCAAGCGTCTGTCGAAAGAGCTTGGCGTCAAGATTGTGCTTTTCCCCGACACTTCGGATGTACTCGATGCTCCGCAAACCGGCAAGCATGAGTTCTACCCTAAGGGCGGCACCACAGTAGCAGAGCTGCAGAGCGCTGGCGACAGCATCTCTTCACTTGCTCTTGGAGCGATCAGTGCAGAACCAGCGGCAATCGCCCTCGAAAAGAGCTGCAAAGTGGCATTTGAAACGCTTGACATGCCCATCGGCCTCTCGGCAACCGACCGCTTCATTATGGCGCTCAGCCAGGTTGCCGGTGTAAAGGTGCCTGATGAGATTACGGCTGAAAGGGGACGTCTGGTTGATGTGATGGCCGATATGGAACAGTATTTATATGGCAAGAGAGTGGCACTGTTCGGCGATCCGGATCAACTGCTTCCGCTTACCGAGTTCCTGCTTGACCTGAACATGAAACCTGTTCATATCGTCAGCGGCACACCCGGCCAGCGCTTTGAAAAACAGATGCGCCAGCTTCTTGATGCACGCTCTCCGGAAACCAAATTCCGCAACGGGCTTCAGGCAGACATGTTCCTGCTTCACCAGTGGATGAAGAATGAACCGGTTGATCTGCTGATCGGCAACACGTATGGAAAGTATATAGCACGTGACGAAGATGTTCCTTTTATCCGCTTCGGCTTCCCGATTCTCGACCGTATCGGTCACAGCTACTTCCCGAATGTCGGGTACAGCGGAGGATTGAGGTTGGTTGAAAAACTTCTCAATGCCGTGATGGATCGCCAGGATCGTGACGCACTTGAGGAAAAGTTTGAACTGGTCATGTAAAGCAATAGTTCTTCAGCCCCGCAGGGGCAGCATTTTGATAGCACAGGGTGCAAGCCCCGGGGGAAAGAAGGACAACAACATTTTATGTAAAAGGGGTAGAAGCTATGGAACAGATCACGATTCTTGAAGGACGGCAAAAGCAGATCTTCGAAAAGAAAAAAGGGGTGTCGCAACCCGATATTGCCTGCGACACTTCAAGCCTCTCCGGATCGGTCAGCCAGCGAGCCTGCGTCTTTTGCGGTTCCCGCGTGGTGCTCTATCCCATAGCGGATGCTATTCATGTTGTTCATGGCCCTATCGGGTGCGCGGCCTATACGTGGGACATCCGGGGCGCTGTCTCTTCAGGCCCTGAATTGCACCGGTTAAGCTTTTCCACCGACCTGCAGGAGATGGATGTCATCTACGGCGGAGAAAAAAAGCTTTACCACTCGCTGATTGAACTGATTGAGCAGTATAAACCAAAAGCAGCCTTTATCTATTCGACCTGCATTGTCGGCCTTATCGGTGACGATATTGATGCTGTATGCAAAAAAGTGGCCAAAGAGTGCGGAATTCCGGTGCTGCCGGTTCATTCCGAAGGGTTCAAGGGCACCAAAAAGGATGGCTACAAGGCCGCCTGCCATGCCTTGATGAAGCTGATCGGGACAGGATCAACCGAGGAGATCAGCAAGTACAGTATCAACATTCTTGGCGAATTCAACCTTGCCGGGGAAGCCTGGATTATCAGGCAGTACTACGAAAAGATGGGCATTGAGGTTGTCGCAACCCTCACTGGTGACGGACGTATTGATGCGGTACGGCGGGCACACGGTGCAACCCTCAACGTTGTGCAGTGCTCGGGCTCAATGACCTGGTTGGCCAAGGAGATGGAGGAGAAGTATGGAATACCCTATATCAGGGTCTCCTACTTCGGTATTGAGGATATGTCGAAATCGCTCTATGATGTCGCAAAATATTTTCCTGACCGCCCTGATATTATGGATGCGGCAAAGCAGGTTGTCAGTGAAGAGGTGAAAACGCTCTACCCTTCGCTGCAAAAGTTCAAAAAAGCGCTGACGGGCAAGAAAGCGGCCATCTATGTCGGTGGTGCATTCAAGACATTCTCGCTCATCAAGGCATTGCGTTCAATCGGCATGTCGGTCGTGCTTGCCGGATCACAGACAGGCAACAAGGATGATTATGCGCGGTTGAAAGAGATGTGCGATGAAGGAACGGTGATTGTGGACGACTCTAATCCCGTCGAGCTCTCAAAATTTATTCTTGAAAAAGAGGCTGACCTGCTTATCGGAGGAGTCAAGGAACGCCCGATAGCCTTCAAACTTGGTATCGGATTCTGCGATCATAACCATGAGAGGAAGATCCCTCTGGCCGGATTTATCGGCATGTATAATTTTGCACTGGAGGTCTATCAATCGGTCATGAGCCCGGTATGGCAGTTCGCTCCAAGAAAAGGAGGTACCCTATGAAACACGCAAAAACAGCAACACAGAACGCCTGCAAGCTCTGCAACCCGCTTGGCGCATGCCTTGCATTCCGGGGGATAGAGAGCTGTGTACCGTTCCTGCACGGTTCACAGGGGTGTGCCACCTATATTCGGCGTTACCTGATCAGCCATTATAAAGAGCCGATCGATATCGCTTCATCAAACTTCCATGAAGAGAGCGCGGTCTTCGGCGGCAGCCATAACCTGAAAATCGGACTGAAAAACGTCTCCGATCAGTATAAGCCACAGGTTATCGGAGTGGCAACCACCTGCCTGAGCGAGACCATTGGCGATGATGTACCCGGAATTTTGCGTGAGTATAAGAAGGAGTTCAAGAACGGCACACCAATGCCGATTTTGATTCATGCCTCGACGCCAAGCTACCAGGGCAGCCACATCGATGGCTTTCATGCCGCCGTAAGGGCAACCGTCAAAACCCTGGCCGAGAAAGGCGAAGAGCAGAGCCTGATCAACCTTTTTCCGAACATGGTCTCGCCAGCCGACCTGCGCTACCTCAAGGAGATATTCAATGATTTTAAGGCTCCCTTGATGTTGCTGCCCGATTACTCCCAGACCATGGATGGCGGCCCGTGGGGCGAGTATCACCGCATACCGCCCGGTGGCACTCCGGCAAGCGCTATTGTTTCGGCGGGAAGTGCGTCAGCAAGCATTGAGTTCGGTTCAACACTTGAAGCATCAAAATCGGCTGCAGGCTATCTCGAAGAGGCGTTCGACGTACCGCGGTATCATCTCTCCCTGCCCATCGGCATCAAGGAGAGCGACAAGTTTTTCAGCCTGCTCGAAACGCTGACAGGCAAGCCGAGGCCCGAAAAATATGAGGATGAACGGCGCCGCCTGATTGACGCTTATGCAGACGGCCATAAATATGTCTTTGAAAAAAAGGCCATCCTCTACGGCGAAGAAGACCTCGTGGTTGCCATGACTGCATTTCTGAGTGAAATCGGTATGACGCCCCTCCTCTGCGCCTCGGGAGGAAAAAGCGGTCTGCTGAAAAAACGGATCATGGAGCTTATCCCTGATATGGAAGAACTCGGTATCAAGGTGCGTGAGGGGGTTGACTTTGCTGATATCGAGGATGAAGCCAAAGTGCTGAAACCCGATTTTCTTATCGGCAACAGCAAGGGCTATACCATGTCAAGAAAAAACAATATCCCGCTGCTCCGGCTCGGCTTCCCGATTCACGACCGGTTCGGAGGCCAGAGGATGCACCATCTTGGGTACCGGGGCACACAGGAACTGTTTGACCGGATCGTCAACACCGTTATCGAACAGCGGCAGAATGCTTCATCAATCGGCTATACTTATATGTAAAGGGAGGATACCATGACACTTAAAATCGCAAACCACCCCTGTTTCAACGATGCGTCGCGCCACAAGTTCGGGCGTATCCACCTCCCGATTGCACCGAAATGCAATATTCAGTGCAACTACTGCAACCGGAAATTCGATTGCATGAACGAAAACCGTCCCGGCGTGACAAGCAAGATATTGTCGCCGCAACAGGCCATGCACTATCTTGATCAGGCAATGATCCTCTCGCCAAACATTGCGGTTGTGGGTATTGCCGGTCCCGGCGATCCCTTCGCCAACCCGGATGAGACGATGGAAACCCTCCGGCTGGTTCGGGCCAAATATCCCGAGATGCTGCTCTGCGTGGCAACCAACGGACTCGACCTGCTGCCTTATATTGATGAGCTTGCAAAATTGCAGGTGAGCCATGTGACCATTACCATCAATGCTATTGATCCGGAAATCGGAGCGGAAATCTATGCATGGGTACGGTACAACAAAAAAATGTACCGCGACCTTGATGCCGCGAAACTGCTGATCGACCGCCAGCTTGAAGCATTGAAAAAACTCAAGGAGGTTGGTGTCACCGCAAAAGTAAACTCGATTATTATTCCGGGCATCAACGATAGCCATGTCATCGAGGTCGCACGGAAAGTTGCTGAACTGGGAGCCGATATTTTGAACTGCATGCCGTACTACAGCACGACTGAGACGGTATTTGAAAACATTGCCGAACCAGCTCTGGAAATGGTAAGTGAAATCCAGAAAGCGACAAGCCAGTATTTGCCGCAAATGAAACACTGCGCCCGGTGCCGCGCTGATGCAGTCGGCATTATCGGCGAAATCAACAGCGAAGAGATGATGCAGAAGCTTGCCGAGGCCGCCGCGTTGCCCAAAAACCCTGCTGAGTTTCGGCCCTATATTGCCGTCAGCAGTATGGAGGGAGTGCTGATCAACCAGCACCTCGGCGAAGCGGATCGCTTTCTGATTTACAGCATGGACGATACAGGATCATGCATACTTGTTGATTCGAGAACCGCCCCTCCCGCTGGCGGAGGTAAAGAGCGGTGGGAAGCACTGGCCGATACCCTGAATGACTGCCGGGCACTGCTCGTCAACGGAGCTGGCGACTCCCCGAAAAAAGTAATGACGGCCAAAGGGATTGAAGTCATGGTGCTTGAGGGAGTCATTGAAGAGGCTGTCTACGGACTTTTTAACGGCCAGGATCTGAAACATCTGATGAAAAGCAGTCAGATTCATGCCTGCGGCTCAAGCTGCTCCGGCACCGGTGGCGGATGCGGGTAAGTCATTAACAGCTAAAAAAATTTTAACCATTAACTGAAAAATAATCATGGACAAACCAAAGCATCACATTCTTGTCTGCGCAAGTTTCCGGGCGCAGGGAACACCACAGGGGATCTGCCATAAAAAGGAGTCGCTCAGTCTGATTCCCTACATCGAAAGCGAGCTCTCTGACCGGGGTATGAGCGATGTAACCGTCTCGGCAACAGGGTGCCTCAACCTCTGCGAGAAAGGGCCGGTTTTGGTGATCTATCCAGAAAGCTTCTGGTACGGCGAAATTGACAGTGAAGACAAAATCGACGAAATCCTTGACGCTCTTGAAGAGGGCGAAGCCTGCGAAGAGCACCTGATAAACTGATTATTTTTTTGTCGTGCTCTCTTTTGGCAGCAAAAGAGTACACGACATATTTTTTTGTATGCGTTATATCTTTTTGTATATAGCGCATCATAAATCGGAACAAAATGCCCACTAAGGGGTACCCTGTTCAATGCTGCCTGCAAAATGGCTGGCACTCTGATCGAACAGATATTTTTTTAACAACCGTTATATACTTGATGAAATAGCGATAATTATAAAACTCCATGAAAAAGATAGTTCTTCTGGTTCTTCTGCTTGCGGCTCCTGAAATCGGTTCGGCGGCTGCAACGCCTTCGGATTCAACTGCAAGCGGCAAAAAGGTATTTACAGCCGGTGAAATTACGGTCACCGGCAAAAAAAAACACAGTAAAGAGAGTGTTACAGCTGATGCTATGGAGACTCTTGACAAAAAAAATATAGCGCAGGCAGTTAATCTGCTTCCGGGAATCAATCTGGGCAATGCTGGCGCGAGAAATGAAGGCATGATTTATGTAAGAGGGTTTGACATGCGTCAGGTTCCGCTTTATCTGGACGGGATTCCGCAATATGTGCCCTATGACGGATATGTTGATCCTAATCGCTTTACAACCTTTGATCTCTCCGAAATCACCGTTTCGAAAGGATATACCTCCGTATTATTTGGTCCGAATACCCTTGGCGGAGCCATTAACATGGTAAGCCGCAAACCGGAAAAGCAGTTTGAAGCGACCTTGAGAGGAGGAATGATATCCGGAAACGACCGTATTGCATCCGATTTTGCCGCGCTGAATTTTGGCTCAAATCAGGGCGTATGGTATGCCGAGGGAAATCTTTCAACCCTGAACAGCGATTTCTTGCCGCTTTCAGATTCGTATGTTCCCACTAAAAATGAAAACGGCGGCAAAAGAGATAATTCTCAGGCTAAAGATTTCAAGGGAGGGGTAAAAATCGGTTATACCCCAAACAGCACCAACGAATATGCCCTTTCTTTCAATGCCATTAACTCGAACAAGGGTGTTCCGGTCTATGCCGGTTCAAATCCTGCAAATAAAGCAAGATTCTGGAAATATACCGACTGGGACAAATCGAGCCTGTACTACATAGGCAAAACGGCAATCGGCAGCAAAAGTTACCTGAAAACAAGAGCCTATTATGACGGCTACTACAATGTTCTGGACAGCTATGATGATGCCACGTATACAACTCAAAAGAAGGGATTTACCAGCGTCTATGACGACAAGACGTTCGGCGTATCGGCTGAATTGGGCGGTGAGCTTATCACAGACAACACCCTCAAGCTTGCCGTTCATGAGAAGCATGATCTGCACAGGGAATACAATGTCGGTCAGACAGCCAAAAAGTTTGAAGACAATATCATCTCCCTTGCTGTAGAGAATTCATGGAAAGCATCTCAACATATCAGTGTGATTTTTGGCGCACGACAGGATTTCAGCAATACCATCAAGGCTCAGGATCTTGTCGGCACGGTTATCAGCCCATTTCCGCTTGAAGACAATCAGGCCGCCAACTACCAACTGGCAGTGGCCGGTCGTATCAGCGAACATCAGGAAGTGACGGGATACCTCGCAAGAACAACCAGGTTTCCAACCCTGAAGGATCGATACTCCTACCGTTTTGGAAGTGCCTTGCCAAATCCAGCTTTGGCTCCTGAAAAAAGCTGGAACTACGGGCTTGACTATTCAGTAAAACCGGCAGACAATCTGAAATTAATGACCTCGGTTTACCAGAGCAAGCTCAGTGATGTCATCCAGCAAGTTGATAATGTTACCCCCGGAGTTTACCAGTTCCGAAATACCGGAGAAGCAACCTATACCGGTTTTGAATGCTCGGCAGACTGGAGAGCGGCATCATGGCTCAAAGCCTTTGGAGTGTACAGCTATATTGATCGCAAAAATGACAGCAATCCTTCGTTGCGCTTTACAGACGTGCCGCATAACAAAATTTCAGGGTATCTCCAGTTTTTACTCGGCAAGAACACTTGGACATTGGTTGAAGCTGAATACAATTCGAAAAGATACAGCACCAGCGATGGAAAGTATACCGCCGGATCCTACGGGCTGCTAAACCTGAGAGCAAATACAACGCTTCATAATTCGCTGTCGATTCAGGCTGCAGTTGAAAATGTTTTCGACCGCAACTATGCCGTTTCAGAAGGATACCCTGAACCTGGCCGTCAGTTTGTGCTTTCAGTTGGATACTCGTTGTAGAAAAGATCCAGAGTAAACCTGAAGTCATCCCGTTTCACAGGGAAGGCTTCAGGCAATAATTTTCCGGTATCGCATTCTTGTCCCAAATACGCAACATCAATCGTTAAACACAACAACCATGAGAAAAAAATTATCAGCTCATTTCAGGCTTCTGCTTGTTCTTGCATTGGTAGCATGCCCGTTGACCGCTCAGGCAAAGTCCGACGTCATTACCTCCAGAACCGTAACGGTTTCAGGGCTGGTGGAAAAACCGTTCACCATTACCATCCCCTCCATAAAACTGATGAAGGTTGAGGAACAAAAAAACGGCGCAATTGTCTGCGATTCAGGTGAAACCCATAAAACCCTGAAAACATACAAGGGTGTGCTCCTCCGCGACATTCTCGATTCGGGGAAAATTGTCCTATCGAACCCCCGTCAGCGCGGTGAGTACGCAGTCCTTGTTCGCTCCATAGATAACTACAACGTCCTGTTTTCCTACAACGAACTCTATTACGGGACGGCCGGCGACAGTACCTGGCTGATTTTTGAAGAGAACGGAAAACCAATCGATAAGGATGGGCTTTTTGTCGTCTTCTGTGCCACGGACAAAGCAACCGGCCCGCGCCATGTCAAATGGGTCAACAGCATCGAAGTCATAAAAATGAACACCGAGCAACCGGCTCCCTCCTCTTGCAAGTAACTCATGCGAGAGTCAACAAAAACCGTTCACTTCACCATTTTTTTCGCCAACACCTGTTCTTTCTTTCGATTACACCTTCCCGGCGTTTCTCCGACGCCGGGGTTTATATTCAGACTGTGCTTCACCAGAAAAAAGTTACGAGAGCCGCCGCAGAAAAAAATTCGACTCTGCTTGTCGGCCTCCTCCCCAAGAGGTCAAAAAAAAAATCATGAAAAATATGTAAATTCCGACGGTATGTTTGAACAGTGAAAGATGCTCCATTTTTCGGCGTACGGGGTGACTCCCTTTCATCAGGGTATTGACCTGGCCGCATGTTTCCATCCTGTTCATCATACGCAACGCATCGAGATATCTCTTTATTTTTAAATAATAAACGTCGGAGATTCGATTATGAAAAAGCTCTATTTTTTTATTTCACTTTTCGCCATGTTTCAGGCAACACCTGCGTTTGCTGACAACCTGGTTGACTCTTATGCTGCCCGTCTTGGGCGTTCGGACCACTTTAACAGCTACGGTGAGCGTCTGAGATCTCCCGCCGCAATTATTCGGCAAGACCGGGCAAACTTTCATGTTTTTGGTCGCGTTGATCCCGAAGATGAGAGTGATAACTTCTTTATTTCAAAGCAAAATCGCGCAACTCTGGAATCGTTGGTAAGAAACAGCCCACTGAGTGACGAGGTACTTGACGAAATCGTTAACGGAAAGCCGTTAGTCGAGATTACAATATGGAGGCGTGACTCTGGCCGGAACTATATTGAGATCAAAATTCTCAGGTATTGATCGTCAGCAAAAAGTCACCTTGTTTTACCGGAGATGGATGATGATTTTTCGTGGACTCGCAAAGCTTTTTCTTATAGTAATATGCCCGCTCTTGTTTGTTGCGTCCGCCCGTGCAGCAGGTGACGATGTATTAATGGAGAGGCTGGTCAGCTCTTATCCTCAATTTCTTGCGGGTCACGAAGGCAATGAGTTGATCTGGAAAGACGGAACGAGAATGCCCTTTGATGATGGCAAAAGGGGCAAAGAGTTTGAAACTCTACTCAATGCACCATCAATCAAGGATATGTTCTACGCGCCCTATGTTTCAAGCAAGGCCGCAGTCGCACCAGACATCAATAGCGATCCGGGACGGGTACGGTACGAACCGTTTTTCATCAAAATGTATGGAGACTGCCGTAAAGGTGAAACATCGCGTACTCTGGTAGATGTTGTCTGGCTTCCAAAGAAGTGGGGCAAAAAGATCAAAATGACTCGGGTTAACGGCGTGGCTGAGCAGTTATCCAAAGTATCCCGGGAACTTGATCGGCTGCCCTCGAAATACGACAACTATCTCTTTCCTCCCGCAGGCACCGTGAATTGCAGAGTCATCGAAGGAACAAAACGGCTCAGTGCGCATGGAAGCGCAACAGCCATCGATATTGCACAAAAATATTCCAACTATTGGAGATGGGCAAAGCCCGATTCCAAAGGGCATTACCCATATCGAAACCAAATTCCGGCAGAAATTGTTGAAATTTTCGAAAAGCACGGGTTTATATGGGGCGGCAGGTGGTATCACTACGACACCATGCACTTCGAATACCGGCCTGAGCTCTTGAATATTGATGAAACCCCCTCAAGAGTTAAAAAACAGGAGCCATAAGAGCGCAAAAAGTGGAAGCAGAATCGGCAGCGAATATTTCCAGATATACTCCAGAAAATCCGGAACCTCGACACCAGACCGGGCGGCAATGTTTTTGACCATGAGGTTTGGCGCGTTGCCGATGTAGCTCATTGCCCCAAAAAAGACCGAAGCAACCGAGATTGCCATGAGATAAAGAGCTGAGGAAACATCACCTTGCACCGGAGAATTCACACCGCTGGCAAACGTTCTTACATCCGCAGGAGAAGCAATATCAAGCCCAAACTTCCCTAACGCCCCGGCAAAAAAATTCAGGTAGGTCGGAGCGTTGTCGAGCACACCGGAAAGGGCCCCGGTCATCCAGTAGAAGCGCGAGAGAGAGAGTTCAGAGGCGTGAGTCGCCGCATAGTTTCCGATAAGTTCAAGGGCCGGAATCATGGTTGCAAAGATGCCGATAAAAAGAGATGCCACCTCCCTGATTGGCTCAAAGTCGAACTCATTACCCTTGAGTGCCTGCTGATCTGCGGTTTTAAAGGCAGCAAGAGCAACCACCATCATGATCAGTTCACGGATGCCGAACGGCAGATGAAACAGCTCCTGCAGACTCGGGAAGCCGACAATCACCGCCGGGTCAAGAAAAACTGCGGCAATGATGAGTGCGAGAAAATAAAAGTTTCGGCCACCCGTAATGCGCACACCGCCTTTTGCTTCGGTACCTTTCATCTCTCCAGTCCCGACACTTGCATCAAGAAGCATGAAAATCAGGAGAAGAGCAATTACGGTAACAAGCCAGGGCAACCACAGTTTCGACAATACCCAGAAAAAGGGCACGCCTTTTAAAAAGCCGAGAAAGAGCGGTGGATCACCAACAGGAGTAAGTGCACCGCCAATATTGCTGACGATAAAAATAAAAAAAACAAGATGAAACGCTTTCAGCCGACCTTCATTGATGCGCATGTAGGGACGTATAAGCAATATGGAGGCTCCGGTTGTCCCGACAAGATTGGAGATAAGTGCTCCGAAAAAGAGCAGGAGAGCATTAATCAATGGTGTTCCCCGTCGGTCGATCTTTATCAGTATTCCCCCGGATACGACAAACAGGGAGAAGATCAGGGTAATAAAGGAGAGGTACTCTTCGAGGGTATGCTCCAGAACATGCAGGCCATGCTCCATCAGAAAGCCGTAGTAAGCAGCTACAAGTAACCCAAGGCTGACGGAAACCGTTGTATAGTGACGCTCCCAGAAACGGTGGTAAAGGAGTGGTCCTGTGGCAATCATCAGGAGAAGCATCACAAAAGGAGCAATGAGCCAAACCGGAGGAAGAGTATCCGGGGTTTGGAACGTTGGAACAGTTCCCCTCGCCAAAATATCAAAAGGAAAAAACATAACGCCACCGACAAGCGCATTGAAAATGGCGAACACCTTGCAGCACAGCCTCATCTATACCGCAGTGCCAAAGAGCCTGCCGACGCCTGCCGTGAGCCCCATTGCAAGTGCTCCCCAGAAGGCAACACGAATGGCTCCCTTGACAAGAGATGCTCCACCGGCATAGGCTGCGGTTCCTCCAAGAAGCACTAACGTCACAAATGCGGTCGCAGATGAAAGTTCGGCAACGAGGCCTGAAGGCGCCAGCAGCACTGTGGCAATCGGAATAACCCCGCCCGCAACAAAAGAAATTGCCGAGGCAAATGCTGCCTGGATTGGACGTGCCCTCAGGGTCTCCGTAATGCCAAGTTCATCACGGATATGCGCTCCAAGAGCATCTTTCGCCATCAGGCTTTCGGCTACGAGTCGTGCAAGTGGCTGATCAAGTCCACGAGCTGCATAAATTGAGGTCAACTCCTCCAGTTCGTGCTCCGGATCCGTTTCCAGTTCGCGTTTTTCCCTCTCAATGTCGGCATGTTCGGTGTCGGCTTGCGACTGAACCGACACATATTCGCCTGCCGCCATAGACATGGCTCCGGCGACCAGACCAGCCACACCGGTTAACAGAACAGTACCCTGGGAAGCTCCAGCAGCGGCTACGCCAATAACAAGACTCGCTATCGAGATGGTTCCGTCATTGGCGCCCAGCACGGCAGCACGAAGCCAGCCGATACGGTCTGCCCTGTGGAACTCCCTGTGCATATATGCCATCCTCAAAATCTCCTGTTGACCCAACTTCTTGTTTCGATTGATCCGTCGTAATATGCGGATTTTTGAATTATTACGCTGAGAATGTTACCAGCTCTCCAAGACTCCATAATCGCCAGAAACCGATAAAGCAACTTGTCGATCATACTAATACCCTGAATATACTTTTCCGGAAAGAGATTTTTCCTCCGTATGAGATTTGCCCTTCACATCTCAATACGTTTCACTGCGTATTAACAACAATATAAGCACATCCAACTTGCGTCGCTTGCATCGCAAGTAATAAAAATAAAACGGCAACAAACTCAAATGAGGCAATAGCTCCCTTTTCCTTTCATAGTCAAACCTGTATTGGCTTGTGTAATTTTATCGTATTTTTGCAAGGATTGAAGTTATCCGACGTTTTGGGCACACATTCCGACGCAAGCGATGTTCACCACCGGGATATCGCCATAAATCTCTGTCTATCGGTTCCGGCACAGTACCGGGAGATTCAGGAATCCAATAATGCACAACGTTATTTTTTATTTTTTTCATAACAAAAACAATAAAAAAACAACATGCGTCAATATCGTACCTGCTCTTCCTCCATGGTGAACGTTACTCGTCACTCCAGTACACAACAAAATTGAACTATGTATAATTAATATATGTTTCATATATACTGATTTGTGTGTCTTAAAATGAGGATTAAAAAAAGCGTACAACAAAACTCTGATTGGTTCATAATCTTTGATACATATATATAAATAAATGAGTAATAACACGACACCTCCTCTGGCAACGGTTGCTGATATTAGCGGAAAAATATGGTCAATGGGTGCAGATGGAGCTTGGCATCTTCTTCAGAAAGGGGATTTGGTGCATGAGGGCGACATTATTGTTACAGAGGCGGAAAGTTTTGTTGTGCTTCGGAACACCACTGGTGGTGATCTCAGGATTACAGAAAGCAATGAGGTCTCGCTGAGTGGCGGGCTGTTTAAAAGCAGTGGGGGTGCGTTCAGCCCTGATTGGAGTGGGTTGATAAACGCAACAGAGGACTCGCCTGATACAAGCCGCAGTAGTTCCCCCGCTGCGGCATCATCGACGGCACAACCAGTCAGCCATGGCAGCCATGAGCAAAGTGGCCTTCATGGATTTTTTAAAGTTGGGCGTATCGTCGAGACAGTTCTCCCTCCTGTATACAAATTCTGGTCATTTACGAATAACTATATTCCGAATAATCAGTTTCGTTCGTTAAACATCAATTCTCTTCTTGATGGCAGGGCGACGATGAATGAACGCATAGTCATGTCGGTTGAACCACTGACATTTGTTTCTTTGGAGCCGTTGCCTGCAACCGTTCCGATACCTTTGTCTGCAGCTACTCCGAGAGTCTACAGCTCTTTTATTCAACAGAACGACGTTCCGAAAAATAACCCGACAGAGGTTACTGCCTCGGTGCAGGAGGATGCGTTGCCGGGCGGTAACCGTGATACGCCTGATGATACGGCGGAG
>CAIRXW010000010.1 GCA_903882665.1 uncultured Chlorobiaceae bacterium | reverse complement strand
TCCCGACTTCTGCCAATTAGTGCGGAAACTCAGGGTTCAAGAGTTGAATAAGTGTGCTGTTCGCCAATTTGCTGGTGTTCATGCGCACGGCGTGTACTTCTCCGGTTCGCTCATCATGGATATTTGCCTCCTGCACTTGCCACAGTTCGTCCCGAATCTGCCGTAACGACCGGCCCGTTTTGATCTCAAGGTATTTGCCCATCATCAAGGCCATGAAGCAAACGAGCATATGGGCTCTGATGGCTTCCTGCGTATAATGGAAGATGGGTCTGGCTTTCAGGTCTGACTTGCTCATCCGAAACGCCTGCTCTACATGCCAGAGATCTCGATAGTAGGCGACTACGTCAGCACTGGACAACTCTAACTCCGGAATGTTGGTGACATAGCCCTTAATGCCCAGAAGCTTCTCTGCCTTTGCCTGAAGGGCATTATCAAAGATGAACGGCTTGTCTTTCTCTCCAGACTTCTTGACAAACTTGGCCCGCCGCCCTGATTCATTCCGTTCAAGCAGTTGAAGGGCCCGCTTTATCTGCTTGTCAAACTCGCGTTTGTCTTTTTTGTAGCGTGCTTCGGAGAACTCACAGATGATCGAGGCGTTCTTGACAGCGTTCGAATAGCTGAAGCGCCTTGATGCCTGGTCAGTGCGGGGTAGCTCTTTGTGAATCGTATCAATGAAGGAACTTGCGGTGCTCGCCAATCGTGCTCCCACGATGTAGCTATACCCGTCAGCCTCTAACTGCTGCATGTTGGCTTTCGAAAGCATACCCGCATCCGCCACAATAACCGGCTTGGAGTTCCCGACCCGCTCCTGGAGACGATGTACGATATCGAGCATTGTTTTTCCTTCGAAGGTGTTGCCCTCAAACACTTCGTGCATTACCGGAAAACCCAATCGGGTGGTGATCAGGCCAATAACGATTTGCGGCTGCTGGGGTTTGTTGTCCTTGGAGAAGCCCGGTTTCTGAAAGTCGTATTCTTTGAAAGACTCGAAATACAGCGTGGTGACATCGTACAACACAAGGCTGAAGGTCTCCTGCAGTACATCGCGAGCCGTCTGAATGGCGGCAGTCTCGATCTCCTTCTGATACTCAAGGAGCTTTGGCAACAACCGATAAACGGTCCGTTCAGCATAACGCACATTGAAATACCGCTGCAGAAGCTCGAGGGTGCGCAGCTTGGAGACGGGCTCAATGATGCGCATGATGGCAAAATCAAGATACAGCTCAGGCATGGCTCCCAATCCACACATCCTGGCGCAAGCAAGCAGCGCAGTGCGGGCAAACTGATGCGTTACATCGACAAGTTCGGCGTGAGAGAGATCCAGGTGTTGTGGAGAGTTTGTTGAGGTGGGTGTCTCCGGGAACAGATACGGCTGTCTGCGATGGGCTTCGGCATACTTCACTGCCTCTGCCATCAACAGATCGCACTCGCTCTTGCTATGAGCACTACCTACGTGCTTGATGATGGCACGCTTCTTTCCCTCATTGCGGACCACCTGAACTGCGGTTGCCCCTGAGGCGGTCTTAACCTTCCGGATTGTCAAGTCTCCACGCATGTGGCAAAGATACCATTTAGTGCGGAAATTGACGAACCAAAAAATACTAACTATCTGAAAAACAATGACTTATTTTTCAGATACAAGGAATTTAGCAAAGTTGGCAGAAGTCAGGACTGTGATTCTTTTGCACAGCCTCCCCTATTTCCGCTCCTCATGAGCCCTGCTGTACCGGCAATGCGAAGCGAAACCCCCGGAAATCGTTGACAGCTTTGGGAACTAAACGAGCACTTCGATTAGCGGAATTCAACAACCACCCGGTTTCACCGATCGAAGACTTGCCCGATATCTTGAATGAACCATTTATCGAACATCGCCTATGTCCTCCTGATCCGGATTTTCCCGATGCTCAATACCTGCCGCCTCCTCCAATTGCCTCTTCAGCTCCTCTTTAGATGGTAGATAGAGCTGATAC
>CAIRXW010000009.1 GCA_903882665.1 uncultured Chlorobiaceae bacterium | reverse complement strand
GCAAAAACAAACCAGCCACCGGCCGCGCCACTTGCGCCCCTGGCTCCCGAGGATCTGACAGAAGAGTAATCAGCAAGACATTCGAGCAATTTTATATCAATAAATAAAGGACGAACGTATCATGCCTAAAATGAAATCCCACCGTGGAGCATGCAAACGGTTTAAGACGACATCATCCGGAAAAATCAAGCGTGAACGCATGAATGGCTCACACAACCTTGAGAAAAAGAACAGAAAACGCTCACGCCGCCTCCACCAGAGCGCACTGCTTTTGGGATTGAAGGCCAAGCAGATCAAGCGGATGATTCAGGGCTAAATTATTAACATTAACTCGACACAACGATGCCTAAAGCAAATAACGCCGTAGCCTCAAAAGCACGGAGAAAAAGAGTCTTAAAAAAAGCCAAAGGGTTCTGGGGATCACGCGGCAATATTCTGACCGTTGTCAAACATGCGGTCGATAAAGCAGAACAGTACGCCTACCGTGACCGTCGCGTTAAAAAACGCACCTTCCGTTCGCTCTGGATCATGCGTATCAACGCCGCCGCACGCCTGAACGGCACCACCTACTCCCGTCTGGTTAACGCCATGCTGAAGAAGAATGTCGAAATCGACCGCAAGGCGCTCGCCGAGATTGCCGTCAAGGATCCGGCTGCCTTTGCACAGATTGTCAAATCGGTTATCGAATAAGATTTACACTGGTACCATAATGGAAGAGAGCATTCGCAGGTTACAGCAGGAGATTGTTGAGTTTGAGATACAAGCGCAGGCCGATCTTGAAGCCTTTCGCCTCAAATACACGGTTCGGAAAGGGCTCATTGCAGCTCTTTTCGGCCAGCTCAAGTCGGTTGACCCTGCTGACAAACCGCGAATTGGCCAATTGCTCAACCAGCTCAAGCAGACGGCTGATGCAAAGCTCACCGAAGCAGAGGAGAGGCTTGCATCAACCGAAAGCAGCAGCAATAAAGGCATTGACCTCACCCTCCCTGGACGGCGCTATTTCACCGGCAGCGAACATCCGGTACAGAAGGTGCTTGGCGAGATGAAGCAGATCTTTTCAGCCATGGGATTCGGCATAGCAACCGGCCCCGAACTGGAGCTTGACAGCTACAATTTCGACATGCTGAACTTTCCGCCCGACCACCCCGCCCGCGACATGCAGGACACCTTTTTCGTCACCAGCGGCAACCCCGGCTCCGACGTGCTCCTCAGAACCCACACCTCCCCGGTGCAGGTGCGAGTCATGCTCGACCAGAAACCGCCTATACGGGTAATATGCCCCGGAAAGGTCTACCGCAATGAAGCCATCAGCTCGCGAAGCTACTGCGTCTTCCACCAGCTCGAAGGGCTCTACATCGACAAGAAGGTCTCCTTTGCCGACCTTAAAGCCACCATCTACTCCTTCGCCAAACAAATGTTCGGCACCGACGTCAAACTCCGGTTCCGTCCAAGCTTTTTCCCCTTCACCGAACCATCAGCCGATGTCGACGTCACCTGCTACCTCTGCGGCGGCAAGGGATGTAAAGTCTGCAAAAAATCAGGCTGGCTCGAAATCATGGGCTGCGGCATGGTCCACCCCAACGTCATGCGCAACTGCGGCATAGACCCCGAAGAGTGGTCAGGCTATCCTTTGGCGTGGGTGTTGATCGCACGGTGTTGCTGAGGTACAAGATTGATGCAGGCTGCTGTTTGAGAATGATTTGCGGATGTTGAGGCCGTTTGGGGCGTAGAGCGGGATTAACTGACTTCACTGTAGTCAGCCGCGCAATCTTGCCCTTATCCAGTCAGGATTTCTTCGGCAATCGAGCACAGCAATCACTAAAATCTCGTTTTCG
>CAIRXW010000008.1 GCA_903882665.1 uncultured Chlorobiaceae bacterium | reverse complement strand
CTCCGCCGTATCATCAGGCGTATCACGGTTACCGCCCGGCAACGCATCCTCCTGCACCGAGGCAGTAACCTCTGTCGGGTTATTTTTCGGAACGTCGTTCTGTTGAATAAAAGAGCTGTAGACTCTCGGAGTAGCTGCAGAAAAGGGCTCAACCGTAACAACTGGCATCGGTTCAACCGATAGAATTATTCGTTCATCGACTGTGGCCCTGCCATCAAGAAGAGGATTGAAGCTTGCCGATCGAAACTGGTTCTCCTGATTATAGTTACCCGTATACGACCATAACTGGTAGACAGGAGGGGCAACAGACTCAACGATACGCTCTACACTTAAAAATCCATGAAGTGTCTGCAAACCGGGT
This sequence comes from uncultured Chlorobiaceae bacterium, assembly GCA_903882665.1. GTDB lineage: Bacteria > Bacteroidota > Chlorobiia > Chlorobiales > Chlorobiaceae > Chlorobium. The sequence continues at coordinate 190,479 of CAIRXW010000008.1, read as the reverse complement.
GGATCAGAGCTAACCAGAGTGGCTGGATCGGCCGGGTAGCCGCTGCTGGCGGCATCGGGGGAGCCATCCGTTGCGGCGATCATCCCCCTCAAATCAAGGTTGAACGTATTTTCCCCACTTTCAAAAAGCCCGCCACTCAGCGCGACCTCTTTGCCTTCTGTAACCTTCAGATCAGCGCCATCTGCATTTCGAAGCACAACAATACTTCCTGCTTCCGTAAGAATAACTTCACCTTCATACACCGCATCCCCCTGCCGAAGAAGATGTCGGCTTCCATCTCCAGCCACTGCCCAGACTTTCCCGGTAATAACAGCAACCGTTGCCAGCGAAGTAGTATTATTGGTACTCATTTGCAGAATAGCTATAATTAGTCTGTGAAAAAGTGATTTATTACACGAACTGAACAATTACAATCCGGTATAAACACAAAACAAACCACGTATATCTTTCATAAAATACGACAACAACCTATAATGCGCTCAGAAAGTCACTTAAAAACCCCGATTAAAGCATACTATTAAACAAGAAAATATACGTAATTCTACCAATGAAAAAAATAGCAATACTTCTTTCCGGATGCGGTTTTCTTGACGGATCGGAGATCCATGAAGCCGTGCTGACCCTGCTTGCCATTGATCGGGCCGGGGCTGAAGCTGTTTGTCTGGCGCCGGACATCACACAGCACCACGTTATCAATCATTACAATAGCGAAGTAATGCCAGAGGAGTCCCGCAATCTCTTGGTCGAATCGGCACGTATTGCACGGAGCCACATCACGGATCTCAAGAAAATTGATACGCTTGCCCTCGATGCCATGATCCTGCCTGGAGGTTATGGAGCAGCAAAAAACCTCAGCAATTATGCCTTCAAGGGAGCCGACTGCAACGTCAACCCGGATGTTGCTGCCGCAGTGCAATCATTCTATAAGGCAGGAAAACCGCTTGGCTTTATCTGCATTGCGCCGGTAATAGCGGCCAAAATATTGGGCTGCGAGCAGCTCGACCTGACGATCGGCAATGACTCGCTGACAGCCGCAGATATCGAAGCAATGGGTGCCCGCCATATCGATTGCCCCGTCTGGGACACCGTTCTCAACGGAGAGAAAAAGGTAGTCACGACACCGGCCTATATGTTTGACGCTCCAATAAGTGAGGTCGCCAAAGGCATCGAAAAACTTGTGACGGAGCTGCTCAGCCTAATCTGACAGACGATTTTTCTCAAATGGAGTACCTGCATCCCGCGGAGCAGAGCTCCGACCGACAAACCCTGCAAGCACAACCAGCGTTATGACGTAGGGAAGTGACTGTACCAACTGGGAGGGAATCCACCCCGTCTGGAGCCAGATCTCCATTGACTCCGTCGCCGCAAAGAGCAGGCTTGCGAGTGCCGCTCCAACTGGACTCCACTTGCCGATAATCATGGCAGCAAGTGCGATATAACCACGCCCGGCCGACATGTTATCAGTAAAAGTGTGTTGTTGAAACACAAGAAAAGCTCCGCCGAGCGCCGCAAGCGCCCCTGAAACCAGCACACCGGAGTAGCGCACCCGATCAACATTGATGCCTGCGCTGTCAGCACTTTCAGCGTTCTCACCGGCAGAGCGGAGCCTGAGCCCGTAAGGAGTTTTAAACAAGAGCAGATGCCCAACAACGACTGAGACCACAGCGGCAAGAAAAAGCGGATCAAGCAGAAGAGAGGGAAGCTCAAAGCCGGCAATCCGCGGCGAATTCATCGAACTCCCGAAGAGCATACTGAGACCAAACCGGGTCACGCCCATAACAAGCATATTGATGGCAATACCGGCAACAATCTGGTCAGCCTTCAGCGTAACCGTCACAAAAGCAAAAAGCAACGCCACACCAAGGCCGCAGAAAAGAGCCAGAAGAATCCCCACCAGGGCTGAACCGCTCCAATACTGACCAAGCGCCGCTCCAAACGCACCGACAAGCATCATTCCCTCAAGCGCAAGATTGACCACTCCCCCCCGCTCCGAAAAAGTTGCACCGACAGATGTAAGAATGTATGGTACAGCAAGACGCAGTACCTGGAACAAAATGACAAGAGGCTCAATTCCCATAATAAAAATCAGAATGAAATATCCTTTACGGTAGTTTTTACAGCAGCTTTTTAGTAAACTTCACTTTCGATAAAAGTAGTCAACTTCACCTGTTTTTTCACCATAGATCGTTCCTTTTTGCTTCTTGGTGCAAAAGCACAATTACTTATAAAAAATCATGCCACAATCTGAGATTACCAGCGGACAGAGCAGCAGTAAACAATACATTTACAGTTTCTCTGGCGGCAATTCTGAAGGTGACGCCTCCATGAAAAACCTGCTGGGCGGCAAAGGCGCCAACCTTGCAGAGATGGCAAACATCGGCTTGCCGGTTCCTCCGGGATTCACCATTTCAACCGAAGTCTGCACCTACTACTACGACAACCAGAAGAACTACCCCCGAAACCTTTTCCAGCAGGATATCCCCGCTGCACTCCGCAAAATTGAAGAGGCACTCGGCAAAAAATTCGGAGATCCTGAAAATCCCCTCCTCGTCTCGGTCCGTTCAGGCGCAAGAGCCTCGATGCCCGGCATGATGGACACCATTCTCAATTTAGGCCTCAATGCACAAACCGTTGACGGCCTGGCCCGAAAATCAGGAAACCCCCGCTTCGCCTGGGACTGCTACCGCCGTTTCGTGCAGATGTACGGCGATGTCGTGCTTGACCTCAAACCGACCGACAAAAAGCAGATCGACCCCTTCGAAAAAATCCTTGAAGCAAAAAAACGTGAGCTCGGCATTGAACTCGACACCGAATTCACCGTTGAAGACCTTCAGGAGATCGTTGCCGACTATAAAGCCGCAATTTTGGAAAAAACCGGCAAAACATTTCCCGAAGATCCCCACGAACAGCTCATCGGAGCAATCGGAGCCGTCTTCAACAGTTGGAACAATGAACGGGCCATCATCTACCGCAAGCTCAACCACATTCCCGGCTACTGGGGCACCGCCTGCAACGTCCAGGCCATGGTCTTCGGCAACATGGGCCTCGATTGCGGTACCGGCGTAGCCTTCACCCGCGATGCCGCCACCGGCGACAACATCTTCTACGGCGAATTCCTCATGAATGCCCAAGGCGAAGATGTGGTAGCCGGCACCAGAACCCCCCTAAAAATTGAACAGCTCAAGGCCGAAAACCCCGGCATCTACGACCAGCTAGAAGAGATCCGCTCCATACTCGAACACCACTACCACGACATGATGGACATCGAGTTCACCATTGAGAACAACAAACTCTTCATGCTCCAGTGCCGCGTCGGCAAACGCACCGGCATGGCCGCCGTCAAAATCGCCGTCGATATGTACAACGAAAAACTGATCGACGAAAAAGAGGCGCTGCTGCGCATAGAACCCGAACAGCTCAACCAGTTGCTCCGGCCGGTCTTTGATATGAAAGAGAAACAGGCTGCCATTGCCGAAAAAAGACTCCTCGCGACAGGGCTGAATGCCGGGCCCGGCGCTGCTACCGGCAAGATCTATTTCAATGCCGTTGACGCATACGAAGCAGGAAAACGAGGAGAAGCCGTCATTCTTGTCCGCATCGAAACCTCACCCGAAGACATCAAAGGGATGGCCGCCTCTGAAGGCATCCTCACCGAGCGGGGCGGCATGACCTCACACGCCGCACTGGTCGCACGCCAGATGGGCAAAGTCTGCGTTGTCGGATGCGGCGCACTTAACATCGACTACCAGAGAGGGGAAATGCGCGTAAGCGGCAACCCAACAGTTTTGATGGAAGGCGACTACATCTCCATCGACGGCAGCACCGGAGAAGTCATCGCAGGCAAAGTGGCTACCAAAAACTCCGAAATTATTGAAGTCCTCGTCGACAAAACCCTCAAACCCGAAGATGCCCCGACCTGGCCAATCTACGAGCAACTGATGAAGTGGGCCGATAAATACCGCAAACTCAATATCCGCACCAATGCCGACCAGCCAGACCAGGCTGAAATCGCCCTCACCTTCGGCGCTGAAGGAATCGGTCTCTGCCGCACCGAGCACATGTTCTTCGGCGGAGAACGCATCGACGCCATGCGGGAGATGATTTTGGCTGATGACGTCGAAGGGCGCAAAAAAGCGCTCGAAAAACTGCTACCCTACCAACGCGAAGACTTCTACGGCCTCTTCAAAGCGATGGGATCCCGCCCGGTAACTATCCGCCTGCTCGATCCACCGCTCCACGAGTTCCTGCCGCATACCGACAGCGAAATCCGTGCGCTTGCCAGCAAGATAGGCACCTCCTTTGAAGCGATCAAAGAGCGTATCAACGACCTGCACGAATTCAACCCCATGCTCGGACTGCGCGGCTGCCGCCTCGGCATCCTGCACCCCGAAATCACCGTCATGCAGGTGCGGGCAATTATCGAAGCCGCCTGCAAGCTCAAAAAAGAGGGACTCGTCGTGGTACCCGAAATCATGGTTCCACTCATCAGCACCGTCAAAGAGCTTGAAATCACCAGCGAAGTGATCCACAAAACCGCACGCAGCGTCATTGCCGAACAAGGTACCGGGGTAAAATACCTCGTTGGCACCATGATTGAGGTACCCCGCGCGGCAATAACCTCCGACCAGATAGCCACCGCCGCCGACTTCTTCAGCTACGGCACCAACGACCTCACACAGATGGCACTCGGCATGAGCCGCGACGACTCCGGCCAATTCCTGCCAATCTACCAGCAGCAGGATATCTTTCCACGCAACCCCTTCGAATCAATCGACAAGGATGGCGTCGGCCGACTGATCAGCATCTCGGCTAAAGAGGGACGTGCCGTCAAGCCAGAACTCAAACTTGGCATCTGCGGTGAACATGGCGGCGACCCATCCACCGTCGAATTCTGCCACCAGTTGGGGCTCAACTACGTCTCATGCAGCCCCTACAGGGTACCAATTGCGCGCCTTGCCGCCGCAAGAGCCGCACTGAAGGAGTGAGACGATAGCGCAAACAGCAACACGCTCATGAAAAAAGGCGGCTCAGGGTCGCCTTTTTTCATTGCGTAAAAACCACATCACAAAAACACTCTTTACCTTTTTCAGCTCACTTCCGGAAAATAATTTCCATATTGAATGTTCCGGAAACGACACAGTAACCTTCAGCACAACGCTTGGCAAGGCATCAACCACTCAAGCCGATTGCCACGCAGAGAAAACAAAGGCACAGAGAACACCAATGGAATTCAGCCATATCAACATCAGGGGAGCAAGAGTCCACAACCTCAAAAACATCTCTCTCGATATTCCACGCAACAAATTTATTGTCATTACCGGCCTCTCGGGATCCGGCAAATCGAGCCTCGCCTTCGACACCATCTACGCCGAAGGACAGCGCCGCTTTATGGAAACACTCTCGCCCTACGCCCGGCAATATATCGGCAACATCGAGCGCCCCGACGTCGACTTTATCGAAGGGCTTTCACCGGTCATCTCCATCGACCAGAAAAGCACCAATCGCTCGCCCCGCTCAACGGTCGGCACCATCACCGAAATTCACGACTTTATCCGCCTCCTCTACGCCAAGGCAGGACGGCGCTACGACCCCGTCACCGGCGCCGTGCTCCAGCAGCAGAGCGAAGAAGCCATCTGCGAAACCATTCTCGCCCTGCCACACGGTACAAAAGTGCAGATCCTCTCCCCGCTCGTCACAGGACGCAAAGGGCACTACCGTGAGCTCTTCGAAAGGCTCCTCCTCAAAGGATTTCTCCGTGTACGCATCGACGGAAAATACCGGGAGCTGGAGAAAGATATGCAGATCGAACGCTATAAAAGCCACTCAATCGAGCTCGTTGTCGACCGCATGGTGATCGACAACGAGTCCGAAGATCGCCTCAGAGATGCTGTCAGCATGGCCATAACCATGTCGGAACATAAATCGACGGTCATCTGCGACCCGACGGAGAGTGAGCGCAAAGAGCTCACCTTCAGCACACGCTACGCCTATTCAGACGGTTCCGTACCGGTCGTCAACCTTGCGCCAAACCACTTCAGCTTCAACTCACCCTACGGCGCATGTCCCGAGTGCAACGGCCTTGGAGAGCTCATGCAGCTTTCAGGAGAGCTGATGACTCCCGACGAAACGCTCTCCCTCAACGAAGGCGGGCTTGACCCTTTCGGCAAATCAGGAAAACGCAACCTCTGGCAGGTGATCAGGGCTATCGCCAGAGAGTTCAACTTCACACTTGATACCCCGCTCTCCGCCATTCCAAAAGAGGCGATGAAAATCCTGATCGAAGGCTCCGGCAGTCGCACCTTTGACGTCAGCTACAGCTACTCCGGCCACGACACCCTCTACCCGCAACCCTTTCCCGGAGCAGTGCCCTACGTCGAAGAGATCCTTAAAAATGCCAGCACCGCAAAAATACGCGAATGGGCCGAAAACTACATGCTACGCCAGCCCTGCCCTTCATGCAAAGGGGCAAGACTGCGCAAAGAGAGCCTCCTGGTCAAAATAAACGAGCTCAACATCGCCGAATGCGAAGGGCTGCCGCTGCCCGAAGCGCTTGCCTTTTTCATCGCACTGCCCGACACCCTCACCACAAAAGAGAAACTTGTCGCCAAACCAGTGTTGCACGAAATCATCAAACGCCTTGAATTTCTCCTCAACGTCGGCCTCAGCTACCTCTCCCTCGACCGCAGCTCGCAAACCCTCTCCGGCGGCGAAGCACAACGCATAAGGCTTGCATCCCAGCTCGGCTCACAGCTTAGCGGCGTCCTCTACGTCCTCGATGAACCAAGCATCGGTCTCCACCAGCGCGACAATTCGAAACTCATCACCTCACTCAAGCGACTACGCGATCTCGGAAACACCGTCCTCGTCGTCGAACACGACAAAGAGACCATGCTCGAAGCCGACGAAATTATCGATCTCGGCCCCGGAGCAGGAGAATACGGTGGAGAGATTGTCGCCCAGGGAGCCGCCACCTCCCTCGACCCCGACTCACTGACCGCAGGATACCTAAGCGGAAAGAGGCAGGTAGAGTGCCAAAAAGAGGAAAAAACAAACATCGAAGAGCCGCAATTCCTGCGACTCAAAGGGTGCCGGGGCAACAACCTCCAAAACGTCGACATCACTATTCCGCTCCGCTCACTCGTCAGCATCACCGGCGTCAGCGGCTCAGGCAAATCGACCATCATCAACGAGACCCTATACCCGATCCTTGCGCGCCACTTCTACCGCTCAAAACTGCTCACTTACCCCTACGAAAGCATCGAAGGCATCAAACATATCGACAAGGTGGTCAACGTCGACCAGTCACCAATCGGGCGCACGCCCCGCTCCAACCCCGCAACCTATACCGGAGCCTTCACCTTCATCCGCGACTTCTTCACCCGCATGCCCGAAGCACAGATCCGGGGATACAAAGCCGGACGATTCAGCTTCAACGTCAAAGGGGGACGATGCGAAGTGTGCCAGGGAGCCGGAACCCGGAAAATCGAGATGAACTTTCTGCCCGACGTCTATGTCCAATGCGAAAACTGCAAAGGCGAGCGCTATAACCGCGAAACCCTGCTAGTCAAATACCGGGGAAAATCCATTGCCGACGTCCTAGCCATGTCGATCACCGAAGCCGCAGAATTCTTTGTTGACTTCCCCCGGATCATGCGCATTCTCACCACCATGCAAAGCGTCGGACTCGGCTACCTCAAGCTCGGCCAGCCATCCCCCATGCTCTCAGGCGGCGAAGCACAGCGCATCAAACTCTCGGCGGAACTTGCCAAAATTCAGACAGGCAACACCCTCTACATTCTCGATGAACCCACCACCGGACTCCACTTCCAGGATATCCAGCACCTGCTCGAAGTGCTGCGCCGGCTCGTCGACAAAGGCAACAGCGTCATCATCATCGAACACAACCTCGACATAATAAAAAACAGCGACTGGATTATTGATATCGGCCCCGAAGGAGGCTTCGAAGGAGGCAACATCATCGCCGAAGGCACCCCTGAAGAGATTGCCCGAACCGCGCACTCCCACACCGGCCAGTTTTTAAAGGCCGAAATGGGAATCGTTTGACGCTCCTGAGGCGGGAAATACACGTAGTCAACAACGTCCCCCTTTTACTCGTTTGATGAGGGGATCAGAGGAATTCCTCGTAGTAGTCGAGATCTTTGTGGAAGGTCTCTTCGAGGGCTCGGAGAGAGAAGAAGGCGGCCGTCACGCAGAGGGCTCCAACCAGCAGAGCCCCTGACTCCAGACCGTATAAGCCTCGGAAAAACTGAAAAAGCATGGTGATGGGCACCACCATGCCACGCACCAGGTTGGGTACCGTAGTGGCAACCGTAGCGCGAAGATTGGTACCGAACTGTTCAGCCGCAACCGTAACAAAAATAGCCCAGTAACCACCCGCAAACCCAAGAATGGCACATACCACATAAAAAAACTGCGGGCTCTGGTGCCCCTGCAGAAAATAGAGTGCCACCGCGCCAACCGTCAGCAGCATGAACAAGAGAATAACCTTTTTACGGCTCTGCAACAGTTGGCTCAACAGCCCGCTCGAAAGATCCCCGAAAACAAGGCCAAGATAGCAGTACATCACCGCATTACCAGCCTTAACCGGCCCGGTAAGGCCAAGCTCAACACCAAACTCCGGCGAAAAGGTAATCAGCACCCCAACAACAAACCAGATTGGCACGCCAATCATAATCGAATTAATATAACGGAAAAAGCGCTTGCGGTCGGTAAACAAAGCCAGCATATTCCCCCGGCTCATCCCGCTCTTTGCCTCCATAGCCTTGAACATCCCCGACTCGGCAACCCGCACACGGGCAATCAGCAACAAGAGGCCAAGCCCGCCTCCAATAAAAAAAGCGTTATGCCACTCGTAGGTATTGGCCACAATATTGGCCAGAATCGCCCCCGAAACACCAACAGAAGCCACAAGCATGGTGCCATACCCCCGTATCCGTGTATGCAGCACCTCAGAAACAAGCGTAATGCCCGCCCCGAGTTCCCCCGCAAGACCGACGCCGGCAATAAAACGCAAAGCGGCATAAGCCGGCAGCGACGAAACAAAACCATTGGCAATATTGGCCAGCGAATAAAGCAGGATAGAGGCAAACATGATCTTCAGACGCCCCTTTTTGTCACCAAGCCACCCCCAGAGAATACCGCCAACCAGCATACCGATCATCTGCATATTGAGCAGGTAGACCCCGTAATCGATCAGCTCCTTTCCCGACAGCCCGAACGACTTCAGGCTCGGCACCCTCACAATGCTGAAGAGCACCAGATCGTAAATATCAACAAAATAACCCAGCGCCGCCACAATCACCGGCAGGCTGAAGATATTCCGTATTGACGCTTGACCGCATGTTGGTTGCACAAAACCCTCCATTCTTCTTCTTATCAGCGCAAATTTGCGCAAGCCTGCCTTTCCTCTTCAGTATTGACGGCGTCAGCAACCACTCCATTACGTCATCTCACAACCGGCGCAAATGCCTCTCAACCGCCGAAAGCTCATCCTGCAAAAGCACCGCGTCATGAACCGGCAAGGGAGCACCAGCAACGGCCAGCAGCACATCAGGGGAAAGTGTAACCTCAACGCCCTGCATGATACTATCAAAAAAAACCACCAGCCGCGACTCCCTTCCCTGCCTGACAACAACACCCTCAAAATCCTTGAACGGACCGACAAGAACCCTCACCTTCTGGCCCGGAGGAAGAGAATCAACCGTACGGTGAACCGCATCCGGCTCCCTGACCAACTGCTTTAGCCACTCAATATCGCGCTGATAGATCACCGAAGGCGTTTTACCAATCCCGATAAACTTTACCACACCCTCCGTATCGAGCACCGCAATCTTCTCCCGCTGCATCGCAATATTGACAAACAGATAGCCCCGAAACAGGGGTTCAGAGACCTTTTTCTTCCTGTCGCTCCACTGCTTCCAGGTATCAAGCAGCGGCAGAAAACTCACAACACCTTGCTCAAGAAGCAGTTGATGCACCCTCTTTTCATACCGGGAACGAACATAGAGCGCATACCACTTTACATCATCAACATCACTCATGCAATCACGCAAAAACAGTATTTCAAAAAGAAAAAAAGATAACAACTGCGCATCACTTATCAAATACCATACCGTCAATCCAGCCCAATTAAACTCCGCAACCTGTAATAGAGCAGCCCCATCACCTCACGCAGCGCCCTCTCCGACTCCGCAAGCGCCTCAGCATTTGGCAAATAGCGCAACACCGTCAAATCGTTCTTCTCACTCACCTGATAATCTACCGGAAACGACTCAACCGCAAAACCGGCACGCTCAAACAGAAAACGCGCCCGACGAATATGGAAGGCACTGGTCACCAGAATAATCCTCTTCGGCACCCCCTTTGCGACACCAAGCAACGCTCTTGACGCAACCGCTTCATCCGCCGTATTGCCCACCTTGCCGGTCAAACGAATTGCCGATTTCGGCACCCCAAGCAGCAGCGCCCTTTTGGCCAGAACCTCACCCTCAGGCACCGCATCCGGCTGCCACGGCATCTGACCACGCGTAAAGAGAATCACAGGAGCACGCCCTGCCTTGAACAGCTCAACGCCACCTTCAAACCGATCCACCGCATCACCCCACTCACCCAACGGCGCCCCCTCAACCCTCACAATCATCCCGCTCAGCACCACAATCGCATCAGCCTTCCCGACACGGCTGACCGGCACCCTTCCAGAGCCAACCTCAACCGAACGCATCAAAAAATCACTCACCAGAGGCATACTGAAAACCAGAAGCACCAGCATCCCGAGCAACACAAAAAACCTGTTGCGCAACAGCAGACCAGCCAGCAGGCACAAGAAGCTGAACCCTGAGGGCAAGAGCAGCAGAGGCAATATCTTATTAAAAAGAAGCGTGTTCATAGCCTCCCGTCAACCTCTTCCTTCGGCAAGACTCCCTTCACATCGTAAACCACAGTATGATCGTCGAAACAAAGCGAACGGATATCAAGATCGCTAAAAGCCTGATGCGCAACAGCAAGAATAATCGCCTCGTAGCGGTTACCGTTAAGCTCCGGAAGGCAGGTAAGAGCATACTCATGCATCACCTCCTCGGGTTTGACCCAGGGGTCATGGATATCGACTTCAACGCCGTACTGCTGCAATTCACGGACAATATCGACCGCGTGGGTATTACGGATATCGGGGCAATTCTCCTTGAAGGTAATGCCGAGCATCAGCACCTTTGCCCCTTTGATTTTATGATCCGCCGCAATCATCAACCTGATCACCTGCAAAGCGATATATCTCCCCATATTATCATTCAGCCTCCGGCCCGCAAGAATGATTTCAGGGTGATAGCCATACTCCTGCGCCTTCTGGGCGAGATAATAGGGGTCAACCCCGATACAGTGACCGCCGACAAGGCCCGGCTTGAAGTCCAGAAAGTTCCACTTGGTGCCCGCTGCCGCCAGAACTTCATGCGTATCAATGCCCATGCGATTAAAAATCATCGACAACTCATTGACAAAAGCAATATTGATGTCGCGTTGCGAATTCTCAATCACCTTGGCCGCCTCAGCAACCCTCATGGATGAAGCGAGGTGTGTACCTGCAGTAATGATCGAGCGATAAAGCGCATCAACCTTGGCCGCCGCTGCAGGAGTAGAGCCCGAGGTGACCTTCTTTATTTTCGTCACCGTATGCTCCTTGTCGCCGGGATTGATCCGCTCCGGAGAGTACCCTGCAAAAAAGTCCCGGTTAAAGGTAAGCCCGGAGACCCTTTCGAGCACTGGCACACAATCCTCCTCGGTAGCGCCGGGATAGACGGTTGATTCGTATATGACCAAGTCACCAGGCTTCAGCACCCGACCGATGGTTTCGCTCGCCTTGATGAGCGGTGTCAAAACCGGCCGATTGTTCTTGTCGGTCGGAGTCGGAACCGTAACGATATAACAGTTTGCCGCACAAAGATCACTGCTCTCTGCGGTTACGAAAAGCCCCCTGCACTCCTCCCCTGCCGTATGATTACCCTTGCAGAGCACCATCTGCAACTCCTCACGGCTCACCTCAAGCGTCGCATCATGACCCTCATGCAGCTCAACAACACGCTCCCGCTTGACATCAAAACCCACCACCGGATACTTTTTGGCAAACTCCACAGCAAGCGGCAAACCGACATAACCAAGACCGATAACGGCAATTCTTATTGAACTCATATCAGTAGTTGACCAGGTTTTTTCTCTAAAAATAAAATTTCAACTCTCTTTACTGACCGCCACACGGTAACCATTGGCCTTAAGAAGCGCATGACACCGGGCGAGATCAAGATCGTGCGCCACCATCTTTTCAACCATCTTGTCAAGCGTAATCTCCGGTACCCGGCCCAGTTCCGCTTTCGCATTTGCCGGATCACCAAGCAGCGACTCCACCTCTGCAGGACGAAAATAGCACGGATCAATACGGACAATCACCTCTCCAATGCTGAGCAAAGGATGCGGGATGGCAAGTGCCTCAATAATACTCTCCTCTTCCCTTCCCTTCCCTTCCCGCTCCCTGCGGATGGTAATGCAAAGCTGCGCGGACGCTGTACTGGACTCCAGTGGCAATCACATAATCCTTCGGCTGAGTATTGCGGCAACTCAAAGCTCACCGCAACATGGCTCTGCGCTCCAGGGTTATAGACCTCATCCGGCTGCACCTCTTCATGAATGCTGGTCAGGTTGCTGCTGTCGGTCAAATCACCATAATACAAGCAGCAGTTCCGCGAGATAAGAACCATCCTGGCCGGTTATGCCGGTTATAAGAGCAACTTTCATTGGTGCTGATGTGCCATGGATGCGTTACAGGCAAGATGTTTGGCATGTAACCTGAATTATCCGTCAACAAAAAAAAGGAACAAAAAAAACACCGCAAATTTTTATATTACCGTTAGTTAAATTCAGCTAATAAGACGCTATATTTATGCAACTCCTCCAGTATAATATAGTCACACCACAGAGTGGCACAACAAACTTTATTTTCATACAATTCAGCATCAGCCATATCCCCGTAAGGGGCAAAAAAGTTGCTCTGGATTTTCATGGTGGCAACATCACAAGCGATGCTGGTGTGTTGCTCACGCAGCCATCATGGCGCACATGTAAGGCTCTGGCTCTTCTCAGGCCTGCTCGCTGCAGTAGCGGTCGATAAGGCGAAGAAAGTGCCGCCCGTAGCGCTGGAGCTTCACTTCACCGACACCCGAGACACCAAGCATCGCTTCCGCCGTTCGGGGAAGGCTTGCGGCCATGTCGAGCAGCGTTCGGTCGGAGAAGACGACGTAGGGTGGAATTCCCTGCTCGTCGGCAATTTGTTTGCGCTGCGTACGGAGCAGTTCGAAGAGCTTGTTGTCATAAGGCGCATCGCCCGATTTGGGGAGCGAAAGGCCCGTTTTTTTTTCGAGCTTATGGACAATGTCGAAGGGCTCTTCGCGTCGGAGTACCCTTGAGGCCTTGGGAAGAAGAAAGAGCGTCGGGTAGAGCCCTTCCGATTTCTCGATAACCTTTTGGGCGAGAAGTTCGTCGATGAGGCGACGCCAGTATTTTTTGTCGTGAGCCTTGCCAACACCGTAAGTTTTGAGGCGGTCGTGGCCGAAGTCGAGAATTTTTTTATTCCTGCTTCCGGTAAGGATATCGGTGATATGAGTTGCCCCGAAGCGCTCTTCGGTGCGAACAATGGCTGAAAGCACCATCTGCGCCTCGAGGGTGGCGTCAACCACTTCGCGGGTGCCAAGACAGATGTCGCAGGAGTTGCAGTTGTCATGCAGGTAGCGTTCGCCGAAGTAGTCAAGGAGGGTGCGGCGGCGGCAGACGGAGGTTGAGGCAAAGGCGCTCACCCTTGAGAGAGCGGCGAGAGCCCGCTCTCGCTCGGTTTGATCCGTCATTGCGTCGATAAAGAAGCGCATTTTTGGTATGTCGCCCTGGGAGAAGAGCAGTGTACACGCTGCCGGTTCGCCGTCGCGCCCTGCCCTGCCGGTCTCCTGGTAGTAGTTTTCGATGCTTTTGGGTAGGTCGGCGTGGATGACCAGGCGAATGTTGGATTTGTCGATCCCCATACCGAAGGCGATGGTGGCAACGATGACCTCCACCTGGTCGCGGATGAAGGCCTCCTGGTTTTTTTTGCGGTCGTCATCGCTGAGGCCTGCGTGGTACGGAAGGGCTCGAAACCCTTTTGCCTGAAGCATGGCGGTGGTGTCGTTGACGCTTTTTCGGCTGGTGCGGTAGATGATAGCTGCCTTCCCGGGGTTGCTGTTGAGCAGCGAAACAAGCTGGGCATCGACATTCTCCTTGAAGCGAACATCGTAGAGGAGGTTGGGGCGGTCGAAGGAGGCTCGGACGATAAAAGGGTTGCGCAGGGCCAGTTTGTCGAGAATCTCCTGCTGCACCCTGTGGGTCGCCGTTGCGGTGAAGGCGGCAACCGGGGTGTCGGGGAAAAGGGCGACGAGGTCAGCGAGCGAGAGGTAGTCGGGGCGGAAGTCGTGCCCCCATTCGGAAATGCAGTGTGCTTCGTCGATGACGGCAATGCTGAGCGACACCCGGCTAAGGGTTTCGCGGAATTGGCTGAGGATGAAGCGTTCGGGCGCGACGTAGAGGAGGTCGAGGCTGCCGGAGAGGAGATGGCGCATTACCTCGTCGCGTTCGTCGGGGCTCTGGGAGCTGTTGAGGAAGGCGGCACGGATGCCGTTGGAGCGGGCACCGTCGACCTGGTCTTTCATGAGGGCGATAAGCGGGCTGATGACCATGCAGGTGCCGGGGAGGAGGAGGGCCGGGAGCTGGTAGCAGAGTGATTTGCCTCCGCCGGTCGGCATGATGGCCAGGACGTCCCGCTTTTCGAGCAATGAGCGCACAACACTCTCTTGGTTGGGGCGGAATTCATGGAAACCAAAGACCTTGCGGAGCGTGTCGAGCATAATTTGAGTAGAGAGTCAGTTGTTGTTTTTGCGCCAGGTTCCGATATAGAGCGCGGCAATCCGGCCACCGAAGCGCAGAATTTCCGGGTCGGCGAGGATGGAGAGTATCTGGCCTGTCAGGCGTCCGGGGTTGTTGCGCAGCCATTCGTTGCGGTAGAGGGCGCTCATGAGGGTCTCCATTGAGAGGGAGCAGGCACAGACAACCAGTTTGTCGAGGCTGATCTCCGGGCCTGAAATGGGCGTGAGCGCCTCTCCCGGTTGCTGGGCGTTCATGGTGAGTACGCGGTTGGCGCCGCGCTCATACAGGGAAAAGGTGATGCTTTTTTCGGGTGAGCGGCGGATGCGGAGGGTGAGTGGCTCCGGCAGGGGTTTGCATGAGGGAAGCGCTGGCTGCTCTATCTCCCCTTGCTCGTGCTCAAGCATGCGCTGGAGGGCGTTGAAGACAAGGTCGGTGATCTGCAGGGTATTGAGGTTTTTGTTGACCCGCATGAGAAAGCAGAGCTGGAAGAGGTCGATCAGGAAGTTGAGCAGCAGCTCTTTCGGGCTGTTGCGCTTCATGACTGAGCGGTAGCGGTTAAAGGCGACATTGCAGTAGGCCAGCATGGCGACAAGGGTGTCGCTGTTCATGGTACGGGTTTCGATGACCGGACAGTAGTTGTTGTAGAAGTCCCAGTCGAATGAGCATATCTTCCCTTCATCTTTGTATTCTTTGAAGATGCCAGTTCCGGGGTATGGTGTCATTATCATGAAGAGTGCCTGGCGAAGGCCGAGTGATCGGGCAAAGTCGGGGTAGACAATGGTATCCTCGATGGTTTCGGTGTAGTGGCCGATGATGAAGTACCCTTCTGCTCCGATGTGATGCTCACGGCAGAGCTCAATGGCCCGTGAAACATCGCCGAGGCTGTTTTTTTTGTTCATGAGTGCGAGGGTGGCTTCGTTCGGGCTTTCGATGCCGAGGCCAACCTTGCTGAGCCCGATCTTGTGCAGTTTATCCAGAATCCGTTCGGCCCGGACAAGATCCTTGGCTCTCGTTTCGGTCATGATGCGGAAGTTGGTCAGTCCCCTTTCGATCATGAGGTCACAGATCTTTTCTGCCCGCCCGATGTTGGTCAAAAAGTTGGCATCCCAGATTTTGAGCAGCTTTTTGTTTTTCGGGTCGTGCAGAAGAGCGATCTCTTCGACCACATTTTCGGCGCTCCTGCCCCTCCACCCTTTGTGCATCTGGTCGTTGGCGCAAAAGGAGCAGCTCCAGGGGCAGCCACGGGAGGTGTAAATGGTATCGATGGAGTAGGCGTCGCCTTTTTCGCCGTATCGGCTGGGGCGGAGGGAGCGCATCGGAAAGCGGATGGAGTCGATATTGGCGATGGTGGGCCTTGGTTCGGTGTAGACAATGCCTCCATTCTCCCTGTAGGCAAGTCCCTTGACCGCTCGTGAGGGGCCGTTGAGCACCAGCTCGCGGAACGTTTCCTCGCCCTCACCAATCACGACAACGTCAACTGTGGAGAGTTTGAGTACCTCTTCGGGGAGAGCGGTGGGGTGAAAGCCGCCCATGACAACAAAGGCGCCTGCCTCTTTGGCAATTTTTGCAAGCCGCTCAGCCTGGTTGAAGGCACCGGTCATGGAGGAGATGGCAACGAGGTCAACCGGCTTTTTTTTAAGCAGTGCACAGAGACTGTCGAAAATCTTCTCATTGTAGTAATTTTCGGGCATGACAATACTTTCAACATCATGCTCGACCGCCGCCGCCAGGTAGCAAACGCCGATACAGTCAGTAATGAAGCGGGGAAAGGGGGCTATGATGGTCTGGGGAGCCTCAACGAGACAGAGATGGTTGAAATATGCCATTGAGTTGTAGACTTGAATCGTTGAAAATCAACCAAAAAAAAGAAGAAAGATACATATTATTGGCGATTTTTACACTTTGCTGTGCTGCATGACGCAGGAATGGTTCCGCTCTTCCGCTGCGAGAGGCAACTGATGGAGTCTGCCCTGCTGGTTAAACCAAAAATTCACGTATATTCACGTAAAATTATAGTCTTGGTAATAACAGCAACAAAAGGAGAATCTGTACCATGAAACCATTACAATTCCTTGCGGGAGCGGCAATAGCACTGGCTGCCATTCAGCTTGTTCCCTATGGCCGTGACCACAAAAATCCGCCAGTCAGTGGCGAACCGAAATGGAATTCTGCGCGCACAAGCGAGCTTTTTGGACGCGCCTGCAAGAACTGCCATTCGAACGAAACCATCTGGCCTTGGTACAGCTCGGTGGCACCTGCATCGTGGCTGACCCAGGTCGATGTCTCTTTTGGTCGAAAGGCATTTAATGTTTCGGAGTGGGGACGGACAACAGGAGAAAATGAGGGCGACAAGGCTGCCGGAGAGGTAAGAGAGGGTAAAATGCCTCCATTTTTCTACCTGCCTGCGCATCCGGAGGCAAAGCTGACGGCTGAGGAGAAGGTTGAGCTGACCAATGGGCTTGTAGCCACCTTCGGTGAGAAAAAAGCGGGTGGCCAAAAGGGTGCCGTTAAAGAGGGTGAAAAGGGCGCCGTCAAGGGTAAAGATGGCGATAACGATAAAGATTAGCCCTCTCCGTCAGAGCCGCCCTAGCCATGGGCGGCAACGGGTTTAACAGCTTCGCAACTGTTTCAGCAATAATTTCATGAGTTTTCCGATTTTTTCAAACCGCCCCCTTTCCGTTGGCCAGAACTACCCTCTTCATCTGCTTCTCTTTCTTTTAACGGTAGTGACCACACTCTGGGCGGGAGCTTTCTGGGGTGGCCATGCAGTAAAATTCAGCTCTCTTCCGCTTTTTATCAGCTCGCTTGCCTCGGGCATTCCTTACGCGGCCTCGCTCCTTCTTTTTTTGACGGTTCATGAGTTTGGCCACTTTTTTGCTGCACGACGCCATCGTGTGCGGGCAACGCTTCCCTATTATATTCCTGTGCCTCCACTGCCCTCGCTACTCAGCCTCGGCACGCTGGGTGCAGTGATTAAGGTGAGAGATCGAATCCCTGGAACAAACTCTCTGTTCGATATTGGAGTTTCAGGGCCGATGGGCGGGTTTGTCGTATGCGTAGCGCTTCTTGTTTACGGTTTTCTGAATCTTCCACCGACTGATTTTATTTATAGCATTCATCCTGAGTATGCTTCCGAGGGCGGTTTGCTGGCACCTGTTACTCCGGGCACCCTTGTTCTTGGCAAAAATCTGCTCTGGATGGGGCTGGAGTATGTGATAGCGCCGAAAAACCTTCCGCCAATGACAGAGATGTATCATTATCCCTTTCTTTTTGCGGGCTGGCTTGGTTCTCTTGTGACGGCACTGAACCTCCTTCCGGTTGGTCAGCTTGACGGGGGCCATATCAGTTATGCCCTTTTCGGCAGAAGAGGACATGCTGTAGCAGCGCGATTCTTTCTTCTCTTTATCCTGCTCCTTGGCTTTCCTTCATTTCTGGAATTGCTGCTCTCGTGGTTCAAACCGGAGGCGATTGCACTGATTCCGCCGGAGATGCTGCGCTGGTCGTGGCCGGGCTGGATGTTGTGGACGCTGATTCTTTCGCGCGTTGTCGGCCTGAACCATCCTCCGACAGTGCATGACCATCCCCTTACTGCCGGAAGAACCATCTACGGATGGGTGGCCATAGCGATTTTTGTTATCACCTTCACTCCGGTACCGTTCGGAGTGACATGATGATTGATCTCTCTGCGGGGCCACTCATCATGGGTATTTTGAATACAACGCCTGATTCATTTTATGACGGCGGGGTGTTGCACGCAGGCTGCGGTGGCGTCGACCTTGACCGGGCGCTCGATCATGCGCTGGCGATGATCGAGGCAGGAGCCTCGATTATTGATATTGGCGGTGAGTCGTCCCGCCCGGGAGCTGAAAAAGTGCCCGCCCGTGAGGAGATTGAGCGTACGGTGCCGCTTATTGCCCTTTTGCGCGAGAAATGCGACATCCTGATTTCAATTGATACCTTTAAGGCGGAGGTCGCTGAAGAGGCGTTACAGGCCGGTGCGAATATGGTCAATGATATTTCGGGCTTTACTTTTGACCACGATCTCCCCGCTGTATGCCGCAAGTACGAGGCGGCGGTGGTGTTGATGCATACTGCGGTGAGGCCGGAGTCGATGCAATGGAGCATGGCTGCTGAGGAGAAGGGAGGAGATATTGTGACGCGGGTGAGCCGTTTTTTAGCGCGCTCCATAGCGCTGGCTGAAAAGCATTCGATTAAGGATATTTTTATCGATCCGGGTTTCGGCTTTGGTAAAAGCGTTGCGGAAAATTTCAAACTGCTCGATCAGCTTGATGCACTGCTTGCCCTGGGGCGCCCGATCCTGGCGGGTCTGTCGCGAAAATCGTTTCTCGGCCATGCCATTACCCGGCCCGGCGGTGAAACCCCGCCACCATCCGAACGGCTGGCCGCTACCATCGCAGCACAAACGATAGCCCTGATGCGTGGCGCTGCCATATTGCGAGTTCACGACGTCGCTGCTGCCGCTGCATGCGCCTCCATCGTACACGCAACCCGTAACCCGTCATCATAGGGGCTGGGTGGTGTTTTTTGCGGGTTTGTTTTTTGTTACATTGGTGTTTCTGGCCTGGATTGTGACTGTCAAACCCTTATTGTCTTCATTGTTCAGATGTATCTTTCGAAAATTGAGCTCCTGGGCTTCAAGAGCTTTGCGCATCGGGTCAGAATTAAATTTGACAAGGGTCTTACGGCAATTGTAGGGCCTAACGGGTGTGGGAAGACGAATGTGGTGGATGCCATGCGCTGGGTGCTGGGCGAGCAGAAGTCGTCGCTGCTCCGGTCGGCGAAGATGGAGAATATCATTTTTAATGGTTCGAGGAACCTCAAGCCTCTCAATCTTGCTGAAGTCTCTCTGACCATAGAGAATACGCGAAATGTGCTGCCGATTGAGTATACCGAGGTGACGGTTACGCGCCGCTTGTACCGCAACGGCGATAGTGAGTTCATGCTGAATATGGTGCCCTGCCGGCTCCGCGATATTCTTGATCTTTTCACCGATACCGGGATGGGCAGTGATGCCTATTCGGTTATTGAGCTGAAGATGATTGAGGAGATTATCAGCAACAAGAGTGAGGAGCGCCTGAAGCTTTTTGAGGAAGCGGCAGGGATAACCCGTTATAAACAGCGTCGGAAACAGAGCTTCAAGCTGCTTGAAAGTACGTCGCGCGACCTCTCCCGCGTTGATGATGTGGTGGCGGAAGTTGAAAAGAAGGTGCGAAGTCTGAAGCTACAGGTGCGCAAGGCTGAAAAGCTGAGGGAGTTGAAAAAGAGGATTCGCGATCTTGATCTTGCGCTCTCCTGGCTGAAGATGGAAGAGTTGCGCGAGCAGCTTGAGCCAATGCAGCTCCGTATCAGGGAGGAGGAGAGGCTGAACCATGCCTGTGCAACCACAATTGCGACCGAAGAGAGCGCTTCTGAAGAGCGGGAGCTGCTAATGCTGAAGGAGGAGAATGCCTTGACGGAGAGTCAGAAGAGGCTGAACGAGAGCAATCAGCGGATTCATGCCCTCGAAAAGGCTCTTTTGCAGTATGAGGAGCATCAAAAGAGCCTTTTGTCCGATATGACGCGCTTCAGGGCAATTATCAGCAACAAAGAGCAGAAAAGCGCTGAAGAAGAGGTGCGCGAGCGTGAGCTGCTCGGGCAGAAAGCTCCCGGGGAAGCTGCATGCGAGGAGCTGCATGCGGCCTTTCATAGCCTTGTTGCGGAGCATGACCAGCTGAATACAACGCTCGGCCAGCAGAGGGAGGAGCTTGCCCGTAAGCGGAAGCTCTGCGCAGAAGAGCAGAGTGAGGCCAACCATTTGGCGTTGACGAAACACAGCCTTGAATCGAAGCGAGAGTATCTGCGCTCGACGATTGAGCGGCTTGAAGCAAAAGAGGCCGCTACTCGGGAGAAGATGCGGGAATCGCGGAGCGCTGAAGAGGAGTTGCAGCAAGAGAGCAGGCGCAAAAAAGAGGAAATCGCTGAGGCAAAAAAACAGGAAGAGATGACGCGGGAACGGCTGGAGGGGATGCAAAGCCGTATCGCGGAGATGCAGGAGGCTCTTCTTTTGCAGCGATCTGAGCGGGAGAAGGTGCACAACCAGATTCTGCTTGCCAACTCGGTGCTTGATAATTTTGAGGGAATGCCGGAGGGAATCGGATTTCTTGAAAAGCAGAAAAGCGGTAGACCGGGGATGGGATGCCTGTCGGATCTTCTTTCGCTTGAGAGTTCTTGCCAGAAAGCGGTCAATGCTGCGCTTGGCGACAGTATGAGCTATTATGTCTGCCAGTCGTTGCAGGAAGCCAAGGAGGGAATTGCCAATCTGAGGAGTTCCAACAAGGGTAAGGTTCATTTTCTGGTGCTCGATCTGGTGAGCAAGAACAATGGGGTTGACTACCCGGAGATCGCGGGCGCACAGAAAACTGCTGAACTCATCAACTACCCTCCGGAACTGCATCATGCCCTTTTGCTGATGCTCGGCAAGAGTTATGTGGTACCGGATCTCAACAGGGCGGAATCACTTGCCTTGCGCTATCCTGACTGCTCGTTTGTGACCAGTGAGGGTGAAAAATTTGCTGGCAGGGGGCTCCTTTTGGGTGGCAGCTCAAAAAACAGCGAGGGACTCCGGCTGGGGAGAAAGGCGCTGCGTGAGCGTCTCCAGAAAGAGCTTCTGGCGCTGGAAAAAACAATTGCGAATGAGGAGGAGGCTCTTGTGCAACTGCGCAGGGAGCTGGGATTGATCAGGGTGGATGAAGAGCGACGGGAGGTTGAGCGCCTTACGGGGGAACTTGGGGCGATTGAGAAGAGAGCGGCCCGGCTGGATGCCGAGGAGAGTGCCAGCAAGCGGGAACGAGAGCAGGCTGGAGCGGAAAGAGCTTCACTGGTTACGCAAAAAGCGACCTGCGAGACTGAACTGCAGAAGCTTTTGCCTGCGATAGGCCGCAAGGCATCGGCAGCGGCACGCTTCAGTGAAAAAATCCGGCTCTTGCAAGAGAACCTTACCGCTCTTGAGTCGCGCCATCATCTCTTTGGCAGGGAGATGCAGGCCCGTCAAAGCCGCTACAAGGATGCGCTGCGCGATCTTGAAAAGCTCAATTTCAGCATCACGGCTGTGGCAGGGAGCCGGAATACGCTGCTTGAAGAGATCAAAAGATTCCAGGCGGAGAGTGCTGCCGCCGAAAAGAAACGGCTTTTGGGTCGGAAGGCATCTGAAGGGATGAAAAATGAGCTGGAGGAGCTGCTTCTCGAAGCTGCCGGAGAGCAGAAAAAGGTTGGCGACCTTGGACTGGCTTACCGGGAGCGGCAGGCACAGCATCACGAAAGCCAGGCGATGCTGCGGGAGCTGCGGCGGAAACACGACCAGCGGCAGCAGTTGCTCGCAACCCTCACCCACGAGAGTATGCAACTGGAGCAGTCGCTCGACCATCTCTTTACGGAGGCGCAGGTAAAATATAACTGTGACCTTGCCCTGATGGCGGAACCGGCTCTTGATGATGCTTATGACCGCAATGAGGCGAAAGAGCGACTTGAGCTGCTGACGAAACAGCGTGCACAGTTTGGCGCGGTCAACGAGCTGGCGCTCGATGAGTATGAGACGGAAAAAGAGCGGCTCGATTTTCTTGTCTCGCAGCGGGAGGATCTGCTCAAGGCCGAACGAGAGCTTCGCGCAACCATCGAGGAGATCAACAAGGTGGCCCTTCAAAAATTTGAGGCGACATTTTGCGAGGTGAGAAAAAACTTTATTGCTCTTTTTCGGGAGCTCTTTGAACTCGAGGATGAGGCCGATCTGCTCATTCATTCCGACGAAGATCCACTTGATGCCCATATCGAGATTGTGGCCAAACCAAGGGGGAAAAAGCCCCTTTCCATTGAGCAGTTGAGTGGTGGAGAAAAGGCGTTGACGGCACTGTCACTCCTCTTTGCCATCTATCTGGTAAAGCCAAGCCCCTTCTGTATTCTTGATGAAGTGGATGCTCCGCTGGATGATGCCAATGTCACCCGCTTTATTAAACTCCTGAAAAAATTTGAGAATAACACCCAATTCATTATTGTTACGCACAACAAAAAAACCATGGCCTCCTGCCAGGCGCTTTACGGGGTTACCATGGAGGAGGAGGGTGTATCAAGACTGATTCCTGTACGTCTTGAAAAAATAAGGATTTGAGAGGTTCCAAGAGATGCCATGCTGAAGAAACTTGTGTTATTTGATATCGACGGAACATTGCTTTCGGTGAGCAAGATTAACCGCAGCGTACTTGTTGATGCCCTGACGGAGGTCTACGGCACTGCAGGAAGCGCTCCGACGCATAATTTTTGCGGCAAGATGGACAGCGTTATCATTTATGAGGTCTTGCAGAGTGCCGGACTTGGTGAGGGTGAGATTACCGAAAAATTCGGGCGCGTCAAGGCGTGCTATATTGAGCTGTTCCGCCAGACCGCTCAAGCCTCGGACGTCCGTTTGATGGTGGGCATCAGAGAGTTGCTTCAGGAGCTTTCAGGCCATTCCGAAGTACTGCTCGCTCTTTTGACAGGAAATTTTGAAGCCTCTGGACGGCACAAGCTCCTTCTTCCTGAAATAAACCACTACTTTCCCTTCGGAGCCTTTGCCGATGACGCACCCAGTCGCAATGAACTGCCAGCGGTTGCGGTCGAAAAAGCGCGCCAACTGACCGGAAAAACGTTTGTGAACCACGACATTATCATCATCGGCGATACGGAACATGATATCGCCTGTGCCAGGGTTCTGAACGCAAAGTCTATTGCCGTAGCGACCGGCAACTTTTCAACCCAGGAGCTGAAAAAGCATCATCCGCATGTTTTGTATGAAAACCTCGGGCGAACAGATGTTGTTCTCAGTGAAATCCTCCACTCCTCAATCAATTAATTGCTCTTTTATGAAGACCTACCGACGGCAAATACGTGAAAAAATTTTACAGGCGCTCTATACCATTGAAATCCGTGATACCGACATCGACTCCGCCGCAGGCTGGCTTTTGACCGAGGAGATTTTGGCAGATGCCAATGCCATGAAGTTTTTCAATACGCTCCTGAAAAACATCAAGGAGCATAAAGAGGAGATTGACCTCTATATTGTGAAGCATACCTTTAACTGGGATATGAGCCGTATTGCCATTATTGACAAGAATATCATCCGCATGGCCCTGACGGAAATCCTTTACTGCGAGGATATTCCGCCCAAGGTTTCGATCAATGAGGCTATTGAAATTGCAAAGAAATTTAACAGCACCGACAAGAGCAGCAAGTTTGTCAATGGCATTCTTGATGCGATTTATAACGATCTCAAAGGTGAGGGGAAGGTGCACAAAAACGGACGGGGACTGATCGACCAGTCGGTGGCCAAGCTTCAGAAGAGCGAGAGTGAGGAGGAGAGCCCGGAAATCGAGAGCTGAGGGGGCGAATGAAAGAGAGCCCTGAACAAAAAATTGTTTTTCTCAACGAGGTGCTTGGCGCAGCATACCCGAACCCCAAAAGCGAGCTCTGCTACAACTCCCCTTTCCAACTGCTTGTGGCTACCATTCTGGCGGCCCAGGCAACGGACAAGCAGGTCAATGTCATTACCCGCGAACTATTCCGGTGTGCCCCGGACTGCGAAAGCATGAGCCAAATGGAGCTTGAGGAAGTCAGAACTCTTGTCCGTTCCATCAATTACTGCAACAACAAGGCAAAAAATATTCTTGAGGTAAGCCGGGTTCTGGTTGAGCGCTTTCATGGTGAAGTTCCCGGGACAAGGGAGGAACTCGAAAGCCTTCCGGGAGTTGGCCGAAAAACAGCGAACGTTGTGCTGAGCAACGCTTTTGGCCTTCCGGTCATGCCGGTCGATACCCATGTACACCGGGTCTCAAACCGGATCGGGCTGGTTCAGACAACAAAAGTGGAAGAGACCGAACGGGAGCTGATGAACATTATTCCCGAAGCGTGGGTGCTCCCCTTTCACCACTACCTGCTGCTTCACGGCCGCTACACCTGCAGGGCGAAAAAGCCTGATTGTGCACACTGTTCCATCAGCAGCATCTGCGACTACCACACAAAAAACTAACCAAGTTCCACTTTACGATCGACGGCGTAGAGCCACTCTCCTTCAGGCCGCTGGCGATTACCTGCCCACAGTTCAAGCGTAATCCCTTTTCCCGTTGAGAGCGGAGAGGTGAAAATTTCGATCTGGTAGAAGAGTTCTTCGAGCAGGTCATCCCAAACCTTTTCAAGATCGGCTTCACCATCGGGATATGCTGCTCCGGGAATAAGCGTGTGAGGCACGTCAGGCTTAAAATAGTCGCTGATGCAGATAAAGCTGTCGGGCATCAGAAAGCCGCCCCTGAAGCTTCCCCTTGGTCGCTTGACACCGGGCACTTCAATCCAGAATTCAAGCAGGGTGTCCAAGGTCAGCTTGCCATCGGCGGCAAGTTTCTCCAGCAGTTGCTGTACGGTTTGGCGGATGAGCGCTTTGTTCTGGTCTGTCAGCTCATGCATTTTGAAGTCAGGGGTGTGGTCGCGCATGATGGGGTGATGATTATGTTGTTGCGTTTATTGGTGATGAGTTCAATATAGTGAGTTTTTCGGTGATTTGGTGAGGCTTCAGGTGAACTTGCTGCACCATTTTTTCGGGCAGAAGTAACCTGAAAATGCCGAGCTGGAGCTTGGCGCTCCCGGAGTTGTGCGGCATATACATCCTCTTGTACTATAAAAATATTTGATGACCAGTGAAGAGAGCTGGCCTGAGGCCTCTGACTGAATTTGCAATGAAGATGGCGGCGGTGGTTTTGAGATCGTGCAGGGTTATGGCTTTTTCGGCTGTGAAGGGTCGGGTAGCAAGCATGTAGCGGCGGAAGATGCCATTGAGCAGACCGGAGTGAAGTGGAGGCGTCAAGAGTTGGTGGCCCTGGCGGATAAACAAGGTGCTGATGGCCCCTTCGGTTACTTCTGAACGTTCGTTGAGAAAGAGCACCTCGTCGTAGCCTTTCTGGCGGGCAAGAGTGAGATAGCGGTCGCAGAGCTCCCTTTGGGTGGTTTTGTGGTGGAGCAAGGGGTTTGCTGAATCGGTTCGGTGAGCAGCCATGCAGACGCGGAGCGTTGCGGCGGAAGCCTGAACCTCTATGGGCTCGTGGCTGACATTGAAGCTTCCCTGCAGGGAGAGGCTGAGTTTTACCTTGAATCGGGTGGCGTACCGGTGCGGTTCGCCTCCGAGCAGCATTCCGCCATGGTACAGAGAGTATCGGACACTGTTGCCGTTGCCGCTTCGGCGCAGCTCCTTTTCGAGATTGCGAAGCATCCGGGCGGCGGTGGCAATATCGCAGGGAAAGCCGAGTGTTGTGGCCGATGCGGCAAGCCGCTGGAGATGCTCCTCAAGCCAGAGATAGCTACCGTTCCAGAGCATGCTTTCAAAAAGTCCAAACTCTTTCTGGCCTGCGCCCTGCCCAAGAATCTTTGCCTTGAGCTGGCACTCCCGGTACTCTTCTGCGGGGTTGGAGTCCCAGACGATGCCGCCTCCTGAGCCGTAGACTCCCTGCTTTCCCGCAAGCTCGATGGTACGGATTGCAACGCTGAAAACCATGTCGCGCTCTGGAGTGATATAGCCGATGGTGCCGGTATAGATACCTCGTGGTGCCGGTTCAAGGCTTTGTATGAGCTTCATGGCGTTTATTTTGGGCGCTCCGGTTATTGAGCCCGAGGGGTAGAGCGCCCTGAAGAGTTCGTAGAGCCCGACATCAGGGCGTTGCTCACCGACAATGGTTGAGAGCATTTGGTGGAGTGTCGGCCAGCTTTCGGTAGCGAAAAGTTCCCTTGCCTCGACTGAGCCTGGCTTGCATATCCGGCCAAGATCGTTGCGCAGGAGATCGACAATCATGAGATTTTCCGCCCTGTTTTTTTGGCATCGACCGAGCCCCTCTTTCAGGCGGTTGTCCTCTTCTGCCGTAAGACCTCTTGGTGCTGTCCCCTTCATCGGCATGGTTTCGATGAGCGAACCGCTACGCCGGAAAAAGAGCTCGGGGGAGAAAGAGAGAATGGTGCGCTCTCCGGTGTTGAGCAATGCCGTGTATGAGGAGGGTTGAGCGCTTCGCAGTCCAGCAAAAAGTGCCGGGGCCGCGCCATTGAAGGTAAAGCGGTATCGCCCGGTAAAGTTTACCTGATAAACATTCCCTGCGGCAATCTGCGCCCTTATGCTTTCGATTTTTCTGCCGTATTCTGATTCGGAGAGGTTGAACGAGAGATCATTGAGGATGAGGGCGGAGAGGGCGCTCGCTTCGGCAAAGAGCTCTTCGACCTCCGCGCCAGAAAAGCGCTCCGGTTGACGGTAGATGCCAAACCAGCCAAGCGGCGAAGGCGGAAGGGTGTGGCCGCGGTTGACAAGGCAATCTTCAAAACCATAACCGGCTTCATAGGTGAGCCAGCCGGCAAGAAAAAAGCCTTCGGCAAGTTTTTCTTCAAGCCTCCGGAAAAAGTACTTCAGCCCGGTTAGGGAGGTGAGTGTCACCACCTCTATTGGGTCAGTGAAGAGCAGCGCGCCGCCATGATGCTCTTTGCAGAAGGCCGATTCCAGCCAGAGCGACCCCTCACGCGAAAGGATGTCGGTGATTCGTTTACAAGAGGGCTCTCGCTTCATGTCAGAGCGGCAGAATGGTAATTGTTTTGTCGAGAATGGTTTCAAGCCACGGTTTCAGCAGGTCAGAGGCCCAGATTTCAATATCGGGCTCAAAACGGCTTTTAAGGCGCAGAGTAATGTTGCGATCCTGCACCTCTACACTGATTTTCTGAATGTTTTTCCTGTGGCCGCGTTCCAGACCGTTGGCAATGCGCAGAATGCCGGAAAGCACGTCAACCGCCCGTTTATGCGCCGGCTTGAGCAGACTGTAGGCCGTATGGCGCTCCGAAGGGGCTGATTTGCGGTGATAGCGGACAACATGGGCTATAATCTCGATCTCCGAAGGTGAAAATCCGCGAAGCTCACCGTTAAGAATGATGTACTGGCCGTGTTTGTGATGGGATGAGATGGAAATAAATGAGCCGATGTTGTGGAGCAGTGCTGCGTACTCGAGCAGTTCGCGGTAGGACTTTTCGAGATGGTGCAGGGGTGCGAGCTTGTCGAAAAGCTGGAGGCTGAGCCGGGCAATATGCTCTGCATGGTCAAGCGTCCAACCACATCGGAAGCCGAGTTCATAAATGCTCTCACGGCGGATGTCGAGTTCATCGTCCTCTCCCTGCTTTGTGCCGGAAGCAATTCGGTGCTTCAGATAGTGGAGCACCATGCCTTCGCGCAGGGCTGAATCGGAAATCACGATCTCCTTGAGATTGAAGAGTCTGAAAATCATGTCGACAAGAATAAGACCGGGAACAATGAGATCGACCCTTTTTTCGTCCATGCCTGTCAGTTTTTTCCGTTCAGCGGCTCCGAGCGGAATGACCGCCCGGTAAAGAGCCTCAAACTCCGTACGGGAAAAGGAACTGTTGTTGAGCGACGCGTCACTCTCCCGACCGTTCATGGAGCAGATCATGCGGGCAATATTCTGGGCTGTTCCTGAAGAGGCTATGGCCCTGGTCACCTTGAGTTGGGCGGCTTTTTCTGCGGCGGAGACCATCTCAGCCGAAAAAAACTGTTCGAGGATATGGATATCGTGGATGCTGATCGGTTCTGAGGTAACGAAGCGCTCACACATTCTTGCCACGCCGATTTTACGGCTTTCAAGCAGTTGTATCCCCTTCTGGTTGACGAGCACAAACTCGACCGATCCGCCACCGATATCGAAGAGAAGATCGGCGGTTTTGCCAACCTTTACGGCATTACGAACTCCATAGTAGATAAATTCTGCCTCCTCCTTGCCAGAGATAACCTTGACTTTCAGGCCGCTCTCCTCGCGCACACGGCGAAGAAAATCGCCCCGGTTTTTTGCCTCTCGAATGGCACTGGTGGCAAAGGCTAGCACATTTTCTGATGCAACACCATGCTGCCGGGCAAGAACAAGAAAATTTTTCAACGCGGCAATACCTGACTGCATTGCCTCTTCATCAAGCATTTTTGTGGAGATGCTGCCGCGTCCGATGCAGATCATATCTTTGACACGATCTATCTCAACAATCCCCTTCTGCGGGCTCTCTTCGACAATAATCATGTGGAAGGAGTTTGTTCCGAGATCGATGGCGGCAACCCTCAATTTTTCACTCTTCATGCCTGGCAGGTTCAAAATGCTCTTTATTAAGCGAGGCAAAATACACGTTTTGCAATTGAAACGGAAAAAGAGTTCAAGGGGCTTGATTGATGAACGAAAAAAAAAGATTTCGGTGTATATTCAAACCTGAAATCGGGGCGGCGAGGGCCGTTTCATCCATGACCATTTACGATTTTTGCTCAGCGCTTTTTTATTATGGAAGAAATTGACCGGTTGGAACTCCGCTATGAAGTTGCGCGAAAAGCAATTCATCTCTCTTCGCTTTCTATTCCGGTAATTTACTGGTTTATCAGCCGTGAACTTGCGCTTCTTCTGCTTGTCCCGCTTTTTTCAGGTTTTTTTCTGATTGACCTGCTGAAAAATTTTTTCACGCCGGTTTCGGTCTGGTATCACAAAACGTTTGATTCGATGCTGAGAGCGCATGAACTCAAGCGGGCAAAAAACCACCTGAACGGAGCAACCTATATTGTGATGGCAGCGCTTCTTCTGGTACTTTTTTTCCCAAAAATCATTGCAGTTACCGCCTTCAGCCTGGTCGCGGTTTCAGATACCCTTGCGGCCATTGTTGGAAAAAGTTTCGGAAAACACCGGTTTGGACAGAAGAGCGTTGAGGGTAGTGCTGCGTTTTTTCTCTCTGCACTTGTTGTGGTCAGCTTCGTACCGGGTCTTAATTTTTTTATCGGTATCATCATGGCAATAACAGCAACGCTGACCGAGGCGTTTATGGTGCGTGTCGGTGAGTTCAAGATTGACGATAACCTCTCGATTCCTCTTTCCAGCGCAATAGCAGGAACACTCTGTACGCTCCTTTCCATTTTCCGGTAGCTTTGCTTCTTCAGCATGATCATGCAAACCACACTTACCGATTCAGTTGAAGAGGCAGCCGTTATACTGAATTCGGGCGGAGTTGTAGCGTTTCCAACGGAAACGGTCTATGGCCTTGGTGCCGCTATCTGCCACCCTGAAGCACTCCATCAGCTCTTTCGGGCAAAAGGGCGGCCGGCGGATAACCCGCTGATTGTTCATCTTTACAGCATTGGGCAGGTTGCGGAGGTTGCCTCTGAAGTGAGAGTGCAGGCAGCAAAGCTGATTGAACACTTTTTTCCCGGCCCACTGACACTGGTGCTCAAAAAAAATCCATCTGTTCCTTACAGCGTTACTGCGGGTCTTGAGACGGTCGGGGTACGCTGCCCGGCAAATCCGGTTGCCCGGGAGTTTCTCCGTCTCGCTTGCTGCCCTGTTGCCGCTCCTTCGGCAAATCGTTCGGGGCTGCCGAGTGCGACAAGCTGGGAGGCTGTCATGCAGGATCTTGACGGAAAAATCGACTGCCTGCTGCGGGGAACGCCAAGTGCCATCGGCCTTGAATCGACCATTGTTGACTGTTCCGGAGTGAAGCCGGTTCTGCTCAGGGCCGGGGCGATCACACTGGAACAACTGCGGGCCGTGGTGCCGGAAATAACGACTATTGCAGTTACGGAAACAGAGGAGAGACCGAAGTGTCCTGGGCTGAAGTATCCCCATTATGCACCGAGGGCGTCGATTTCTCTTTGTTCTGGAAAGGAAAAGATCACCGTTGGAGAGCTTTCTTCGGCCTATATCGGCATCTCGGAGCCCCCTGAGGGCGTTTCGCTTCAAAAGGTGTGCTCCACCCTTGAGGAGTACGGCCGGGAGCTTTTCCGATTTTTCAGGCTTTGCGACGCAAAAAATATTGGCATCATCTACTGCGAACTGCCTTCAGACGAGGGACTTGGCCGGGCGATAAGGGATCGGCTGATGCGGGCAGCAGGGCTCACCTGACCTCCCTGCCAACCTCTCAGAATGTAAAAAAGCAGCCAAGATGGAATGAGCCTGGCGCGCTGGTTGCCCGCTCGTCGTTACCGCTGCTGTAAACCTCCCTGTCGCTGTACCAGGTGACCTCATATCGGGCACCAAGCTTCAGTTGTGGCAGAGCCTGCCATGTTGCCACCAGAAAGAGGGATTTGCCCCGTCCGTTGTACATCCCGAGGGAAGAGGTGAGGGGCAGATCATCTTCATAGGCGTAAAGGGCGGCGTCGTAATCATCGGTATTGAAAACAGCAAGGCGCCCTTTCATGCCAAATTTTCCGGCCGTGTACCCTGCCTGCTGGTAGGCCAGCCATCCGTAAAATTGCTGATCTCCTGCAAGATAATCCTTGACCACTTTTTTCACCTCTCCGCGGCTTCTGAGCTGCACGCGGCTCGAAAGGGCAACATCGCAATCGAGTCGGCAGCGATTGGTGATTTGAGGAAGCGCCATCCAGAGAGGATCGCCTGAAGTTCCCTGATTTGACTGCTCCTCCTTGTATTTGTGCTGAAGTTGCAGGTTCCAGGTGAAGAGGGGCGAGGGTTTCCAGGTGATGATAAATCTTGAATCATTACCGCTGGAAGGGTATGGGCAATGATCGTCAAGCAGTGGAAAGGTGAAGCGGTCATAATAGGCGGCAACTGCAAGCCGGGTGCTGATTTTTGCGTTGAGGCCGACATAGTATCCCCGCTCATTTGAGGCTCCGCTCCCCCTTTCGGCAAAAGCACCGGCAAAAGGGGAAAAGTAGCCAGCTCCATAGCGCCGGATTGCGGCAACCGTGCTGATGCCTTTAAGAATCTCATACTCCGCCCCGGCAATCCATGAGGCGTCAGCGGGGTGGCTTGAAAATGCCGCTTCGGCAAAGAGGCTGACCTTGCCAACGGAGAGATCGCTTTCAAGGCTGTAAAGGGTAGCCGAAGAGAGCGTACTTGCTGCTGCAGAAGGTTCAAGCTCATCGAGCGGCATTGGATAATGGTAGTTGAGTATGCTTCCCCCGACCCTGCCGATGAAGAGGCCTTTCTGGTAGCGATAGAGAAGATTTGCTCCAGAGATGATTTCGGTTACGTTATCTTTTCTTTCAATTTCAAGCTCGGTGCGATGGTAACCTGAAGAACTGAAACTGGTGATGATACCATCATCGTTGATAACCGCGTCACGATGGTTGGAGGAGTAAAAAAGAGTCACTTCAAAAGGATCGACCTTCACGGTCGCTGCTGCTCCCTGGAGAAAACCGGATTCCGTGCTTGAGGAGGAGGGCAATAGTTGCTTTGAGGGAAGCCGGACGCTACCGGATGGATCGCTCCCTTTGGAAAAATAGCGTCCTTGCCCGATGAGCAGCCCCTGGGCAATATTGAGTTTGTAGTTGCCGAGAACCGCACTTTTCAGGTGGCCAAGATCGTAGGCATTGATGCTGATTGCACTAAAGTCGGCTACATCAGGCTCGCCGATATCCTTTTCCTGTACCAAGCTTGCTTTGATGTGGGGAGCGGAAAACTGCAACCGGTTGTAGAGCTTATAGTTCTCTCCTGGGTAGGAGCCGTCGAGAATACCTTTGCGCGGCGTTGTTTCCCAGTATATGCGGCTGTAGAATGAGCCATCAACCAGAGCGACTTTTGCTTCGGGTGCCTGACGGAAAACTCTCTCTTTTGTAAAAAGGATATAGGGCGCAATGCTCGCTGTTTTCTCTTTACCGATAATGAGTTCGAGCTCCGATCGGGAGAGAATGGGCCCTTTATTGCGCCGGTGAATGATGATGGCATCGGCATCGGCTCTCATGAGCCAGGGCAGTTGGCACAGGTCATCGACATCGGCCTGGTTGATCAAGATCCTGCTGCTTTTTAGACGGTCAAACAAATCGAGTAACTGCTCGATATTTGATTCTGATTCGGCATTGTCGAGCAGATCCTGCATGTCGCCGGTTTCGGCCGGGAAGACCTGATCAGGGCAAAAGAGAAAGGCAGCGAGGAAAACAAACGTCATGAGCCTGCGGAGAACATGACGTTTTTGAAAAAAGTGCGGTTGCAGCATAGCCATCCCCTGGTTTTGTGTCCGTTAACAAAACCGGCTGATGGCTTACGGGCTTTCCGTCAACTTGTAAAGCACCTGAACCTCATTGCGGCTCAGGTAGCGCCATTCGCCACGCCGGAGCTCTCCTGCCTGAAGGCCTGCGTAAGCAACCCGTTCAAGCCGTTTTACCTCAAAACCGAGGGTCTCGAACATTCTTCTGACCTGGTGATTTTTTCCTTCATGAATGCTCACCAGTACCTGCATCCCCTCGTCAAGTATTTTAGCACGGCAGGGACTGACTTTTTCGCCAGTATCTTTTAAACGCATTCCGCCGGTCAGTTGAGACAGAAGATTTGGGGTAAATTTTTCACCAAGCTCGGCAATATACTCTTTTTTCACATTTGACGAAGGGTGCATTAATTTGTGCGCCAGCGTGCCGTCATTGGTGAGGAGCATAACGCCGGTCGTTTTCCGGTCGAGACGGCCTACGGGAAAAATGCGCTCTTCGACATCAATAAAATCGAGCACCATCTCCCGTTTTTTTTCGTCACTGTTGGTGGTGATGACATTTCTTGGTTTGTTGAACAGGATGTAGACCTTGCGGTGCTCAGGCTGGGCAAAGCGCTCTCCGTCAACAATAACTTCATCGCGTGAGGGGCTGACCTTAATGCCAGGCGTCGTCACGACTACGCCGTTGACCATAACCCTTCCATCCAGAACAAGCTGATCGGCCGCCCTGCGTGATGCTATGCCGCATGAAGCGAGATAACGGTTGATTCGTACTTCATCATCTTTACTGCTATTTTTCATAGTTCTGTATCGTTTCCTGCCTGTTCATTTCCGGACGCAGCGTTCTCGTCGCCATGCACACGGATAAGGGATTGCTGTTCTTCATGCTCCTGAAGAATTTCTTTTATTTCGCGAAGTTCAGGGAGCTCTTTCAGTGTCGGAAGATTGAAGAGGTCGAGAAACTCCGTGGTGGTTCCGTATTGCAGGGGTTTACCGGGAGCATCCGCTCTTCCGCGAACCTCTATGAGCGCGCGAAGCAGAAGCCTGTCGAGCGCATAATCGGGGCTCACACCGCGAATCTGCTGAATCTCCCCCCTGGTAACAGGCTGATTATAGGCAATAACGGCAAGAACTTCAAGCAGAGAGTTGGAAAGCCTTTTACGGATTTTCGGGGCAAGAAGTTTTTTGAGTATGTCGCCGAATTCCGGACGGGCAAAAAAGCGGTAGCCGCCGGCAACAGGCTCTATCTGAAAACTCCTTCCACTCTCTTCATACTCCCGGTTGAGCCGCTCGACAATGGCTTGAAGCTCGTCCAGGTTGAGATTCACTGCGGTAAGCTGCCGGATTGCCTGAAGGGCAAGGGGCTCTTCAGAGGCAAAAATGAGCGCCTCAATCTGTTGCTGTAACGGTAACTCCTGCTGCTGCACGTTGTGGGGGTTAACGGCTATTTTTTCCGTGCTGTCGAAAAATTATGATCAATGCTGATGCCCTCTTCAAAACTGTACCAGAGTTCCTGACAGGGAAAATTGCATTCGTAGAGTGCCTTGCCAATGATGACCGAATCAACTCCGCAAGCAGCAAGCTCGTTGAGCTTTTTCAGGTCTTCGGCATTGGTAACGCCGCCGGACGCGGTAATTTTCATGCCGGTTTTTTCAGCAAACCGTTTCGTGCTCTCATAACCAAAGCCCTGCATCATACCATCCCGGCTTATGTCGGTATAAATTACGCGCTCAATGCCCATCTCTTTCATCTGAAGCGCAAGATCGTAATCATGGAGCGAGCTGCTTTCAGTCCACCCCTTGATTTTTGGAATGCCGTTTTCGGCGTCTATGCCGACAACAATCTGTGACGCGGTATAGCTCTTCAAAAGCTCTTCGACCAGCCGGGGATTGGTTACAGCGGCTGAACCGATAACAACGCGTCCAACACCAATATCAAGATAACGCCTCACCGCATCAGCGGAGCGGATTCCACCACCGACCTGAACCGGGATGTCGATGTTGATGACAATCTCCCTGATTTTCTCAAAGTTGACCATCTCGCCGGTAAGGGCCGCATCAAGATCGACAATATGGAGCATCTTGGCATTCTGCTTGCGCCATATAATTGCCATGTCGCGGGGATTGTCGAGATATATTTTTTTCTGGCTGAAGTCGCCACGGGTCAGTCGTACACACTTCCCCTCTTTAATATCTATTGCTGGAATAATCAACATAACGAATAACAAAAAGGGAATTTAGCACCCGGCAAAGTTTTTGAGCACCTGCAAACCGGCATCGGAGCTCTTTTCCGGATGAAACTGAACAGCGAAAATACCATTTTTTTCAATGGCTGAACAAAAGTTTTTTCCGGCAAACCAGGTCGTTGCCGCCACGGAGTCAGGACTTTCTGGCTCACAGTAGTAAGAGTGAACAAAATAGAAAAATGAGTGGTTCGCAATGCCGCGGAACAACACACTCTCTTTTTGCTGGTCAACGGAGTTCCACCCGATCTGGGGAATCTTGTCGGTGTCGCTCTTGAAGTGAACCACTTTGCCGGGTATCAGATCCATTCCTTTGTTGACTCCCATCTCCTCACTCTCTGTAAGCAGCAACTGCATTCCAAGGCAGATTCCGAGAAGTTGGCCGCCTTTATCAACATGCTCCGAGATGGCTTCGGTAAAACCCGATGCGTTAAGTGACTTTATGGCAGAACCAAAAGCTCCGACACCGGGAAGAATAACTTTTCGGCATCCAGCAAGCTTGGCTGGATCACTGCTGACAATGGCCTTAACTCCGAGATAGTCAAATGCCTTGAGAACAGATCGGAGATTTCCTGCGCCGTAATCGGCAATAAAAACCATAAAAAAAACTTTAATATTGCAGGAAATTCGCGAGAACAACTCCCGCAAAAAGGTTACACCGTCTCCTGACCAATTTTTATTATTACTAATTAATGCTTATTATAATAACTTTTTCTTCTTACCAAAAATACCGGCAGCTCTCCATTATCATACGAAATCAGGGAACCAATGCACAAAATTGTTTCTGCAATATTTTTAGCTGAAAATATCAAAAAAATTGAGATCGAGGCCCCCCGTATTGCAAAAAAAAGAAAAGCGGGCCAGTTTGTCATGATCAGGGTGAGCGAGACAGGCGAAAGAATACCTCTTACGATTGCTGGTTCGGATCCTGAAAAAGGAACCATTACCATCATTGTCCAGGGTATGGGTAAATCGACAAGGGAGTTGAACAGCAAAGAGGCTGGCGAGAGCATCCACGATATTGTTGGTCCGCTGGGGGCGCCATCGCATATTGAAAAGTTTGGTACTGCAGTGAGTATCGGCGGTGGGTTAGGCGCAGCAATTGCCTATCCGACGGCGGTAGCGCTGAAAGAGGCCGGAAATTATGTCATTACGATCAACGGCGCACGCTCAAAGGAGCTGGTAATCCTTGAAGAGGAGATGCGTGCGGTGAGTGATGAGGCCTATATTACGACCGATGATGGATCGTACGGCTTTCACGGTTTTGTCACCCAGAAACTGCAGGCACTAATTGATTCCGGCAGAGCGATTGATTATGTGCTTGCCATCGGCCCAATCCCGATGATGAGGGCCATTGCTGAGGTCACCCGCCCTTACCATATTAAAACCATTGTGAGCCTCAATCCGATTATGGTTGACGGTACCGGTATGTGCGGCGGTTGCAGGGTTACGGTAGACAACCAGATCAAGTTTGCCTGCGTGGACGGCCCTGAGTTTGACGCTCACCAGGTCGATTTCAAAAACCTTTCTGACCGGAACAAGATGTACCTGCCCCAGGAACGGCAGGCCGTTGAAACATTGACGCACAGGTGCAATCTCCAAAAGCAGCTCTGAGGCCTTCATCGGCTTTATTTCGCTGTCAATGATGAACTTCTTGCCCGGTTCTTTGCCGGGGACAGCTTTTTTTTGCATCATCAAACTCTCTTTTTTTAAAGAAGCATTACTATGGACGCACAATCTATTACGACCAAAGAACGTCTTGCCATTCCACGTCAGGAGATGTTGTCTCAGAATCCGGAGGTGCGAAGTCATAACTTCCAGGAGGTCAATCTTGGCTATACAAAGGAGCTGGCTCAGCAGGAAGCTCTTCGTTGCCTTCAGTGTAAAGATCCAGCCTGCATAAAGGGATGTCCGGTCAATATCAAGATTGACCAGTTTATCAAGCTCATCGCTCATGGTGATTTTTCGGGTGCTGCGAGAAAGATCAAGGAGGATAATGTACTGCCTGCTGTCTGCGGCAGGGTCTGCCCGCAGGAAGACCAGTGTGAGAAAATGTGCATTCTCACGAAAAAATATACTTCGGTTGCTATCGGCAATCTTGAACGTTTTGCAGCCGATTATGAGCGTGAAACCGGACAGGTAGAGCTGCCGCAGGTAGCCCGGGCAACTGGAAAAAAGGTTGCGGTTATCGGCAGCGGACCGGCGGGGCTGAGCTGCGCCAATGATCTGGTACAATTGGGCCATGCGGTAACGGTTTTTGAGGCTTTGCATGAATTGGGAGGTGTATTGATGTACGGTATTCCCCAGTTCCGCCTTCCCAAAGAGATTGTCCAGGCTGAAATTGAGGGCATGAAAACGCTTGGTGTGAACTTTGTCACCAATGCGGTCGCTGGCCGTTCGATCACTGTTGATGAACTGCTCAAGGAGGAGGAATTTGATGCCGTCTTTATCGGGGTTGGAGCCGGTCTGCCGTGGTTCATGGGTATCCCCGGAGAAAATCTGCTGGGGGTCTATTCGGCCAATGAGTTTTTGACGAGGGTCAATCTGATGAAGTCCTATCAGTTCCCCGACAATGACACGCCGGTCTTCAACTGTACGGGTAAAAATGTGGCGGTCTTCGGCGGCGGCAACACGGCGATGGATGCAGTTCGTACGGCCAGGCGTCTTGGAGCTGAACATGCATACATCGTCTATCGCCGTTCAGAGGCGGAGATGCCTGCACGTATCGAGGAGGTGCACCACGCAAGGGAGGAGGGTATTGAATTCCTCATGCTGATGAACCCTCTGGAATTTATCGGCAATGAGGCGCAATGGCTCACCGGGGCCAAATGCCTCCGCATGGAGCTGGGCGAGCCTGACGATTCTGGACGACGACGCCCGGTGCCAATAAAAGATTCTGAATTTATTTTGCCCATCGATATGGCCGTCATTTCGATCGGCAACGGTTCCAACCCGCTTATCAAGCAGACAACGCCCGATATTGAGGTGAGCAAGCGGGATACGATTGTTGTCGATATCAATACTATGGCAACTTCAAAAGATAAGGTTTATGCCGGTGGCGATATTGTTACCGGAGGGGCTACGGTTATTCTTGCCATGGGCGCAGGACGAACTGCCGCGGCGGCAATTCATGAAAAGCTGATGGGCGAACAAAAACATTGAACTGACTGTTACACTGCAAAAGAGGACCGGACGGGAGTCCGGTCCGTTTTGCTCACCAACCCACAACTCCAGATGAGCGATCTCTACAGATTCGGCGTCTCCCTTGAAAAAACTTTGATCGAGGCTTTTGACCGTCATATCGGAACACAACAGTACAAAAACCGATCTGAAGCGATACGGGATTTGATCCGTGAAGAGCTTGTCAGAAAAGAGTGGCAAGAGGGCGGCACTGTTGCCGGAGCGATCGTCATGACTTATGACCATCACAAGCGAGAACTGGTCAGCGTGCTCCTTGATATTCAGCATGACTTTCAGGAGACCATCATTTCAACCCAGCATGTGCACCTCGATCATCACCACTGCCTTGAAATCATTGCGGTAAAAGGCCGGGCCTCGGACGTTGAAAAACTGGCCACAACCCTCAAGGTGCAGGTCGGAGTCAAGCATCTGAGCCTGAGCATCTCTTCATCCGCTGAATGACTTACAGAATCCCGCTTCGCCTCCTCTGCCCCAAACAATTTTTTACCGTTATCTCTCTCTTACACCGCAGTTTTCTTTTCAAACCAGTTGTACACTGATGGAATAATCAGCAGCGTCAGGAGCGTCGAGGTGATCAAACCTCCAACAACAACGGTAGCAAGCGGTTTCTGTATTTCGGAACCCGTCTCGCTGGAGAGCAGCATCGGCAGCAGGCTGAAAATCGCAATCGATGCGGTCATGAGTACCGGGCGCAGGCGATCAAGGGAGCCTTTTCTGATTGCCTCCTGAAGTTCAAGTCCTTCTTCACGCAGTTGGGAGATACGTGATACCAGCACAAGTCCGTTCAGCACGGCTACACCAAACAGGACAACAAAGCCGACCGATGCCGGAACGGAGAGGTACTGTCCGGAGATGTAGAGCGCAAACACCCCGCCGATCAGTGCGAACGGCAGGTTGGATATGACCAGCAGCGCCAAGCGGATTGAGCGGAAGGTGATAAACAGCAGGAGCAGTATCAAGCCGATGGCA
Source organism: uncultured Chlorobiaceae bacterium (assembly GCA_903882665.1). Taxonomy (GTDB): domain Bacteria; phylum Bacteroidota; class Chlorobiia; order Chlorobiales; family Chlorobiaceae; genus Chlorobium. The sequence continues at coordinate 151,103 of CAIRXW010000008.1, read as the reverse complement.
ACAGGCCCGATGATCATCAGCTTGTTCATCGCTCGCTGCTGGTTTTCGAACTGGCCTCCCCAAGTGATATAATATCCGGCAGGCAATTTGACACGTTCTTTGATCTTCTGCCGGGCCTCGGCAACAAAACCGCCGATGTCTCGTCCGGTAATATTCATCTCAATACCGATTCTTCTTACGCCGTCCTGACGGCTGATTTGAACAGGTCCTTCGATCATGTTGACTTCTGCAAGCTGTTCAAGAGGAATATTTACCCCTGTTTTTGTGGTTATCATCAGCGCTTTGAGTTCTTCCAGAGAGTTTCTTTTTTCTTCAGGCAAACGAACTGTTATATCAAAGCTGCGGTTTTCTTCGTACAACTGCGATGCCGCCTTACCGGCAACACCGATTTCGATAACCTTCTGTACATCACTGATATTCAGCCCATAGCGGGCAATTTTTGAGCGGTCTATGTTGACGGTCAGATAGGGCTGGCCGGAATTTTTTTCAACGCTCAGATCGGTTCCCCCTCGCACGGATGAGAGAACTCTTGCAATTTGAGCTGATTTTTCACTAAGAAGATTTATATCGTCGCCAAACAACTTTACAATCAGTTGTGCCCGGGTTCCTGCGACAAGTTCGTCAATGCGGCACTGAATCGGCTGGCTGAATCCAAAGGTAATCCCGGCAACCGACTCAAGGGACTGGCGCATTTTGTTGGTCAACTCATCTTTGGAAATATCCCGCTTCCAATCGCTTTTCGGTTTGAATATCCCGACATAACCGGTCTTGTCCGACCCTCGGGTATCGAGGGCAACGCCGGTCTGTCCGGTTCGTGATACGACGGTCTCAAGTTCGTCAAACTCTTTCAGCTTCATCGCGACCCGCTGATTCACCTCTATCGCTTTTGAGAGAGCAATGCCAGGAAGCATGGAGACGTCCATATCAAAGGAGCCTTCGTCCATGCTTGGTATAAATTCAGTTCCCAGACGGGTGGCCAAAAAAAACGAAACAAGCAGCAATAGACCAGCAATACCCAAAACCACCTGCTTCATCTTCATGGCATAGTCGAGCATCGGCAGATAGAGCCTGTTTGCATGCTTCATGATGAAGCTCTCTTTTTCATGCTGTGGTTTCAGAAACAAAATGCAGAGTACGGGGATTACAAACACGGAGAGAAACAGGGAGGACAAAAGTGCAATGATGACGGTGATAGCCAGAGGGCCAAACATTTTTCCTTCGATTCCTTCAAGGGAAAGAATCGGGATAAAGGTAAGTGCAATAATCAGCTCGCCAAATATACTCGGCTTTCTGACCTCCATGACGGCTTTCAGGACGGTATGCAGATCGGGATGCATTCCCCCTTTTTCACTCAGGTGACGCTGGACGTTTTCTACCTGAATAATGGTCGTGTCAATAATCATGCCGATGGAAATGGCCAGACCACCGAGAGACATCAGGTTTGCGCTGATACCTGTAATTTTCATGACGATAAAGGTAGCAAGGAGTGAGAGCGGCAAGGCAAGAAGCACCACAATACTGCCACGGACACTGTTCAGCATCAGGTAGAGCACGATAAGAACCAGTATGGAACCCTCTATCAGTGCTTTGGTTACGGTGCCGACACTCGAATTGACCAGGTCGCTTCTGTCATAATAGGGAACAAGTCTGACACCTTCGGGCAGCACATTGTTTTCATTCAGTTCTTTGACTTTTTCCTCAACCCGACGAACAACGTCCCGGCTATTTTCACCACGCAGCATCATGATGATACCGCCAACACACTCATCCTGGCCGTTTTTCATGGCGGCACCCATACGGACAGCCTCACCGACCTTGACCTGTGCGACATCCCTGACACAGATCGGTGTTCCACCTTCGGATTTCAGGACAATGTTTTCGATATCACTTATGTTTTTTATCAACCCGACGCCGCGGATGATATATTGATCAGTACCCCGTTCGAGTATGTTGCCACCGACGTTTTCATTGTTGCTGCCGATGGAGGAATGGACATCCGCAATGGTTACGGCATATTTCAAAAGTAGTTCCGGTGACACGATTACCTGATACTGCTTGAAATAACCGCCAAAGGAGTTGATCTCGTTTACTCCGGCAACGCTTTTCAACTGCGGAGCAACAACCCACTCCTGAATGGTTCGAAGTTTAGTCAGCCAGGCAATCTTCTGCTGCGGCTCTCTCGGCATCTTTCCTTCAAGCGTGTACTGGTAAATCTCTCCCATGGCGGTGCCAATCGGCCCCATAGCGACCGCAACGCCCTTTGGAACCTTCTCCCGAGCCTCCGCCAGCCGTTCGAACACCAGTTGCCGGGCAAAGTAGATGTCAACATTATCCCTGAAAACAATGGTGACTATCGAGAGGCCGAACTTGGTGACTGAACGCATCTGTTCAATATCAGGCAGGCCTCGCATAGCCATCTCTATTGGATAGGTTACATTTCGCTCTATTTCCAGTGCCGAAAGTCTTTCCGCATAGCTGACCACCTCAACCTGCACGTTGGTGACATCAGGAAAAGCATCAAGAGGCAGTTTCAGATAGGAGTAGACACCAAACACGGTAATCAAAAGCGAAAGCACGATGACCGCACCTTTTTTCTTTAACGTATAGGCTATGATTTTTTGAAGCATTATTCGGCGCCCCCCTCAAGTTCACTCTTTTTAAGCTCGGACTTCAGGATAAATGAGCCTTTAACAGCATACCGTTCGCCTTCTTTCAGGCCGGAAACAATCTCAACCATACCACCGGAAGAACGTCCCGCTTCTACTGTTTGCGGTCTGAACTCTTCCTGGCTTTTATCGGTAACAAAGATTACTTTTTTGCCATCTATTTCCTGGAGAGCATCTTCAGGGATCGCCAAGGTCATTACGGCACTGGCTGGAGGTGTCAGTTCAACCCGGGCAAACATCTCGGGCTTCAGCTTTCGCTCGGGGTTGGCAACCTCTACACGGACCTTGAGGGTGCGGGTGGTCGCGTCAAGCATATCGGCAAGGTAGGCAACCCGCCCTGTAAGTTTTAATTCAGGCCAGGCATCTACCGTGACCGTTGCCCTCTGCCCCGTGCGCACTTTTGCCAGATCTTTTTCGTAGATGTCTACCACTACCCAAATCGTGGAGAGATCAACCACGGTGAAAAGGCTTTTAGACGGGTCCGACAGTTCACCGACAATGGCATGCTTTTCGGTAATGGTTCCGCTTATTGGAGCAGGTACCATCAAAGTGGTTTTGTTGTGGCGGCTGACATTCAAGTTTGAGCTTCCGGCTCCATACAGAGAGAGCCTCTCTTTATCATTCTGCAACTCAGTTTGAGCGATTTTATAGTCGGTTTCAGCTTGAAGAAGTTCTTTTCGGGCAACGATCTTCTTTTCTACCAGAGTCCTGATTCGCGTCATATTTGCATCCGCAAGAACCAGTTTTGTTTTTGAAAGGCGGTAGCGGTTGGTGGCTTCAGCCATTTCAAGACTTTTCAGGATTACGAGAGTCTGACCGGCATTTACCCGGTCGCCCAAAGATGCCGGAACAGAAAAAATCTGGCCGGAGATGCGCGGAGAGACATGAGCAATCCGGTCGGCATTGGCCTCCACTTTGCCTGTTGCCGTGATAACTTCAGTGAAACTTTGTCTTTTGGCGACAGTAACAAGAACTCCGTTTTCGTTCTGTAACCGGGCGTTCATTTTGATGCCATCACTCTGCTCTCTTTTTTGCTGGTCTATATGCTTTTCCGGGTTCTCAGCACCCCCATTTTTCAGGCTCATAGATTGATAGAGATAGACTCCGCCCATGATTATGGCCAGAATAACGCCAATGATAATCCCGCTCTTTTTCACTGTTTCCCTCCGTTTAATTCTGTTGCCACTGCTGAATCAAGTTGTACAAGAGCGATCTGACGGTTATAGAGCGCCATCAGATAATTTTCACTGACCTCGAAGAATTTTTTTTGTTCCTGAATTACTGCCAGTATGCCTACTTCACCAAGACGCCAGGCTTCCTCGGTCAGGCTGAGGTTTTCCTGGAGTTGGGGAATAATGTCCGTCTTGTACAGTGAAAGAATTTTCTCACTGCTCAGACAACTGGCATAAGCCGTTTCAACTTCACGTTCAGCATTTCTGATTGCAGTTAACAACCGACTTTCTGCGCTGCTCTGCAGGGCCCAAGCTTCCTGAACACCGTCTTGATTGTGATCAAAAACGGGAATGGGCATGGAGAGCTTCATCCCGATGGTATATGTTTTATCGGTGCCTTCCAGGCCGATGATGTTCATTGATCTCGTGTCGCGCCAGAGGGCCAGGCCGACGGTGAGGTTGGGAACACTCTCGGCCCGGGCAAGGCAGACACCTGTTTGACTTCTTCCTCTTTCAGCCTCAAGTACCTTTATGTCCGGACGCTGTGCCAGTGCCAGTTGTTTTAGGTCTACCAGTGCTTTTGAGCTCGTTGTTGTGGAATAAAATGTGCCTGATATTGCGTTTCGCTCCCCAACCGGCAGGCCTGTAATTGTCGCCAGCTTCTGCTGACTCTGATTGAGCGTTTTTGCGACATCAATTTTCAAGGCTTCACTCCGTGCAAGTTCAACTTTGACCAGATTCATCTCCAGTTCCGGAATATCGCCTGCCGCCAAACGTGCTTTTGATACTTCCAGAAGATCCCGGTTAAGCGCGATGGATCGGTCGGCCAAAGCAAGTCGTTGTTCAGCCAGCATGACATCATAGAATACTGTTGAAACCTCTTCACAAACAAGCCGCTCTCTGTCCGCAAGCTTGTATCTGTAAAGATCCAGTTCACGTTCGGCAACGGCCAGTCGCTTACTCCGTTTGCCTGCCAGTAATAATTCCTGTGAAATCCCGACCGAGAGCGTGCTTTCGGCACTATTCCCGGTCAAAGCGCCCGTAACGGCTTCAAATTCAAGCGTTGGATTTGGTAAAAGCCCCGCTTTGACCTTTCCGGCATCAAAGATTCCTTTTTCTTCACGAAATGACCGGAGGTCACCATTATGTTGCAGCGAATACTCAATCACCCCGGATAGTGTGAGCGCTGGCTTTGCAGCCCATACCGGAACTGACCATAACATACACACCAATCCCGTCACAAGAAGTAACACTCCCTGTGCACATATATTTTTCCCCATAAGAATAGACTCTTTTATGACGTTTTTATCGTGACATCCCAATAGCCCGAAGTGGAAAACAACGGAATAACAGAACAAAACTATGATGAAACCAGGCAGACTTACGCTGTCAGGCTAAAGTTCGAGGAGGAATAAATCTGGAAAGAATTATTTCGGGTAGATTTGTGATGGGCTTAAAAGAGCAGAAACTGGTGATTACAGGATTATAATCAAGCTTGATCGATTGGACCGAAAGAATCACATGACACAAGCAATTACAACACGTATAACATTCCGCGGAATGTTTATGGCGTTCATCAGCAGTTTTTTTGCTGGTATGCATTGCCGATACAGCAGCAAATGCCTCCCCGTTTTGCGCCGATGAAATACTTGTTTGCGTCGCCTTAACACCACTGAACTCGCCATTAATCGAGGCTGTCAGCAGGATCAGAAGAAAAAATAGAGAAAAAAATGTTATCGCGCTGTATTTGTGCATAAATGCTGATGTTTCCGACAAGGTAAACAATACCCGTTGACAATGCAAAAATCACCGCTGCACCCCGAATGCCATGAAGATGGTACTCCCTGCTTTGGCTGAAAGAAGGAAGCCGAGCCGGGGCTCGGCGTTTCCGGGTGCAGGTTCATAAAAGCATGTAGAGCTAACGATGCCGAAAGATGATTTTGCTTTTCGTGTTACAATAATTAATTTAGTGACACGAAGAACAGATCGACGGTGTAATTCTTTCGGGAGAAAGCAGATATGCACATGGGGGATGCAATAATATCGCCGCTTGTCGGAGGAGTGTTATGGGTAGTAAGCGGTGCACTTATCGGGTATTCTGCAAAAAAGATCACTGAAGAGCATGATGTGGTAAAAACGCCATTGATGGGTGTACTCGGGGCCTTTGTTTTTGCTGCGCAGATGATAAACTTCAGTATCCCTGGCACCGGTTCAAGCGGGCACCTTGGCGGAGGGCTGCTGCTGACCGTACTGCTCGGCCCATACCGGGCATTTATAACACTTGCTTCGGTACTCATCATTCAATGCCTTTTTTTTGCCGACGGGGGGCTGCTTGCGCTTGGATGCAATATTTTTAACCTTGCATTTTTTCCTGCATTTATTGCTTTTCCTTTTATTTATTGGGTTATTGCCGGTAATTCTGCGTCTCCTGGAAAGCTTGCTGCCGGCAGCATGACGGCAGCAACAGCGGGTCTATTAATGGGGTCATTAGCCGTTGTTCTGGAAACACTCCTTTCGGGTATAACAGAATTACCGTTCAGCACATTTGTGCTCTTCATGCTTCCGGTCCATCTTGCCATCGGCATTGTTGAGGGGCTGGTTACCTGGGGAGTGCTTGTTTTTGTGGCTCGAACAGAACCGGCGCTGCTTGTTCCTGCCACAGCAACCGCTCATCCCCGCTTTACGACAGCACTCTTTGCCATCGCCGCCCTCATGACTGGAGGTGTCGTCTCCCTGTTCGCCTCCCCTTATCCGGACGGGCTTGAATGGTCTTTGGCGAAAGTATCAGGTTCCGAAACGTTCCGCCCGGCAAGCGAACCCGTGCATGACCTGCTTGCCGCTCTTCAGCATAAGATCGCGTTTCTGCCTGATTACGGCTTCAGACCCGGCCCTGAAGCCGCAGCAGTTTCCCGCTCCCCGGTCAATGTCGGCAGCTCTGTTTCGGGTATTGTCGGCACGCTTTCCGTACTTGTCTGCGCAGGAGCGGCAGGAATGATACTTGGCAGAAAAGGAGAGCAGTCGAAACGTTGATGATGAAAAATGAACTCCATACCATCGGTTTTGACCATACCGATATGAATTCAGCTCCACCGCTCTTTCGATTCCTCGGAGGTGACCTTTCAGCCCTTGTGGTTACCGCTCTCTTTCTCTTCTCTGTGCTCTCTGTCCCGAAATTCAATCTTGCAGCAGTGGTTGTTTTTGCTGCTTTTCCGCTCTTTCTGATTGGCGCGGCTCAAGCTCCCGCAGGAGTAATAGCGAAACGGTTGCTGCGGCTCTCCCCTTTTGTGTTTTTTATGGCCGCAGGAAACCTTATTCTCGACCGCACTCCGATGTGGATTCTCTCGGGGTTCACCATCACAGGCGGAATGATGTCCGCAATGGTGATCATGACAAAAACGATGATCTCTGTAGCAGGCATGCTTTCGGTGACCCTCTGCATTCCCTTTTACCGGATATGCCGCGCCCTTGAAGCGCTTCATGTGCCCGATGTGCTGATAACGCAGTTGATACTGCTCGACCGCTACCGCTCCGTTTTGCACGACGAGGCTAAGTCAATGCTAAAAGCGAGAGATATCCGTTCGTTCGGCGGGAAGGGAAAAGGGCTTTTCCGTACCGCACCACTCATCGGCTCATTGCTGTTGAGGACGACAAGCCGTGCTGAACGGCTTTATCGAAGCATGATCGCGAGGGGATTTGATGGGCGGATGAGAGGCCGCACGGGCGAAAAGATGCGTTTCGGTGAGTGGATGACTATCGGGCTCTGGGCTCTTCTCTTCCTTGCTCTTCGCCTGATCTTTTAATGGTAACCTGCATGATCGCTATTGAAGGGCTCAGCTTTTCCTATTCTGACGGAACAAGGGCCATTGAGCAGATAAGTCTTGCCGTAGCCGAAAGAAGCTCAGTCGGTATTGTGGGGGCAAACGGTGCAGGAAAATCGACGTTCGTCAACCACCTGAATGGCTACTATCTGCCCCAGGAGGGCTCCATTTCGATTGGCGACATAAAGGTGTGCAAAAAAAATCTTGACCGCATCCACAAGGTGGTCGGCCTGCTCTTTCAAAACCCGGATGACCAGCTCTTTACAGCACGGCTTTATGATGATGTTGCTTTCGGGCCGGAGAATCTCGGCATGAAGAGGGCTGATATTGCTCGACTGGTCGAAGATGCGCTCCGGGAGCTGGGTCTCTGGGAGTTGCGCGATAAAGCGCCGGCACACCTGTCGCAGGGTCAGAAGCGGTTTGCCTCTTTTGCAACCGTGCTGGTTATGAATCCCGAGGTGATTATCATGGATGAACCAACGGCTGATCTTGACCCGAAAAACCGCAGAAAGCTCATCAACCTGGTCAACGGGCTCAAAAAAACAACCGTAACGGTGTCACACGATCTTGATTTTATCTGGGATACCTGCCAAAGAGTCTGCATCATGAATCAGGGCCGCATTGTAGCTGACGGAGCTGCCAGGGACATTCTCTCCAACAGGGCACTGCTTGAAGCCAACCATCTTGAGCTGCCGCTCCGCCTTCAGCGATAGCTTCCCGACTGTCCCTCTATGCGCGACGTCAACTCCTCTGTCATCTTTTTATCGGCCAGTTTGACGGTAATTTCGGGAACTTCACGAGCGGAATTGACGTGAAAGACCACCACGTCAAAAACATCGGTCATACGCACAATCGCCGTCAGGTCGGCGATGTGACGGCTGATACCGAGAAAACTCAGGGGAAGAAGGCATTTGACATGATAGGGACTGCTGAGAAAAATACCGTAAGGCTGTACCTTCAGAACGCTGCCGGTAAAGATGGTCCCGACATCGGGCAGAGGAAGCGAAAAGTCAGGCTCATTGGCTGCAACCAGCCCGTCAACACGCAGGGGATCTCCCGGCCGGACCTGTTCAATACGCTCTTTGAGGAGAGCAAGGTCACCATAGGTGATTCCCTGTTCGGCAAGTAACTCCCTGGCACTCAGTCCCTGGGTGGAATAGACAATAATTTCTTTGCCCTTCTCTTTTAACGCCCTCAGTAAGGGGAGAAAATCACTGTCGCCACTGAAGAGGATAAAAGTGTCGTACTGATCGGCTGCACTCAGGGCATCAACAACAAGTTCAACATCCAGATTACCTTTCATGACCACCACTCCGGTCTCCTTGTTGACAATCTTTTTGACCGGTTTTGAGGTGATCCGGTAGCCATGGGCTGTCAACACTCTGGTGAATGCCGCACTTTCCTCCGAAACCGGTTCGGATGCCGGGACGTAGTAATTTGCCTGCACTGAGCCATAAGCGGAGATGAAAAATGACATAAGACGGGAAAAGTCGATCTGCCAACCCAGATGGCGCTGCGTAAAAAAGAGGTTTGCTCCATCAATAAAAACAGCCGCACGGCTCATACTTTCAGCTCCTCTTTTTTGTAATGATGTTGACCTCCATCCCCTCATGGAGCCCTTTTTCAGGAGCAAGGGCTATCTTGTCTCCTTTTTTAAGCCCCTGCAGCACTTCAACAAAGGTCATGTCACTGGCCCCGATACTGATAGGCTGTTTTTTCAGTTTTCCGTTTGCAATTTTCCAGACATAGCTCTGAGAGTTTTCTTCAACGATTGAGCTTTTTCTGACCAGAAGGGCATTTGGCCTGATATTGTAGATGATGTTTGCTGTTGCAGTCATGCCAGCCTGGATGTCGGAGACCGGATGGTTGAGCGTCAGATAAATCTTTGAAGTTTTTGTTATCCGGTCTGTCTGGGGCACGATACGCGATACAACGGCGGAGAGGCGCTTGTCGGGCCAGGCATCAAAGGCGACTGTTGCCGCCTGGCCGTTGCATATGCGGGGAATATCGAGTTCGTCAACCTCAACCGTGACCATGTAGCTTGAGGTATCGACCACCCGTGCAACGAGGCTGTTGGCCATAACATAGTCGCCCTTCTTGACATTCTGCAAGGTGAGGGTGCCTGCAAAGGGAGCAATCACCGTCAATTTTTTCAGGTCATCCTCACGCATCTTCAACTGGAGAGCCTTCTGCTGGAGCAACTCTTCGCCCTGGGTGTTCATTTTTTCGGCATCATCGAGTTCCTGACGTGATATCGCTCCTTCAGCGAAAAGGTTTTTCTTTCGGGTACGACGAAGCTGGTTGTCACTCGTCTGGGCCTGCTGTTCAGCCAAGGATGCCCTCGCTTCACGGAGGGCAAGTTGTGGCTGCGGGCTGCTGAATTGCAGGATTTTCTGGCCGGCAGTAACCTGCTGCCCTTCGAGTGCGCCGACGTAGCTGACCGTTCCCGACGATTCAGCACTGAGGTTGGCCACGGCATCAGCCTCAACAAATCCTGTTGCATAGATGGCCTGAACCAGCTCGGCATTGGTCACCTGAGCGACCTCAATATCGACCGTATTGCCCCTCGTCATCAGGAAAACGACGGTAGCAACAAAAAGAATGGCAAGAGCGATAGTATATTTTGGAAGAAATTTCTGTAGGGGCTGCATTGGGCCTTGGTTATTAATGAATTCAGCTTTGGGAAGTTACCTGTTTTGATCTTTTTATCCATTCTGATCTTGGTTTTTCCATAATTTTATCAATCTTTAAAAGCTTTTTTCTTTTCCCGCTCCTCCCGCTCGAGGGGCTCCGGAATAAAAACCACTTAATCTACACCATCAATGGGCCATAATCAAGATATCCAGAAAAGCTTTCTTGAAACAGTAAAGTTCGATGAAAAAGGACTTGTGCCGGCAATTGTGCAGGATCATGAAACCGGCAAGGTTTTGATGATGGCCTGGATGAACCGCCAGAGTCTTGAGATGACCCTTGAAAAAAAGAGGGCCTGTTACTGGAGCCGCAGCCGCAAGGAGCTTTGGCTGAAAGGTGAGTCGTCGGGCAATATGCAGGTGGTGCACGATATACTGATCGACTGCGATGGGGACACCCTGCTTTTAATAGTTTCGCAGACCGGCGGTGCCTGCCACGTGGGCTACCACTCCTGCTTTTACCGCAAGGCAACGAGTGACCTCTCGATGGAGATCTGTGATACACTCATGTTTAACCCGGAAGATGTTTATGGCAAAAAAAACTGACCTGACTGGCAATCTGGCCAGGGAGAGTGCAAAATCTCTGAATCAGACAAAATCGAGAGCCTCGATCAAGAGTATGTTTGACGAGGTTGCTCCTACTTATGATTTTCTGAATCATCTGCTGAGTCTCGGAATAGACAACTACTGGCGGGCAAAGGCGACAAACAGGGCAAAAGAGCTGCTCGGCAGAAATACGGCTCCCCGGATTCTTGATGTCGCTACCGGCACGGGTGACCTGGCGAACGCCATGGCAAAAATAGCGGGTGCAAAGGTAACCGCTCTTGACCTTTCGCCTGAAATGCTGCTGCTTGCACGCAAAAAGTATCCGCAGATCACCTTTATTGAGGGGTATGCCGAAAAGCTGCCGTTTGGCAATGCGAGCTTTGATGTGGTCAGTGCCGGGTTCGGCGTGAGAAATTTTGAAAACCTGAACGAGGGAATGCGTGAGTTTCACCGCGTCCTGAAGCCGGGCGGCCATGCGCTCATTATAGAGCCGATGATACCGCGCAATGCGATCATGAAAAAGCTCTACCTGGTCTATTTCAAACAGGTGCTGCCGAAAATTGCCGGGTTGTTCAGCAAGTCCACCTTTGCCTACGACTATCTGCCCCATTCGGTTGAAAAGTTTCCGCAGGCTGAGGCTTTTACCGCCATCCTGAAAAAAAGCGGCTTCAAAAAAGCAGACTATTTTCCGATGACCTTTGAGACCTCGATTCTCTATGTCGCCCGGAAATAAGCATGTCCAGATTCCTTGCTTCGGTCGCAGGATCGGAAAGAGGGAAGAGAAAACAGGAAAGCATTCTGCTGCACTGGCAGTTACTTTTTCCAGTACCTTCGATAGAGGTGAAGGTATTTGAGGAGCGGAATAAAGCACGCATAGGTGCAGATACCGAGAATATCAGCAGACAGGTCGCCTGCAGAGGCTGTCCGGTAGGGCAGAAAAGTTTGGGCATACTCAATGCCAAGCCCGTAGAGGATCAAGATAAATATTTTGGCGAACCCGAACCGGCTTCGCGGAAATGCGTAATCCACCAGAAAGGCAAGAACGCCAAAAGCACAATAATGAAGAATCTTGTCGCCATTCATGACAGGCAGCCCGATCCCGTTCTTGATTGTAGCTTGCCAGCTTATAACCGCTACGGTAAAGGCCAGTATGAGACGGGTAAAGATCATCGCCTTCTGCTCTTTTGCATTCACGTTCTTGGTGGGTTAAAGTGTGTTATGAAAGCATTGACTCAAACTCATCCTCGGTAACAACCCTGACGCCGAGCTTGAGCGCTTTCTGGAGTTTGCTGCCAGGATCACTGCCGGCAACAACCATGCCGGTCTTTTTGCTGACGGAGCCTACTACCCTGCCGCCCCGCTCCATCACCAGTTCAGCAGCTTTCTGGCGATCGTAGCGCTCAAGGCCTCCGGTAAAGAGTACCGTAAGCCCTTCGAAGTTGCTGTTGACCTGCTCTTTCGGCTCTGAGGCCGAGAGTGGCAAGCCCGCAGAGCGCAGTTTTTCGAGGAGCTCTGGCCATGAGCCCCTGGAAAAGTAGTCGATAATGCTGCGGGTAACCACGGGGCCGATATCGGGTACGGTTGCAAGCTGCTCCTCGGTTGCCTGCTGGAGGAGATCAATGGAGGGGCAAGCTTGCGAAAGCTCACGGGCGGTAGTGCGTCCGACGTGACGGATACCGAGAGCGTAGAGAAGCTGTTCGAAGCTCTTTGCACGACTTTTGTCAAGGGATTGCAGGATAGTGTGTGCCGACTTTGGCCCCATGCGCTCAAGCTTTGCAAGCTCTTGTTCCTCAAGAAAATAGAGATCGGCTGGCCCCTTGATGAGATCTTTGGACACAAGCTGCTCAACGAGCGAGTCGCCGAGGGTCTGGATATCCATCGCATTGCGTGAGGCAAAGTGAAGCACCCGTCCCTTGACCTGGGCCGGACACTCCTCTTCGTTCGGGCAGGAGTAACTGACTTCGTTCTCCGGCCTGACAAGCGGCGTGCCGCAGGAGGGACAGTGCGAGGGTGGCTGAATGGGCTCGGCATCGGCAGGACGCTCTTCGGGAATGGTGCGCACAACTTTGGGAATGACCTCACCTGATTTTTCGATAATAACCCGGTCATGAAGCATGAGGCCAAGACGCTCGATTTCGTCAAAATTGTGGAGGGTTGAGCGCGAGACGGTTGAACCGGCAAGGAGTACCGGCTCAAGTTCGGCAACCGGGGTGATGGTGCCGAGCCGTCCAACCTGAAAAATGACGTTGTGCAGCACTGTTCTGGCCTGTTGGGCCGGATATTTATAGGCAATGGCCCAACGGGGGCTTTTGGCGGTTGCACCAAGCTTTTCCCAAAAGTGTACATCGTTGAGTTTCAGCACCACTCCGTCGGTCGCATAGGGAAGTTGCCAGCGCTCTTCTGACCAGCGGGCAATATAATCGGTGATCTGTGGCAGTGCCAGGCAGAGCCGGTAATGGTCGCCGGTAAAGAAGCCGAGCTGGCTGAGCAATTCAAGACGGCGGATATGGGCGGCCGTTTCATCCTTGAGCCCTTTGAGGTAGTAGGCAACAAAGCACATTCGGCGATGGGCAACTTCGGCTGAATCCTGCAGTTTCAGACTGCCTGCCGTGGCATTGCGAGGGTTGGCAAAGCGATCTTCCTCCGAACGGCTTTCGTTGAGAAACTCAAAATCCGCCTTGCGCATGAATACTTCGCCGCGCACCTCAACCTCCCTTTCATAACTTTCGGCAAGAGCGTTCAGCCGCAAGGGAATGGAGGGAATGGTGCGCAGGTTTGCCGTGATGTCGTCGCCCTGCCTGCCGTCACCCCGTGTTGCACCCCTCACCAGTACGGCGTCGCGATAGAGAAGGCTGATGGCAACACCGTCAAACTTCAGTTCGGCCACCATCTCCTGCTCATCCACCCCTTCGAGCAGAAGAAGCTTTTTGACTCGGTTGTAAAACTCCTCAACTTCGAGGGTGGAGTAGGTATTGGAGAGGCTAAGCATCGGTTCACGGTGCTGCACCGGGGGGAAGGCTTTCGTAATGGCTCCTCCCACCCGCTGCGAGGGGCTATCGGGGGTAAGGAGCTCCGGGAACTGCCGCTCAAGAGCGATGAGTTGCTGGAGGAGGCGGTCAAAGTCGAAATCGGAGAGCTCCGGCTTTGCCTCAATGTAATAGAGATGGTTGTGCCGCTCAATCTCTTGGCGAAGCTGTGTAATCTTCTCTTTGGTGCTTATCATGTCGGTCATCAATGAAAAAAGGGGTTATCGGACTGATGAAAATGCCCATCCGACCATATTTTTAAAAAAGCCGAGAGAGCCCTGAAGACCGAGTTTATCCCAGGTCACCGTCAGCACTTTCGGGTAGCGCCAAGCCAGCCGGAGCATGACCATTGCCAGTTCCTCGATTTTCATTTCATCGCGAAACATGGCCTGACGGTAGTGCGGGGGAAGGTCGTCGAGCACGATCATTACCTCGTTCATCAGGTCGTTGACAAAGTTTGGCTCATCGGTGGCGGCGTTAAAGCACATGTACTTCATGAGATTTGCCATCGAGGCAACATTGGGCTCATAGGCGCTGATCTTTTCAAGATGCTTTTTCGACATATTGTTCTCACTGAGTGCCCGATCAAGATCGGCGGTAAGATGGTGAAGGTTGCGCACCATCGAGCCAAAGCCGCAGAAGGTGAGCGGAGAGCCAAGTGATGCCGCATCACCAAAGAGAATGATGTGGTCATCGGCAATCTCGCGCGTGCGGTTGAATCCATCATGGCAATAAGCCGGAATGATACCGTAGACAGGACGATGAATAACAAAATCCGTACCGGGCTTTTTGTAATCGGGAAGCGTTCGGAAGTAGGTTTCGAAAAGGCTGAGCAGGGATTTATCGTTCGGGGAGTCGACTTCATCATAAAAGAACAGATAGGTAATGTACTGCCTCTCTTTGGCAGGAAAGCCTTCCCAGATAAACTGCCGCCCTTTTCCGGAAGAGGTATCGGCAGGCCCTATACTGGCAAGAATTTCGCCGGTTTCGAAATCAATATTTTCAAAACCGGTCGCTATGGTCCCGACGGTCGGGCAAACATGGGTCTGTGGCAAGCCTTCGTTGAGCTGCATGGCAATCGGCGAGACGATACCCATCACATCAACCAGCACTTTGGCCTTGTACCAGAAAGGTTTGCCCTGGCGATCCTCAACCTGCACCACAATATGGTCATCAAACTGGTAACAGCAGGTAAAGCTGGTGGCGGCAAAAAGCGTGCTGCTGGCAGGGGCCATTACTTTCTCTTTTGCCAGAGCGAGCAGCTTGTCGGCATCAACGGCGCAATCGAGCACGTTTTCCATGGTCAGCCTTTTCTGATGGCCGTCAGGCTGATAAAACTCAACCCAGCCGGTTTTGTAACGACGGACAATGACCGAATCGACTTCGCTTTCGGAAAAGAGCCCTATAGCGGAGAGATTTTGAAGTTCATTCCTTGATATGTTCCAGTCTCTGGTCGATTTAGCGGGAGTCTGGCGGTCAAAAATCATCACCTTCCGGCCATACTTTCCAGCCATAACCGCTGCATGAAGCAGACTGAGCGTCCCGCCCGCATAGATCAAATCATACTCCCCGCTGATGAGGGCCTCTTTGGGCATGCTGTCGGCGGCCAAAATGACCTGCCGGACAGGCTGTTTCAGCCTTTCCCAGTAACGATCGAGTTCACTGATACGATGCAGATGCCGTTCACCATCAGGAAGCGTTGAAAATGCCCGGTAGAGATGGGGATGGGTGAGCCGGATGTGATCAAGGGAGATGGGCATGGAAGCGTATGGATAAGGGATGTTAGTGTTGATCCTGCATTTGCCTGTCGGCTGGAGAGTTGAGCGTCGAGCGCAATTGCCGGTCGCTCTCAATTTGACCGTCTACAAGATGAAGGCGCCGACGCGCACGGTTGGCAAACTCCTCATCGTGGGTAACAACAATAACGGTCTGGTTCAGCTCCTGGTTCAAGCGGTCAAAGAGTTGATAGACATTATTGGCCGAGCGGGAATCGAGGTTGCCGGTCGGTTCATCGCCAAGCAGGATTTTTGGTTCGTTGGCCAGTGCCCGTGCAATGGCAACGCGCTGCTGCTGGCCACCGGAGAGCTGGCTTGGCTTGTTGGTGTACTTGTTCTGCATGTCAACCATGTCGAGCAGTTTCATAGCCCGCTCCCTGATCTCTTTTCGGCTGCGTCGCCCATTGATCATCATCGGCATGCTGACATTTTCGACGGCGTTGAACTCGGGCAGCAAAAAGTGAAACTGATAGATGAAGCCAATTTTTTCATTGCGGATACGGTTCATCTCCGCTTCGTTTTTTTCGGTAATCGCCTCACCGTCAAGCCAAACTTTGCCTGCAGATGGTTTATCGAGCCCTCCCATGATGTAAAGCAGGGTTGACTTGCCCGAGCCCGACGGCCCTGTTATGGCAACAAACTCGCCAGCCATAACCTCCAGAGAGAGGTTGGGAATAATGGTTTGGCGGATAGCCTTGGAGAGTCCAAGCTCTTTTCTGATATTTTCAAGCCTGAGTATGGTTTCAGCCATCAGTTGCCACATTCATTGTTCCAGGATTATCACGGGGAAAGTGCCATCAGCAGCCAAAGGTTTCGGCGCCTGCACACATAAAATCATTATAACAAAAAAGGGCTGAAAGAGGGAGCGCTATTTGCTTTTGCTCCCAAGAGCCATACAAGAGAGATGGATTTTATTTGTATGTTGAGGGATACTGCCTTGTTCAATAAATTTTACCTTATGCTGCATCCGCAATCAAATCGGGCACAGCCTCTGCCAATCCGCAGAACAGGACTTGACCGACAGACACCGTTCAGCTTCTCATGCATGCGCTGCCTGCAATGCTGCCAGTCAAAAAAAATCCAGGTAAACCCCTACGAAATTGCGCGACTTGCCCGCAACCTTGGTATTTCAACCACCCAATTTATTGCCAGCTATACCACCGAAAACGGATCGTTCCTGAAATTTGATAACGAGAATCGCTGTATCTTTCTTGGGCCCCAGGGGTGCCGTGTTCATGCTGATCGGCCGCTTGTCTGCAGGCTCTACCCGCTCGGAAGACACCGCAATGAGCAAGGTGATGAGTGGTTTTCGGAAATAGAGCCGGAAACAGGATGCCGGGGCGAGTGCGATGGCGGAGAAGGGAAAGTGGAAAACTGGCTTGACGACCAGGAGGTGCATCGTTACCTGATTGCTGCGGACAGCTATCTGAAACTGCTCTGGGAGATGATGGCACTCCTTGAACAGGGTGGAGAAGAAGAGGGGGCGGAAGAGTCCGATACTCCCGGGATAGAGGAAAAGAGCATGATGGAAAGCGGCGGGTGGATGGATATGGATGCGGCTGTCAGAATTTTTTGCCAGCAAAGAGAGTTGCCGTTTCCCCTAGCTATTGAGGACAAAATGCGCATGCACCAGGATGCGCTGCAATGCTGGATACAACAGCCATAAAACGGAGAAACATCATGAACAAAAGCACGAAAAAAGCCCTTGCATTGGCCGCTGCAGTCACTTCACTCGGCGCCTCTCTCGGGGTTGCACAGGCTGGAGATGATTGGGAGACGCACGCAATAAAGGGCGGCAACAGTGGTATCGTCGGGCCCAGTGACAGTCACGCAATAAAATGGAATGAGACCAAGGGAAATTCAACGCAGGGCAAGCTCTCCAACCAGCACAAAATCATTATTGAGGGCAAGGGATCAAATTCGGTAAAAGTTGACACGATCAAGTCGTCCAGTCAAAGCAAAGGTGCAAATGCAATCAAGTGGGAATACAAGAAGTGAGGTATTCAGCGTAGGGCGGGGTACCCCCGCCCTTCTGCCAACAATTTTCTCCGCGCCCCCTACGCGGTTTCACCAAAATATTTCCCCCTGAACCAGAGTGCGACATTGACCAATGCAATCAGGGCTGGAACCTCAACGAGAGGGCCGATAACAGCCGCAAAAGCTTCGCCTGAATCAATACCGAAAACGGCTACAGCCACAGCGATGGCGAGTTCAAAATTGTTGCTTGCGGCGGTAAAGGCAAGCGTTGCGGTTTTGGAGTAACCTGCGCCAAACTTGCGCCCCATGTAAAAAGAGAGCAGGAACATGATCACAAAATAGATCATGAGGGGGATGGCAATGCGCACCACATCGAGGGGAATCTGGATGATGGAGCTGCCCTTCAGTGAAAACATTACCACAATAGTAAAGAGAAGAGCAATCAGCGTCAGAGGACTGATACGGGGGATGAACGAGCCTTCATACCACTCCTTGCCTTTCAGACGCAGCAGGAAGAAGCGGGTCAGAAAGCCGGCAAGAAAGGGGATGCCAAGGTAGATAAAAACCGAGACGGCGATATCGGCAATGGAGATGTCGACAACAAAGGAGCTGATACCAAGCCACTTGGGCAGTACCGTCAGAAAGATCCACGCATAAAGGGGGAAGAAGAGCACCTGAAAAATTGAGTTGAAGGCGACAAGCCCGGCGGCATACTCCGTATCCCCCTTGGCAAGCTCATTCCAGACGATGACCATGGCGATGCAGCGGGCAAGGCCAATCATGATCAGACCAGCCATGTAGTGCGGCATGTCGGAGAGCAGGAGAACGGCGAGCACAAACATCAGTATCGGGCCAATCACCCAGTTCTGCACCAGCGAGAGGGCAAGCACCCGGGTGTTGCGAAAAACATCACCAAGCTCCTCATACTTTACCTTTGCGAGGGGGGGATACATCATGACAATGAGCCCGGCGGCTATCAGCATGTTTGTGGTACCCGACTGAAAGAGCTTCCAGAAACCCGGAATGGCGGGATAGAGCCAGCCGGAGAGCACACCCGCACCCATGGCAAGAAAAATCCAGAGCGTCAGATAGCGGTCGAGAAACGACAACTGTTTTGTGGCATTGCCCATTGTTATTTCCCTTTTAAATTCTCGTTATAAAACTGTCTGAAGCGCTGGTTGATTTCGTTGCGGACGCGCCGAAAAAGGGTAAGCTGCTCCTCTTTTGGGCCCTCGGCCTCTGCCGGATCGTCAAAACCGATGTGGAGACGGTGCTCCACGTTACCAATAAAAACCGGGCAGGATTCTTTGGCTCCGTCGCATACCGTTATCACATAGTCAAACGGCCTCCCGAGAAATTCATCGACACTTTTCGGCATGTTCAAGCTGATATCGACCCACTCTTCACGCATCACCTGCACGGCAAGCGGATGAACCGCCGCAGCAGGTTTTGTCCCCGCAGAACAGACCTCAAGTGAGGAGTCGAATGAACGGAGAAACCCTTCGGCCATCTGGCTGCGGCAGGAGTTTCCGGTACAAAGAATAAGGATTGATTTTTTCATTGTTTTCTTATTGTTTTGAAGCTCCATTGGTTGACCGAAAACTGCTCTTCATACACCCTAAAGGAGCAACCTGTTAATGGCACAGGATGTCGCCGGGTTATTCACAAAACAAGATTAAAGACAAATCCCACAAGCATAATCCCCGCCGCCACAACTCCAGCAAACACGGCAATAAGGCGGGGCTTCAGCACCTTGCGGAGGATGATCATCTCCGGAGCAGAGAGGGCAATAACGCTCATCATGAAGGCCATCACCGTACCGAGGGCCGCCCCCTTGCCGAGCAGCGCCTGCACAACGGGTAGAATGCCCGCTGCGTTGGAGTACATGGGGACGCCGATCAGTACCGCAACAGGCACCGACCACCAGACGCTTTTACCCATCAGTGATGCCATGAAGTTTTCAGGGACGTAGCCATGAATTCCGGCACCAAGCCCTACGCCGAGCACAATGTAGAGCCACACCTTGCCGACAATATCACGGACGTGGTGGAGACCCTCCCGGAGCCGCAGGGACAGGCTCATCGACTCGCCCTCCACTTCAGGAGAAACCACTCTCTCTTGCAGCTTCTGCACCCACTCCTCCAGAAAACGCTCCATTTTCAGTTTTCCGATCACCATACCGGCAATGATGGCAACCGCGAGGCCCATGACCGTATAGAGCAGGGCGACCTTCCAGCCGAACATGCCAAAGAGCAGGGCGAGGGCAACCTCATTGATCATCGGTGCTGAAATCAGGAAGGAGAAGGTGACGCCAAGCGGCACTCCCGCCTGGAGAAAACCGATAAAAAGCGGTACCGCCGAGCAGGAGCAGAAGGGGGTCACCATGCCGAGTGAGGCCGCCATAACGTTTCCAACACCGGTACGTCGCCCCGACAGCAATGCACGGGTGCGCTCGGCGGAGATGAAGGTGTGCACCACTCCCATCAAAAAGACTACCGCCGTGAGCAGCAGCAGCACTTTTGGCACCTCGTAGAGAAAGAAGTAGAGCGCTTCACCGAAACGGTTTGAGCGCGCAATTCCGGCAAACTGAAGAGAGAGTGCGGCAAACCATTCCAGATTATTGTAGAGCATGATCCACAGCAGCGCTGCCGCAGGAACACCGATGAACCATTGCAGGTTTTGCGCCCCAAAAGCCTTGGGAGTTGGTTGTTTCGAGTTTTCCATACTGTTTATCATCTTGATTTGCCGTCTTTATCTGTTTTCAGGAACAGGACAAAAAACTGTTAACAACAGCAGCCTGAACCGCCGCCCGCAGTTTTTGTGCCATGGCTTCCGCAACACCCTTGTGGTTTTGCCATCAAGAGTTCCCTGAGTTCTTCACGAGAAGGAACGCGCCCTTTGCAGAGCACCTTTTCATCGACAACAAGTGCCGGGGTTGATATGATGTTATAGGCCATGATCTGCTGAATATCCTCCACCTTTTCAACCGAAGCGGCAATACCTTCAGCGGCAATAACCGCTTTTACCGCATCGACAAGCTGATTGCATGTTGCACAGCCGCTGCCAAGAATTTTTACCTTTTTCATTGTTTTATCGTTTATCTGTTTATCTGTAAATGGTCGATTTAAAAAAAAATCTTTTTTTGAGAGTTTGCGCCCTGCGCTATCAAGAGACCCTCCTTTCGAAGTAAATAAACCGTTTTCAGCGGCAATCGCACCTGCAGGCCAGATCTGCGTTAAAAAAACCACCAAACATGGAATAGGCTTTCAGCCAGTTTTCACGATGAATGCAGTAACGAACTTTTGGAGGATTGATTTTTCCCTGAATCAGGCCAGAATCAAGCAGAGCCTTGAGGTGCTGCGAAATTGTGGACTGCGCCATGGGAATAATCTCCGTCAACTCCCCCGTGAAGCAACACTGCTGGCTGGCAAGCAGCTTCAAAATCCTTATTCTGACCGGATGGCTGATCGCCTTGGCAATCGACGCCATACACTCCTCATCCCTGCTGTACTCAACGGCCGATAACGTTCTCTTCATAACAGACCTTGCTTTCTTATAGTTCATCGCAAATATACGATTAATAAAAATAAGAACGCAATAAAAATAAAACGAATCATCAATCGCTGCCGTCAGCACGCAACGAGCGTTCACAACCGATCCTCTGCATCCGGTTCAACAGCCTGCTATTCCGACCACCTCCAGAAACCTGTCCTCTGTTTTTTTACCTCCCTGTCACCGGATTTCCAGAAAAGAGATTAATCGCTATATTCGCTTTTGGATAACGAACCAAGATACCAGCAGAAGAACGTATGGCGCATGGCCCAACTGCGAAACGACATGGATGTAACAAAAAGCGTCAGAACAATCGCTTATAAATTAAAAAATTAAGTTTTATTGATTTATATTCCTTAATTTTTTATTATAATTAACGGATTACTAAAAAATAAAGCAGATTAACCAGAAGAGGATGAGCTGCAAGGAACAGAGGTAACTCCCTGATGGAAAAGGCCGAATTCAGATTTTTTTACTGGTACGCGCTTTTTTTTAAGCAGCGGGATAGACACAATGTTATAACGATCAAACAACGCACTCATGCTTTATCAACTGCCTGACAGCGATATCGAACGGTTTATCGAAGAGGATATGCCTTACGGTGATCTGACGACCTTACTGCTCGGCATCGGCGCTCTGCATGGGGTGATCACCTTTACAAGCCGTGAAACGACAACACTCTGCTGCACAGAGGAGGCTGCGCGGGTTCTTGAACGATGCGGTGCGTCCGTTGGCTTTTTACTGCCCAGCGGCACAACGGTTGAGGCGGGCGTTACCATCCTCTCGGCCACCGGAGCTGCAGGAAGCCTTCACGCCGGATGGAAAGTGGCCCTGAATTTGCTTGAGTACGCCTCAGGAATTACCACACGGACGCGGAAGATCGTTAACCGGGTCAAAGAGATTAACGCATCCATTACGATTGTCACAACCCGCAAGTCGTTTCCGGGAACAAAAAAAATTGCAATCAAGGCCATCATGGCTGGCGGTGCGCTCCCCCACCGGCTCGGCCTGTCGGAATCGGTGCTTGTGTTCAGGCAGCATACCGCATTCTGTGGCGGGCTTGAGCATTTTCTTCAAACTGTTGCTGAACTGAAGTCGAAAGCGACTGAACAAAAAATTATTGTGGAGGCCGATAGCGCGGAAGAGGCGCTTGCCATTGCTGCTGCGGGTGTTGATGTTGTTCAGCTTGACAAGCTCCAGCCTGAAGCGCTTTCACGGCTGGTTGAGCAACTGCACAACGTAGCGCCTGGAGTCAAAATTTCAGCCGCAGGAGGCATCAATGGCGAAAATGCCTCGGCTTATGCTGAAACCGGTGTTGACATGCTTGTCCTTTCGTCAGTCTATTTCGGCAAGCCTTCGGATATCGCAGTTTCAATCACCTCCTTACAATCATAAATCATCCACAATCATGATACGATCAATGAAGCGCATCGCTCTCCTCAGTTTTGTACTCCTCATCATTGCGGCTCCTGCAATGGCCGGGGAGCTTAACCTCTCTGTTGCCGCAAGCCTGAAAGAGGTTATCAATGAGCTGAGTACGAGTTACAATGCAAAACATCCTGCAACGGTTTTTATTAAAAATTTCGGTCCCTCGGGCACGCTTGCCGGTCAAATTGAAAACGGTGCACCGGTTGACCTCTTTATTGCCGCAAACAATCAGTGGATGGATTATCTGAAAGAGAAAAATCTTGTGGACGGTGCCAACGCAAAGATGCTTGCATACAACTCATTGGTTTTTGCCGGAACAACCACAAAAAAGGTTGCCTCGATGAAAGACCTGCTGAAACTCGACAAGATTGCCATTGGCAGCCCGAAGAGCGTCCCCGCAGGTGAGTATGCCATGACCGCCATGACCAATGCCGGAATTGACAAACAGCTTGCCGGAAAGCTTGTGATGGCCAAGGATGTCAGGGAGTGCCTCATGTATGCTGAACTTGGCGAAGTTGATGGCGGATTTATCTACCGCACCGATGCATTGCTGGCGCAAAAAGCAAAACTGCTCTTCGTGGTACCGCAAATACTCTACCCAAGAGTAACCTACCCGATGGCATTGACGGTAAAAGCCGCACAAAACGAGGAGGCAAAGGCCTTCTATCTCTTCCTGCAGGGTGCTGAGGCAAAATCGGTTCTCCAGAAATACGGCTTTATCCTCAAATAAGAATGACCAGGAAAAACAGCAATACCATTAAGACTTTATGACGCTGACACCTGAAGATATTGTCGCCATCTGGCTCTCGCTGAAAGTGGCGCTTACAGCAACGGCTCTTGCGCTGCCTTTCGGCTTTGCCCTTGCATGGCTGATCGTCTTCAAGAAATTCAGAGGCAAAGTGGCGCTCGAGGTGCTTGTCAACCTCCCGCTCACATTACCCCCTGTGGTGATCGGTTTTTTTCTTTTGCTGCTGCTTGGCAAAAACGGTTGGATCGGAAAAGTGCTCGATGCATCGGGGATCCCGATCATTTTCACCTGGAAAGCCGCCGTGATTGCATCGGCAACCGTCGGGTTTCCCCTGCTGGTACGCTCAATCCGGCTTGGTATGGAGTCGATCGACCAGCAGCTTATCGAGGCATCCCGAAGTCTTGGTGCAGCATGGTACGATACCCTTGCAACCATTATTCTTCCGCTCTCCATGCGGGGAATAATGGCCGGTTCGTCGCTGATGTTTGCCCGGAGCCTTGGTGAATTTGGCGCAACCATCATTGTTGCCGGCAATATTCCTGGTATCACGCAAACCATTCCGCTGGCCATCTACGATTATGCCAGTTCACCCTCAAGTGTAACCATGGCACTCTCGCTTTGCCTGGTCTCCGTTCTGATTTCAGTAGTTGTGCTTGTCGTTCATGAACTGCTCGGCAAAAAACTTGATCGGAGGAGCGCATTGTGAACCTCCGAATTGATGCTGAAAAAAAACAGGGCAGCTTCCTCCTGCAGGTGAATGCGGAGGTTTCAGGCGAACGGATCGGGATTTTCGGCCCGTCCGGAAGCGGCAAGTCGACACTCATGCATCTCATTTCAGGACTTCTTCAGCCAGACAGGGGCGAGATCTATCTGAATAATGAGTGCCTTTTCAGTTCCGCAAAGGGAGTGAATCGCTCCCCTGAACGCCGACGCATTGCCATTGTTTTTCAGCAGGCAATGCTTTTTCCACACCTCTCCGTCAAAGCCAATCTGCTTTACGGCTACAGGCGGTGCCGCACTGAAAACCGCCGTATCAGGCCTGATACACTCATCAATCTGCTTAAACTGCAACCACTTTTACAACGCGGTGTTGAAAATCTTTCTGGCGGTGAAAAACAACGAGTCGCTCTCGGCAGGGCCATCCTTGCAAACCCGCGCCTCCTGCTTATGGATGAGCCTCTTTCCGCTCTTGATGATGCCCTGCGGTTCCAGATCATTCCCTATCTGAGAAGTGTCAGCGAGGAGTTCAGAATTCCCTATCTCTTTATCTCGCATTCAATGACGGAGATGCAACTGATGACCGACCATATCCTTGAAATAGAAAATGGACGCTGCATTGATGAAACAACGCCTGATCAGCTTGCCAGAAAAAGAATGGCACAGAGTCCCAAGGGCTATCTCAATCTGCTTTCTCTTGCCGCTCCGGTGAAGCAGCATGGCTTGTTTGCTTACCAGTGGGGCAAAAACACCTTGCTTGTTTCAGACGGAAAGGAGGTGGGAGAGGCACTGTTTGAACTCTCTTCACGCGAGATCATCCTTTTCAAAAAGCATCCTGAAGCAATCAGTGCAAGAAATCTTTTTGAATGCACTGTTGCTGAGATGTTTGAGTCTGAGGGCAGAGTCGGCATAGTGCTTTCAGTCGAGGGTGAAAAACTTGTCGCTGAAATTGTCCGTTCAGCCGCAGAGGAGCTGATGATTTCCGTGGGCTCGACCCTTTTTGCTGCAATCAAGGCTTCCTCGTTCAGAAAACTCGCGTGAACGGATCAAACAAATCCCTCTCTCCGGCAGGAAATAGCATCCAAAAGGATAAAAAGAGTTGATGACATTTTGACCTGGCAATCAATGATTCCAATCAACTTTTTAGCCTCTCTTCATGTTTAACTTTAGAATAAACAGAAAATTAAACTGCACAGAAGATGACACCTTCAGGCAAAAAAGTATGTTTTATGACTGGCGCGTCGGGCGTGCTTGGCAGTGAAATTGCGCTTGCTGTGGCGGGTCAGGGGTATACTCTCTTTTTTACCTGGCACGCGTCGGAAGGGAGGGCGGCCGAAACCCTTGAAAAAATCCGCTGGGTAAGCCCTGAATCGCAGATGGTTCGGTGTGACGTATCGAAAACCGGTGATCTCATGAGCGCGTTTGCGGCATTCCGTGAACGGTTTGACCGTCTTGACCTGCTTATCACCAGCGCTTCGAATTTTTTCTGCACTCCCCTTCCCGGAGTTAGTGAAAAGGAGTGGGACAGCCTGGTTGATACCAATCTGAAGGGTACTTTTTTTACGATGCAAGAGGCTGCAAAAATCATGCAGAAACAGCCGTTCGTCTCGCGCATCATTACCATGACCGATATTTCTGCCGACTTGGTCTGGCGAAATTTTGCCCCCTACACCGTCTCGAAAGCAGGCATACAGCACTTGACTCGAATCTTTGCCAAAGAATTTGCTCCGACGGTTCTGGTGAACTCTGTGGCTCCGGGAACAGTCACACTGAATGCGGAAAAAGAGATGGAGCCGCAGGAGGAGATGATGAAAAAAATAGCGCTCCGCCGTCCTGGTGATCCGCTGGATATTGTCAAAACCATCATCTTTCTTCTTGAGAGTGACTATATCACCGGCCAGGTTATCAATGTAGAGGGAGGACGGCTTCTGCAATAAGAGTACCATGCAAAGACCATATTGTTTTTATATATTGCTTACAGACTCTTTCGAA
The DNA here is from genome assembly GCA_903882665.1 of uncultured Chlorobiaceae bacterium. Classification (GTDB taxonomy): domain Bacteria; phylum Bacteroidota; class Chlorobiia; order Chlorobiales; family Chlorobiaceae; genus Chlorobium. The sequence continues at coordinate 124,996 of CAIRXW010000008.1, read as the reverse complement.
TTCAGGCTCGCGCAGGAAAAACGCATAACCGGTTTTCACTCTTTTATGGAACAGGAAGTCAAGGTTACCATGCATAGCCATGAGCCTGCCGAAAAGGCAGAGGAGCAGCAGAATCAAGAGAACATTTCGGAACAACTCAGAGAACTGGGTGACGTCATCACGGAGACTTTCGCCTGTTTCAGGGAGAGTGACTCCTATGAGTGGATCCTGGAGAACACCGAAAAAACAAGGCAATATATCAAAAAAAATCCAGCACGCTCGATGCTTGTTTCACTGGGCGCTGGCTTCCTGTTTGGACTGTTTATGAAAAGAGGACGATAACCAGCCATTGACCACTTGAAAAACATGATGAAGCGTCAGGCAGAAAAGGAGCAGGGCTCAACCTCTTCGAGAAGCAAACGTACCGGCATTCCTGAACTCGTTGATGAGACGGCCACCTCTCTTTACGATGACGTGGTTGCCATTGTTGAGGCAAAGTTTGAACTGCTCAAAATTGAGCTGGCAGAAAAGATTTCGATTCTCGCCACTGCGACCATTCTTGGCGTTATCCTTATTGTCGGGGCTGGCTACTTTGTCACCACTTTAGCGCTGTTTGCAGGCGAGCTTCTGGGTCATCCTTTTCTCGGTTATCTCCTTGTGAGCATGCTTTTTTTTTCATGCTTTCTGTTTTTCACCAGATTCAAGCCACTATTTTTGAAAAACCTGATTCAGAAAATTCTTTTATCGCTCCATGACTCCAACAAATGAACCTTTAGACGGTATTCAGGCACGTATCGAAGAGCTCCAAAAAAGTATTGCGAATAGAGAGGCGCAGATCAAGGCAAGAACCCGAAAACTGAAAGAGGAGATTGAAGCTGAGCTTTCGCCGGTTAAAATTGTCGAAAAACACCCTTTTGCGGTTACGACAGTTTTTTTTGCTGCAGGGTTGCTGCTTGGCAAGGCCGTCAGAGGCAAAAAAAGTACTTCTGCGCCAATCAGGCCGGTGACTTGCGCTCAAGGGGAACGCTCCGCGTCGCGCAGTGAAAGTGCGCTCTCGGCCATCGGACTTGAGGCGCTCCGATCCGCAAAGGAACTGGGGTTTGCCTGTCTTCAGCGATATATTGAAAAAAAAATCACATAGCAGTGCATTCACCGCTCTGTCCGGGCAAAATTACCAGGCGACAGTCAGGTATTTTTTCAACAGGTAAGCATGCCCGACAATGCTGCCGGGCGGCACAAAAATCTCAACCAGCGTAATGCCTCGGTATTGCCTTCCTACTATGACAATCAAGCAAAAACTTCCGGCAGTGCAACACAAAGAGCACTTTTATGTCAACAGAAATGCCCGAGAGCTTTTCGGATTGACCGACCCTGATTTCCTCTCTTTACCATCCTCTGTTCAGGAATGTGCCAAAACGACAGAGCGGCAGAGTGCGATCATCAACGATTTTCTGAAAAAGCAGAAGGGTGCCGACGCAAAACCGGTACTGCCAGCGCAGTTCCACGGCATGAAACTGCTGCATGCGCTCTTTCACTCTCTCATAACGAAAGCCATAGCATTACGGCAACCGGACTTTCTTGACCGGGTCTATGGAACGCTGGCCAGGGAGCTTTCAGTGGAGCAATCGGAAGAGTATCTGGCCCGGTTTATTACAACATTTCCGACACAAAAAATTTATACCGGAGCAGAAACAGCAACGGATTGGCTGAAGCAGCGGAACAACAGACTGGATCTCCTTGAGGAGTCGTTCCTTGTCTGGCTCAATAATCAGAACCCTGCTCTTGAGCAGTTTTCCGATCTTTTGACCGACGAGAAACTGAGCCGGGAGGTTGCGTACCGGAAGCTGATTTTGACCATGCGGAGCTCAATGCAGGCAATGGGGCCAGTGGGGGAAGGCAATATCGACCTTGCTGAACTGCTCACCCGTCCAATAAAACATGCCCCAACCTCAATTCTTGAACAGCTTCGCTACATCCGCCTGAACTGGGGCGGGCTGCTTGAAGAGTCGCCTTTATGGGGATTGGTGGCAGATGCCATTGATTTTATCGAGGATGAAGACAAGTATCTCTTTTTTGAGCGAATTACTCGTGAGCGTGCACTCCGGAATGATGGCTATGAGTTTGAAAAAGAGGCCCATGTCCCACAGTACAACTCTGTGGATGATGCCAATGCTCCGGCGAATTACTCCATGGATTCATCGTGGATGCCTGAAGTGGTCATGCTGGCCAAAAGCACTTATGTCTGGCTCGACCAGCTCAGCAAAAGTTATCGGCGCCCCATTACCCGGCTGCAGGATATTCCTGATGCAGAACTCGACCTTATCGCCGAACGTGGCTTTACGGCATTATGGCTTATAGGGCTCTGGCAGCGAAGCTATGCCTCACAAAAAATCAAGCAGCTCCAGGGCAATCCTGAAGCAAAGGCTTCGGCTTATGCTCTTGAAAAATATGAGATTTCTGGCGACATCGGTGGTCATGACGGGTATGAGAACCTTCTGCAGAGGGCCCGGCAGCGAGGCATCCGTCTTGCCAGTGACATGGTGCCCAACCACACGGCAATGGATTCCGAGCTGGTAAGAAACAATCCTGACTGGTTCCTCTCATCAGGTAACGCACCCTATTATAACTACTCCTATAACGGGCCGAACCTCAGCAGTGACTCCCGCTACGGCATCTATCTTGAAGATGGTTACTGGAACCGTTCCGACGCAGCGGTTACCTTCAAGCGGGTTGATTACCTGACTGGCGATACACGATACATCTACCATGGCAATGACGGCACTATCATGCCGTGGAACGATACTGCGCAGTTGAACTTTCTCAGTGCAGAGGTCCGCGAGGGAGTTATTCAGCAAATTCTGCATGTTGCAAGAATGTTCCCCATTATCCGTTTCGACGCAGCCATGGTGCTGGCTAAACGGCACATTCAGCGCCTCTGGTTTCCGCTTCATGGCCACAGCGCCGCCATACCCTCCCGATCAGCTTATGCCATGAGCATGGCGGAATTTGATGCCGCCATACCCGAAGAGTTCTGGCGCGAGGTAGTTGACCGTATTCAGCTTGAAGTCCCCGATACCCTGCTGCTTGCTGAAGCGTTCTGGATGCTCGAAGGCTATTTTGTCCGCACACTTGGCATGCACCGGGTCTATAACAGCGCATTCATGCACATGCTTAAAAAGGAGGATAATGCCGATTATCGCCACCTGATCAAGAACACGCTTGAATTTGACCCGGAAATTCTCAAGCGCTATGTCAACTTCATGAATAATCCCGATGAAGATACCGCTATTGCGCAGTTTGGACGGGGTGATAAATATTTTGGTGTCTGCATGACGATGCTCACCATGCCCGGCCTGCCGATGTTCGGCCACGGACAGGTAGAGGGCTTTACCGAGAAGTATGGCATGGAGTATGCCAAAGCCTATTATGATGAGCAACCGGACGAGCATCTCGTCTGGCGCCACTACCATGAGATCTTTCCCATCATGAAAAAGCGTCCGCTCTTTGCTGAGGTTCGCAACTTTTTTCTCTATGATCTCTACACGCCGGAAGGGGCTGTGAACGAAAATATTTTTGCCTATTCCAACCGGCTCGGCCAGGAGAGAGCCCTTGTCGTTTTCAACAACTGCTTTGAGCAGGCTTCAGGCTGGGTCAAGACATCAGTCGGCTACCGCCAGAACGGTGAAATCCGCCAGAGCTTACTCTCTGAAGGACTCAACATCAGCCGTGATGAGAACAGCTTTGTTATTTTCAGGGATCATGCAAGTGGTATGGAGTTTATCCGTTCCTGCCGGGAAATTGCCGACAATGGCCTCCTTGTTGCTCTCGACGGCTACAAATACAACGTCTTTTTGGACTTCAGGGAGGTTATTCCCTCCAGGCTGAAGCCTTACGACCGGCTTGCAGCAGAACTCAACGGACGCGGAACCTTGTCAATTGAGCGAGCTGCTCTTACCATGAGCCTCTCTCCGCTGCACAGAATTATAACTGCCGCTCTCACTCCTGATCCGCTTCTCCCTTTAGAAAACGAGCCACAGGAAGAGGAGGATATCCGGACGTTTGAAACGACAATCGCCTCTTTGCTCGGTACAGTTGCCCTGCAGTTCAGTGAACTTATGGAAAAACCGCTTGCTGTGCACCTTAACCTTGCTTCGCAAGCGGCTGAGCTTTTTCGCCAGGCGCTCCGTTTTCCCGCTCTTGTGAAAAAAGAGCCGAATTCCCGAAAGCTCCAGACCGCTCTCGGTCTGGGCAGCATAGAGGGTGTGGAGTATAAGACTATTGCAAGGCAGTGGATTGTGCTCGACGCCCTGCAGCAAATGATGATGTCATCCGGAGAGCTCCACTCAAACCTTATTGACGACTGGCTGATGAGCGATGCGCTCAAAGCAATCTATCCTGCATCGGGCATGATCGGCATTCCAGGCGAATACCTGCCCGACCTGCTTGTCTGTATGATGACACCAAAACCTGCGCTCGCACTGGATGAAACGTTGGATGTACGCCTGCTCACGCTTGTAAATGCACTCTCTACGCTCAACCAACTGCATCTTGGCCGCATGTTGCTGTTGGAGCAGCGGCACCAGAAATACTGGTTCCGTGAGCACCGTTTCAGCGTCCTTGTGGCTTGGCTTACCCTGCAGGAGTTGTTCCTGAAACCGGAAAGCGAGGCTGAGCTGGAAGCATCAATCGCCGAATGGGTTGAGGCATCTGAACAGCTCGACGTGAAGGCTTTCCTTTCCGGCTATGAGATGGGAGAGTTGCTACGGGACAGAGCGTAAGGGATTAGGGGAAGAATCTCAAAAAAGAATGAGAAACTTATGGCTGTGTGCCACGACAAAAGCCCGGCTGAACCGGGCTTTTGTCGTGGCTGAAAGTATCACTCAAACTCAATAATAGAGAATAAAAACTCTAAACGTATAGACGATAAAAGCAATAAAGAGAAAGAGGCCAAAAAGGGTAAAAAACGGACTTTTCTCTTCTCTTGATGCACGACCGTCAAGAAAGGGCACACAAACCCAGAGAATAGCGGCCGTTGTAAACAGTGCAATGGCAAGCAGTTCACCACCCGCGAAGCTGAAATCTTTCAGCAGCAGGAACTGGCCCCAAAAATACCACTCCGGCTTGATGCCAAGAGGTGCAGGAGCAAGCGGATTGGCCTGAACCCCTATCTCCCACGGAGATATTATGGACAGAACAACAATAATTGCAAAACCGATCAACCAGCCAACCGCATCCTTGGCAAGAAAGGTTGGGAAAAACTTTTCATATCCCTTGATACGTCCAGTCTCCTTATAACCGATTGGTGCAGAGGTACCCAAAATCTGAACCAGAAGCAAGTGAACTGCAAGGATGATCAAAAGAATACCTGGAAGCAGAACAACATGCATCGAGAACATTCTTGTCAGCGTTTCTCCGGAAACCTCTTCTCCACCGCGAAGAATGTTGACAAAAAAAGCGCCGCCAGGAGCAACTTTTGGTACTTCAGTGCCAACCTGGGTGGCAAAAAAGGCGAGCTCATTCCATGGAAGGAGATAGCCGGTAAAACCGAAAGCGAGGCTAAGCACAAAGAGCACAAAACCGCTTACCCACATAAGTTCCCGTGGTTTCCGGTAAGCCTTCATGAAGAAGGTGCTGAACATGTGGATGAAGGCCATCAGAATCATCGCGTTGGCTGACCAGGCATGAATCTGACGGATAAGCCAGCCATAGGGTACCTGTTGCTGAATAAAGACAAATGAACCAAAGGCCTCAGCTTCCGTCGGCTTGTAATACTGCAGGAGAAGTAACCCGGTTAACACCTGAACGACAAAGAAAAAGAGGGTAAGACCGCCAAAATAATACCACACTGAATGACGGTGCTGGGGAACTTCTTTCTTTTTCAGGTAATCGATTACCGGTATGACGACAGCAAAGCGCTCCTGGAACCATGCGCCAACTTGACTGACGCGGGAATCCCCGTACGGATTAGAGTCTGCACGCTCTACCGGTGGTTTATAGACACCGCCATTGGTCGCAACGGGGTTTTGCTTGGCCGGAGCACTTCCTGCCATAGCGTTCTGATTGTTTTCAGCCATCTTTCCTGACTCCCTTGGTTTTCAAGAATTAAAGGTTAAGCTTTCGCAATAATGAGATTTTCCCCTTCAACCCTTGCTTTAAACGCTGGCAGGGGTAAAGGCTGAGGGCCGGAGATGATCTCTCCCGTCTGTTTGTATTTTGCTCCATGACAGGGGCATGCTATAAGGTTCAGTGCATTGTCCCAATGCACAAGGCAGCCAAGGTGGGTACAGACTGCGCTGCATGCCGTAAGCTTGCCGTTATCGTTGATGACGATCACCTTGTCTTTGTTGAACTGGAAAATTTTTCCGCTGTTTTCAGGGACTTCAGAAGCTTTTCCGACAACAAGCTCATTGAGGTTTGAAAACTTTTTGACGGGAGGAACAATGTAGCGGATCACGGGATAAAGAGTCGATATGGCGACTGCTGCGCCGATTCCACCCACAATTTTTCCAAGAAAACTGCGACGTTCAAAATCAACCTCTTTCAACCCCGGAACACGAGGCTTGCCAGCGGAAACTGCACCAGCCGATGAGGGTGAAGCACCATCTCCAAGTCCACCCATTCTTGACGGGCTCTTGAAATTACCTTGTTGTGCCATTACAACCTGTCTCCTTTTTAAATCTATTATTTATAATATCAAAAGGCATCTACCACCCATGGGTTAAACAGGAGCCAGTGTCACAGATCCGCTCAGTGAGTGACGCTGCAGTACAGCAACTTCTGCGTATAAAACCCGTTCCAGCCCAAACAGAATGAGAATTTATAATTTTTTCATCGATTATTCCAATCAAAAGAACGCTTAAAACTATTATAGCTGTTGTACATAATCGACGATCTTCCATCCCGCCAGATCCGTCCGCAGGTAAAAAAACGCATAAACTTTGATTGCAGGCGACCGGGATTGAGAAATTCCGATATACCCCTGATTCCCTCAAGGTTCCGCCCCTCTCTCTGCAATGAAATGGCAGAGGTAAAGCGAAGATAAAACGGCCCGGCGTCAAGCACTCTGTCGTGGTGGATCTTCAGTGTTATATCTTCATAGTGCAAATCAAGATCACGACTGTGATGGGGCGAAAAGAGACCTCGCCGAAAATTGCTTTCCTGAAAACACACCGCATCGTGAATGATAACTTTTTGACTCAGGTTGTCGTGAAGAACCAGCAATGCGAGAGGCTGATAGTCGTTGTTTTTAAAAAACACCACATAATAGATAATATCGTGTTGCCTGGAAAAAGCCCTGCCCCAGTACCAACGGGAGATATACTCCTGCATGGGTACCGCTCCAAGGTTATGGTCATGGTATCCGGTAGCTCTGACTGGAATCGTGCGAACAGAGCCACTCCCTTGTTCCGTAATTGCAATCGCGCCTTCAACATCAGCCTTTGGAACACTTAAAAGCCACTGGTGAAGAGGTACCCTTCCGTTATTGTTCGTATCTTTTTTTTCGTAGATGAGCCTCCGGCATGCCTTGAACAGAAGCGTTGCCTTTATCTCTTTTTGACGGGCCGGGAAGGAAAAGTCAATATCAAGGGTGTACTCGTCCCGCAGTGCGTCGTGAGTAAAGCAGTTTTTTTCAAAACTGACACCTATAGCGGTGCAACTGCTTTGGAAAAGCTCTTGACGCCCCTCCTTGATAAAGTTTACGATCTCCCGCCCGTTTTCATATAACTGAAAACTGAACCCTGAGTAGTTGGCAGGAAGAGGTGCATCGGAAGTGCGGTGATTTTTCCACTTCTCATAATGACTGCTGTAATAGGGAGAAAAAGGAAAGCCGGAAAACCAGATAAGCACAAAAGAGATGCCGCTTTTTACGTCTTCTGCATCAAAATACCACCACTCATAAGCGCCCGGATCCTGCATCTTGTGCCAGAGTTCATGATCGAGCTTTGTGGTAATATTCATGCGGTCGGTTGGTGATGTTCAAGCACGGGGAGCATTACGGAATGACTTGCATGAGATACGAGGAGTCAGGTGCTGTGGAGTGAAAAGGAAAAAAAGAGGCGGAGAATAAAATTTGCAACTCTTGCAGCAAAAGAAAAGCTGCCGTTACATCGGTGTGGACAGAGAGGGAATCGAACCCACGACACAAGGATTTTCAGTCCTTTGCTCTACCAACTGAGCTATCTGTCCATCAAGAGGCAAAATATAGGAATATTTCTTTCACTTCAAAAGAAAAAACAACAGCAAGGAGAACTCGCCTGTGCGCTCCTTGCTCCTGTTGTCGGTGCTAAACCGGAACCGCAATATTTTCAATTCCCTTCAGGATGCGACGCAGCACCGTCTCCTTTCCGAGTACTTCGAGCATGTGATAGAGGCTCGGGCCGAAACTCACACCGGAGGTAACTATCCGTAAAGGGTGAATGAGAACCGCCGCTTTAAGGGCCTTTGGAGCAACAAACTCCTTGAGGTTTGCCTCAATATTCTCGGCAGTGAACTCCTCAAGAGCATAAAGAATATCGATAAACTCACGAAGAAGGGTGTTGGTGTCGGCCATCCAGCGCTTCTTGACAGCTTCCTCATCGTAGGAGTCGGGCTCAAAAAAGAAGTAAGGGGAGAAGGTCACAAATTCATGCTCAAACCCAACGCGCTCGCGCATCAGTTCTATGACGTTTTCGAGATAAGCATCACCGGTAATGATCTCCAGAGGCATCAGCGACTTTTTACTTTCAAGTTCGGCCAGAAGAATCGGCTTTATAACCGCAACAAGATTCTCTGTTGGACGACTCTTGATGTACTGTTTTTCGAGCCAGTTGAGTTTATCGATATTGAAGACCGCACCGGCTTTGCCAACCCGCTCAAGCGAAAACTTCTCGATCAGTTGCTCCATGCTGTAGACTTCCTGCTGACTCCCCTCTCCTTCATTCCAGCCAAGCATGGCGACAAAATTGATAATCGCATCACTGCTGTACCCCTTGCGAATGTAATCTTCGACGGCAACGTCACCCTGGCGTTTGCTGAGTTTTGAGCGATCAGCGTTAAGCAGAAGCGGCAGATGGGCAACCTTTGGAGGCTCCCAGCCGAAAAACTCGTAGAGAAGAAGGTGTTTCGGCATTGAAGAGAGCCACTCCTCTCCCCGGATGATATGGGTAAACTCCATCAGGTGATCGTCGATGACACTGGCAAAGTGATAGGTCGGAAAACCATCGGATTTCATCAACACCTGATCATCAATGGTCGCTGAATCAAATTCAACGGGGCCTCTGATAATATCCTCAAACCAGACTGAAACGTAATCGGGCACTTTCATGCGGATGACATAAGGAGCGCCCTCATCAAGTTTTTTTCTTATGGCACTCGGAGGCATGGAACCACCCATCTCTTCAGGAAGCCATTTTCTGTTGTATTTCGGCTGGAGCCCCTGCTTTATCTGAAGCTGACGGTTTTCCTCAAGCTCCTCATGCGAGGCAAAACAGTAGTAGGCATGCTGGTCGTCAAGCAGTTGCTGACAATAGCCAGCATAGATATCGAGCCTTTCAGACTGGACATAAGGTCCAAAATTTCCACCTTTTTCAGGACTTTCATCAGCCACAATTCCTGCCCATGCAAGGGCCTTGATAAGATTCTGCTGTGCCCCCTCAACCTTCCGGGTTTGATCGGTGTCCTCAATTCTGATTATGAAGTCTCCGCACATTTTTTTTGCAAACAGGTAGTTATACAGGGCGGTTCTCAAACCGCCTACATGTAAATATCCTGTTGGAGAAGGTGCAAACCTGGTTCTAACCCTTTGACCAACCATAATGAACGCCATACTGTTAATTGTTTCTGACAGGCAACTCTCGCAAGAGCAGTGAATTTAAGAAAAACTCACTGCTTTCAATCATAAGATATAAGATTAACCAGAAAGTATTGAATCCCGTAACGTAAAGGGGACAACTTTTCGGTCGATGAAACATGGAAAAAAACTTTTTGTTTTCGATTGTCGTTTTAATTTTAATTACTTTGAAGATAGCAAGTTACATTTTATATCATCACTCTGCCTGTTTTATGCCTGAAAATCCCGTAAAGAAGTCAGGAAAAGATGCTTCCCGAAATAAATTCAAACCGGTGAATGAAGAGGGGCGTAACTCTGGATGGTTTCAGGGTGGGGGTGGTAGCGCTCAGGGAAAGTTTCCCGGCTTTCTCATTTTTCTGGTCGCTGGACTGTTGATGCTCTTTATGTTTCAGCGATTTTTTGCCGGAACCGACAGTCCTGAAATCACCTATAACGATTATAAATCCATTCTTTCGAAAAACCTCCTCACCGAGGTTACGGTGAAAACTTTCGAAGATAAATCAGCAATCCTGAACGGAAAACTTAATGCATCAACAACACTTCAGTTGATCAACAAAACAAGCCTGCAGGGTGATCGATTTGCTGTGAGGGTTCCCTCGTTCAGCCTGGAGCAGGCAGACATCCTGGCAGAGAAGGGTATACTGATCAAAATTGAGGAGGGTTCGAGCGGCCTGAACACCGTTATTGTGCTCTTCGCCCCATGGATTATCTTCGCTCTCCTCTATTTTTTTCTTTTCAGACGAATGGGAAGCCAAAACGGAGCCCAGTCAAAAAATATTTTCAGCTTCGGAAAAAGTCGCGCAAAGATGGTTAGCGAATTTGAGGTTAAAATAACCTTCAAGGATGTTGCTGGTGTTGACGAGGCGGTTGAGGAGTTGCAGGAAACGGTAGAGTTTCTCACAAATCCTGAGAAATTCCAGAAAATTGGCGGAAAAATTCCAAAAGGAGTGCTGCTTCTCGGCCCCCCCGGTACGGGTAAAACCCTGCTTGCCAAAGCCATTGCGGGAGAAGCCAAGGTACCCTTTTTCTCTATTTCAGGTGCGGATTTCGTTGAAATGTTTGTCGGTGTCGGTGCTGCAAGGGTTCGGGATCTCTTTGAACAGGCCAAAAAGAATTCGCCCTGCATTGTCTTTATTGATGAAATTGATGCGGTCGGACGAAGCCGGGGTGCAGGACTTGGTGGTGGTCATGATGAAAGGGAGCAGACACTGAACCAATTGCTTGTTGAAATGGATGGTTTTACGACAAACGAGAATGTGATCCTGATTGCAGCAACAAACCGCCCTGATGTGCTTGATACTGCGCTGCTGCGACCAGGACGCTTTGACCGCCAGATCACTATCGACAAACCCGATATCCGCGGACGTGAGGCTATTCTGAAAATCCATACGAGAAATACCCCACTTGACGGGAGTGTCGATATCAATGTTCTCGCCAAAAGCTCACCGGGATTTTCCGGTGCTGACTTGGCCAATCTCGTCAATGAAGCGGCACTTCTTGCTGCTCGCAATGAGCAGGAGCTTATTACAGCAAACAATTTTGAGCAGGCACGCGACAAGATATTGATGGGCCCGGAAAGAAAAAGCATGTTTATTTCTGATGAGCAGAAAAAGCTGACTGCCTATCACGAAGCGGGTCATGTGCTGGTTTCCATCTATACAAAGGGATCAGATCCGATCCACAAGGTGACCATTATTCCAAGGGGTCGAAGTCTCGGACTTACCGCCTACCTGCCGCTTGAGGATCGCTATACCCATAACAGAGAGTATCTGCTTGCCATGATTACATACGCACTGGGAGGTCGGGTTGCCGAAGAACTTGTTTTCAGTGAGAGCAGTACTGGCGCGGCAAACGACATTGAAAAGGCTACTGATCTGGCACGACGAATGGTGCGACAATGGGGTATGAGTGAAACACTCGGCCCGATCAACTATGGCGACAGCCACAAGGAGGTTTTTCTTGGAAAGGATTACTCCCATATTCGCGAGTACAGTGAGGAGACCGCCCTTCAGATTGACGTTGAGGTTCGCAATATCATTATGGCATGCATGGAAAACGCAAAAAATATTCTCATCGAAAAAAGCGCAGTTCTGCACCGACTTGCCGGAATACTTATCGAAAAGGAGTCACTCAACGCAATGGAGATAAAGGAGATTACAGAAAATGGCCCGGCGACTCCAGGCCCTGCCACACCATAATCAGGGCAACAGGATGAATCCCATGCAACTTATTGGATTACTTGCTGTCGGTGTTGCTGCCGGCCTTCTTTCAGGTCTGTTCGGTGTCGGAGGCGGCATCATTATTGTTCCTGCTCTGGCACTGCTTTTCGGCATGACACAGCAGAGTGCCATTGCAACATCACTGATGGCACTGCTTCTTCCGGTCGGCCTTCTTGGTGTGATGGAGTATTATCGCGCAGGAAAAATTTCCGGGGAGAACATCTTGATAGGTCTTGTCATTGCTGCAGGACTCTTTGGAGGTGCCTATTTTGGTGCAAAAATTGCCACACACCTTTCGGGTGAGATACTCCGTAAAGCTTTTGCTGTTTTTATGGGAATTGTTGCGTTTCATCTTTGGTTCAAATAAGTATATACTTCATAACAACCTAAGCCATTTTTTACCATGGGAAAAACGACCACAAAAGCTGACCTTGTCAATGTTATCGCCCACAGAACAGGCCTGACAAAGAATGAAACGGAGTCTGTAGTTGACTGCCTCTTTGAGAGCATTATTGATTCGCTGAAAACCGGAAAGCGGATTGAGATCAGAGGATTCGGTTCGTTCAATATCCGCCATAAAAATTTTCGCCAGGCAAGAAACCCGAGAACAGGTGAAAAGGTGACCGTCGAGCCGAAAAACGTACCAACATTTAAAATTTCGAAGGAGTTCAAGCACGCGGTGAGTGAAAGCCTGAAAAGCGAAAGCGAATAGATTCAGAGCATGGTGGCAGAGGAGAGGGTTACTGCAAAAAATGAGCGGCAGCCGAAGCTGCCGTTTCAGTGGTGTGGTGCCAATACCGGGACGTTAAATCATTGAGGATCTGCAGGTCACTCACCTTCAAAGTCGGTAAGTGAGTAGACGTTGTATCCCTTTTCGAGAAGTTTTCTCTCACCTCCGATATCGGGCAGGTTCACAATGAAAGCCATCTCGGCAACAATCCCGCCGACTTTTTCAACCAGGGCTGCTGCCGCAAGAGCCGTACCTCCGGTGGCAAGAAGATCATCGACAAGAAGAACCTTTTGACCCGCAACAAGTGCATCAACATGGATTTCGATCTTGTCGCTGCCATACTCAAGCTGGTATTCTTGCGAAACAACCTCTGCAGGCAGTTTTCCTGGCTTTCTGACAGGCACAAACCCTTTGCCAAGAGCATAGGAGAGGGCGCCGCCGATAATAAATCCTCTTGCCTCAATACCGACAATAACATCAAAATCCATGCCTGCCTGCAGGTAGTGCTGCGTCAGACTGTCAATAACCAGCCTGAAACCTACCGGATCCTTGAGGAGTGTGGTAATATCACGAAAAAGAATCCCTTTTTTCGGATAATCGGGAATCGAACGGATACGGGATTTAATAGGCATGGATTACAATGATTTCGTTGATAAGAGAGATAAGATCAGACTTAAAATCTAAGATAGCACTCTCCCTTTTAAATTCAAATCCTTGTCCAGAGAGTCTATCAAAACCGGCAATTCATTGCCAGCGAAGAGTTGTTGCTGCTGGACATCGATGCACTCAACCACAACTCTGAGATAGTTGCGCGTATAGCCGCTGCATTGCAGAATACTCGCTTCTGCAGGCTTTGATCGCTCAAAAAGCACCATGCACTCTTTTCCTGTAAAACGTTCCTTAAAATGAGCTTCAAGCCTCCGTCCAAGACCGGTCAGCTCCCTGTAGCGCCGTGCGATCTCCGCTGGGTCAACAGGCTTGCGCTCAAGATTTGCAATCTGAGCAGCAAGGGAGGTGCCTGGCCGAACTGAACAACTGAACACATGAAGAGAGGCGAGGGGAAGTTTCTCAATAAAATGGTACATCTGAAGAAAATCCTCCTCTGTTTCACCAGGGTAACCAACAATCACATCAGCACCGATGGCACAATCTGCAATGCGCTGAACCGACTGCCATACCCTGTCGAGATACATGGCGGTATCATAACGGCGACGCATGGCCCGAAGGATCGTGTCAGAACCACTTTGAAGAGGAATATGAAAATGGGGTACAATTTTTTTTGATCCGGCAACCAGCGATATGAGCTCATTATCAACAATATCCGGCTCAATGGAACTGATACGGATACGACTGACACTGACCTCTTCAAGCTTGCGTAATAGATCGCACAGCTTGAGTCCAGCGGAACGATAATCGCCTGTATTGACACCGGTAAGCACAATTTCCCGGTAACCCGATGATGCAAGCAGGTGAGCCCGCTCGACAATACGGTCGGCAGGTATTGAGCGCGACCGGCCTCTGAAGAGAGGAATCGCACAGTATGAACATCCGTAATCACAGCCATCCTGGATTTTCAAAAATGCACGGGTTCTTTCCGCGCTCTCTGCTGCATTAAGTGAATATCCTGAATAGACTTCCTTAAACGTACATGCCGGAGAAACCTTGACAAGAGGGAGTGGTATTATTCCGGAAGTGATATCGTTATACGATTGTATGTCAAATTTATCGTTGCTGCCGAGTATAGCATCTATACCATTTATTTCAGAAAGGGCATCTGGATTATACTGGGAATAGCAGCCAATAACAGCTATCCGGCTGGCAGGATTTTTTCTTAATATCCCCCTAATTTTCTGACGACATTTCTGTTCAGCCTGTTTTGTCACGGCACAGGTATGAATCAGAATAAGATCCGCTCCCTCCTCTATCGACGACAGTCGCCATCCTTGTTTGCATAAATCGTCAAGAATAGCAGACGTTTCCGAATAGTTCAGTTTACATCCAAGAGTCACAGCAGCAACTCTTTTTTTTATATGGTTGTTCATATTTCTGTTGTTTCCCGTCATTGGCAAAAAGAAAAGTCGTCACTCCAATCTCCCTGAATAGCCAAGACTTCTCCTGTTCCGATAAAAATTCATCGCCAATCCAACCATAATCATGTTACCGATCAGGGAAGAACCTCCATAAGAGACAAACGGCAGAGGAACACCAATAACGGGAATAATGCCAAGTGTCATACCGATATTGATAAAAACATGTATAAAAAGCAGGGAAACATATCCTGAAAGTGTCAGCTCGACAAACTTGTTGTTTATCGAATAAATTGCCCAGATTATTCTGAGAATCAATGTAAGATAGAGCGCAATCAAAAGTGATGCCCCAAGAAAACCAAGTTCTTCGGCAATAACACAAAAAATAAAATCAGTCCACTGGGCAGGAATAAAACGCAATTGAGTTTGTGTGCCTTCAAGAAAACCTTTCCCAAAAAAACCACCCGAACTTATTGCTATTTTAGCCTGGAGAACATTATATCCAGCTCCCCTGGGGTCCGACATGGGATCAATAAACGTCTGGATCCTTTTTATCTGATGAGGCTTGAGAAGCTCACTTGCAAAACGATGGGTAAAAAGGCTGGTGGCAAGAGCTGAGCCGATAACAACGAGTTGATGAAATTTGAATTTCTTATGCTGGACAATAAGCACGGTCATCAAAATCAGTGCAAGAGCAATAATAAAATAAATACTGAAAAAACCGGAGATGATGAGAAAAAGCGGAAAAACAAGCAGCATAAGAATATAGATATCAAAACCTGCCAGAAGAAGCATGGTGGCAATCAAGGGCAGAAAGGTGAGCATGGTCCCCATGTCCGGTTGCAGCATGATGAGCAGAACGGGAGTAAATGAAATTGCCAGTGCAACCAGCAGATGTTTTATTGAACGGATATCGGTTTCGTCATCAGAAAGAAATCGGGCAAGTGCAAGAATGGTGGCCATCTTGGCTATTTCGGACGGCTGAAAACTGAACGATCCAATTTTCATCCAACTGGTCTGCCCTGCTATTTTTTTACCAAATATCAGCACGGCCACAAGGAGAAAAATTCCGATCGCGTAAAAAATATAGGCGTTATCTTTGATAAAACGAACATCACTAAAGTATACAAACACTAACGTAGCAAGACTAAAAACAGCCCATGCCAACTGGCGATAAAAGAGCGAAGGGTCACCGGTACCATTGGTTGCGCTGTAGATGGCCATCAGTCCAAAAACAAGAAGTCCTGCCATCGGAACCAGAAGCCACGGGTCGTGACTGGATTGTTTTTCCATTCGAGTATTGAGTTACCCCTTTTTTATTTCATGAGAGAGCTTAATTTAGTATAGTCAGTGTTGTTTCAACAGACTGAACCTTTCACAAAAAAAGTTCCATGGCATCCTCTCCTTTTTCCTGCGGTTTCGCGATAATTATCGGACCGCCCAATGCAGGCAAGTCAACCCTGCTGAACGAACTGCTCGACTACAAGCTCTCTATTGTAACACATAAGCCGCAAACTACGAGAAAAAAAATTACCGGCATCTACCACAACGACAAGTGCCAGATTATCTTTCTCGATACGCCCGGAATCATGAAGCCGCAGCAGAAACTTCATGAATCAATGCTTGGAGTCATTCGCGATACCCTCAAGGACGCAGATGTCGTCCTTGCGCTCCTCCCCTTTTCAGGCAAAAAAGATTTTTTTGACCGGCCATTCGCCGAAGAGCTTTTCAATGAGTGGCTGAAACCTGCGGGAAAACCCTTTATTGCCGTGCTCAACAAATGCGATCTTGTGACCAGAGAGCGTCAACAGCAGGCTGAAGAGTTTATCAGAAACACCTGGAACCCGGCTGCCGTCCTCTCGGTTTCGGCATTGAAGGCAACTAACCTCCCGCAGCTTATCGAGGCAATCCAGCCGTTTCTGCCTCTCAACTATCCGCTCTATCCCGAAGATACGCTCAGTACCGCTCCGGAACGTTTTTTTGTGAGTGAAATCATACGCGAAAAAATATTTCTGCTTTACGGTCGTGAGGTGCCCTACTCTACCGAAGTGGTTATTGATGAGTTCAAGGAGCAGCACGAAAACGATCCAACCAGAAAGGATCTTATCCGCTGCTCGGTTATCGTTGAACGCGAAACCCAGAAACAGATTCTGATTGGCAGCAAAGGCGCCGCCCTTAAAAAACTTGGCCAGACAGCACGAAAAGATATTGAAGAGATGCTTGGCCGCCCTGTTTTTCTTGAGCTTTTCATCAAGGTACGCCCTGACTGGCGAAAGAAAAACAACCTTTTGAAAAGTTACGGTTATTAGAACAAGCGGTTTTAAGCGTCAGCTCAACCGACACCTATCAAACAGCACACTAAACACGCACCTGTCCGACATACCACAGGGATTTCCGGTATCCGATGATTATTTGAGACAGAGAAATTGTTGAAAAAATAATGCAATCAACTACATTGACAGAGTAATCAAATTTGCGGTTTATACTGGCGGTATTAATCAGCTTCAGGTACGCTTTACCATCATTTATCTTTTTATTTAAAAAAGATTTGATAGCATTTAACCATACAGAAAACAACCATCTGCTTTTTTCAGTATTGGGCTTAGGCACTATTATCAAGGTCATGCGGTTTGTGGATAACGATACATCAAGAGTTGTATGGGGAAATATGACCGATTAATCGACAAGATTCTTCGTGGAACGTCAGATGCAAATATTCCATTTGATGATCTTCGGACATTGTTGCTTTGTTCAGGATTTGATGAACGAATACGTGGCAGCCATCATGTTTACCGAAAGGAAGGCATCGAAGAAAAATTAAATCTACAGCGGGATGGCAGTAAAGCAAAGCCATATCAGGTTCGACAAGTCAGATTTATAATCATTAAATACCATTTGGCGGATGAAAATGACGTACAAATATGAGATCATATTATACTGGAGCAAAGAGGATAGTGCTTTTATTGCTGAAATCCCGGAACTTCCGGGTTGCATGGCACATGGCGCATCACAGGAAGAGGCCCTCGCGAATATACATGAGGCTATCCAGCTTTGGATAGATACGGCAACAGAGTTCGGTGACCAAATTCCCGAACCTAAAGGTCGTCGCCTTATGTATGCCTGAAATACTTTGGAACAAAGCAGGCCAGAAACGGATAGATGGGAACAACCCGTCCTGACATAGATTTGCAATGCGGTAGTGGAGTTCATTGCCTTAATTCAAAGGAAACGCTTCAATTACACAAAATGGAAGCAAAGGCTTGAAGAGGAATTAACTATCCAAAAAAAGCCGAAAAGCCATGTTACTCAGGCAGCAGAATAAGGATTGATTTCATGTTTGACGGGTCGATCTGTCAGAAACAATCAGGTTGTTAGTTCATGATGGAGCTTTTCGTAAAACCCTTTTTAAACTATGCTGAAAGAAAAATATGGCCTACCTAAAGCAAGAATCAACAATATCTACGAAGAGTAGCTACCTCCTCTTCCTGTTTAACCCGTTTTTTCGCTACTGGTGGGCAGCGCTTACCGGATGTGCTTCAATCCTCGCAATGTACGTCACACCATCACAAGGTATTACTCTAAACGGAGCAATGATCATGACAATCACCTTCATTGTTCTTATCATGCTCTTTATTACCCTCTCTACGGTTAGTCAAGGATATCAGTTGTACATTGGCCAATTGGAAGGCCTGTGTGTATCATCATTGGAACGCAATCGGGACGTATCAGAAGGAAGGGTATTCATTCTTAATGGAGACGTTGATCTTCCTGTTGGCTCTGTGATTGACGTTCACAAGAGGATGGGTGAGGCCGAAGTGCCTCTCGCTCTTATCCGAATTAATTCTCGAAACTCAAAAGGTGCATACCAAGCTACCCCCATTGGAAAAATGAATCCGTCACATATTAAAGAACATTCGAATGGTGGACTACGCCCGATGAACCTTGTCGTTCGTACGTCAGTTGACTTGCAGCGCGTAAAGGAGGTACTCTATGATCTTAGGTAAGAAGCTGTTCATTAGCCATTCCCATAAGGATCGTGATTTTGCTGATCGCTTGGCAAGCGAACTTATGAATCAAGGACAGGATGTATGGTTTGACAAATGGGAAATTCAACCAGGCGATTCGATAGTCAGCAAGATATTTGAAGAAGGGCTTGCCAATGCTTCAGCATTTGCTATTGTGCTCTCAAAGGAGAGTGCTCTTTCTAAATGGGTTCGCGAGGAACTAAATTTTGCAACAATTAGCCGTATACAGGATCTGACTCGGGTTATCCCAATCCTCAAGGAAAAGGTAGAAATTCCGCCCGCACTCCGAACACTGCACTGGATAGATATGCGAAATGATTTTGAAGGTGGTGTGCGGGAAATCCTCAACGTTCTGGCTGGAGTATCGGATAAACCGCAACTTGGTGAAACGCCAGCGTACTTGCAGAATATCATAGAGCCAGTTGCCGGGTTATCTCGAATTGCCTCAACTGTCGGACTTTACCTTCTCAAAGAGACAGATGTTGATAAGCCATTCCTCCAAAACATTCGTAACAATGATCTCGCTACGACTCTTGGCTTCACACCTGCAGAGGTTAATGATGCCGTGGACGAATTGGAGTCACAGGGACTTGCTGAAACAATTGATCACATGGGTACACATCCATTTGATTTCGGGTTTGTCAAAGCCACATACCTGCTCTTTCACGCTTTGAGTGACTTTTTGACTTATAGTCCTCGTGACGATGTCAAAGTTGTACGTAGTGCAGTTGCCGCCCTTGAGAATACGGATGGTTCCAAACTCCAACAACACACGCAGTTGACTCCAGGACGATTGAACAGGGCCGTCGATTACATTAAGGATCATGGATATGCCAATGTTCTACTTGCTTCGGGAACGGCACCCTATAAATTTCTGGAGGTAACAGCAACTCGCGCAACAAGACAAGCATCACTTGAGTCGTTGGTAGTCTGAAATTACCCCATATACCGTATTTATGCTCTGTCACCTGATTGAACCCCGGCACCTATACATTTTTCTCAACACTTGTCACGTATCATCGTGTAACTCATCTTCAAGCTGAAACAAAAAAAGCCTTCCCTGAAACAGAGAAGGCTTTTTTCATTACTGCGTGTAACCAGAGAAAGAGTTCTTTATTCTACACTCTTTCGCTGACTTTTTTCTCGGAGGATTTGACCGGAGGCTCGAGTTCAGCCGTAGCTGCCTCAATCTCCTTTTTCTCATTGGGATGAGCAGCCAGGTAGGCTTCGATCTCTTCCTTGTTCTTGTCCTTGAAGTACTCAAGGGCCGAGAGGATGATGCGCTTGTTCTCCTTGTCAAATTCAATGACGCGAAGCGGCAGTGCATCACCAATGCTGAACGATGAATGGATATCTTTTACCCCACCCTGAAGCAGGTGTGATACCGGCACAAAACCGTCAACATCACCAGGCAGAATAACAATAACGCCCTTCTCGATGATCTGTGAGATCTCTCCCGGAGTCTCTGCACCTACGGCATACTTCTGCTCAAACTCGTCCCAGGGATCCTGGTTGATCTGTTTGTGGCCAAGAGCAATGCGGCGGGCATGGACGTCAAACTTGAGAACCTTGACTTCCAGTTCCTGGTTCTTTTTGACCAGCTCACTTGGATGGCGGATTTTCTTGGTCCATGAAAGGTCAGAAATATGAACAAGACCATCAACACCGGGCTCAAGCTCAACAAAAACACCGAAATCAGTGATATTGCTGACACTGCCCTTGTGCAGGGAGCCTTCAATATATTTTTCAGAAAGGGCAATCCATGGATCCTCGTTCACCCGTTTCATGGAGAGGGAGAGCTTGGTATGATCCTTGTCGATATTGAGAATCACACATTCGACCTCCTGGCCAAGAGTGACAAACTGACCCGGATGCTTGATGTGCTGTGTCCAGCTCATCTCGGAGATGTGGACAAGTCCCTCAATACCCTTCTCGATTTCGACAAAAGCGCCGTAATCGGTAATAGAGACAACGCGGCCCTGTGCTTTCGAGCTGACAGGATACTTGATCTCAATATTTTCCCACGGGTGAGACTCAAGCTGCTTCATGCCAAGCGAAACACGCTTGGTGTTCTCGTCAAAGCCGACAACCACAACCTTGATCGGCTGGTCAAGATCAACAACCTCGGAAGGATGGTTGATTCTGCCCCAGGTGATGTCGGTAATGTGTACCAGACCATCCAGACCGCCAAGATCGACAAAAATACCGAAGTCGGTAATGTTCTTGACTGTACCTTCAAGAACCATGCCCACCTTGATATTGGCAAGCATCTCTTCACGGCGGGCGGCATAAGCCTCCTCGAGAATAACTTTATGGCTAACAACAATATTCTGTGTAACCGGATTGATTTTGACAACCCTGAAGTCCATAGTCTGACCGACAAGAGCGTCGAAATCACGAACCGGCTTGACATCAATCTGCGAACCGGGAAGGAAGGCTTCGACACCGGAAAGGGAAACCGTCATACCACCCTTGACACGATTGATAATCTTGCCATTGATAATGGTATCGTTTTCGATTGAATCATAGATACGATCCCAGATTCTCAGAACGTCAGCTTTCTTCTTTGAAAGAATGAGCTGTCCCATCTTGTCTTCGATGTTCTCAAGATAGACTTCAACATCATCGCCTACCTTGACCTCATCTTCGGCCCTGAATTCAAGCAGCGAAACAATACCTTCCGATTTGAAGCCAACATCGATGGTGACATCCTTGTTGGATATCGAGACGATCCGGCCCTTGATAATTTCATCTTCGGTGATTTCATTGAGCGTGCTTGAATAAAGCTGCTCCATCAACGCAAGTTCGGCTGGCTCGTAGTGCGCAAAAAATTTGAGTTTTTTTCTTGCTGGTCTTTCCTTGACCTTTTTTTCCTGTGAGAATGCTTCTGCCATTAATTTTTTCCTTCCTCTCGTGTAAGTTAGCCAGCCGGCCGCGAGAGATATCGGCCTGGCGGTTTTAGGGTTAATGAAACAATTGTCCTGCAAATAAATTCCGGAGTTATTCAGCCGTCCACCTTTTCTCTTTCCAGCGCAAGGTTACAGACCATATCGACCTGACGATCGATAGTTAAATCAGTTGTATCAATTTCGTGTGCGTCAGGATGTTTTTTCAAGGGAGCATGCTCCCGCTCAGCATCATCGCGATCCCGACTCCTTATCTCCTCTTCAAGGGTATCAAGAGCCGGTAACTCAATGCCGTCATGAGACTTTGCCAGTAGTTCTGCATGGCGCCGTTTTGCTCTTTCGCGAGCATCGGCCACAAGAAAAATTTTCAGTTCAGCATCGGGGAAGACGACTGTGCCGATATCCCGCCCATCCATCACAACGCACCCCTGCCGCCCAAGCTCCTGCTGCATCTCCCTGAGCCTGTCGCGCACCGGCTTGAGTGAACTGATAAAACTGACCTCACGGCTTACCCGGTTCTCCCTGATCTCGGCAGTAACATCACGGCCATCAAGAAAAACATGGTCCCCGTCAAATTGTATGGTAATATCGTGGAGCAAACCGGAAACACTTTCGGAGGAATGGCGCAGACTATCCATGACGCCCCGCTGGAGGGCCTTGAGGGTTACGCTCCGGTACATGGCACCGGTGTCGATATAGGTATAACCAAGGCGCTCGGCTACTCTCCGTGCTGTAGTACTTTTTCCGGATGCTGCCGGCCCGTCAAGAGCAATAATGATACGTTTTTTTCCTGTTTCCTGTTGAACAATGGCATTTTGATTTAGCCTGCTATTTTATAAAAAATATTTGCTTTTTCCAAACATATTGGTTACATGTTAAAACCATTGTTTTTGGCCTCTCACTCAACAAATATTTTTTTTATGTCACTTCGTTGCGGCATTGTCGGATTGCCAAATGTCGGAAAGTCTACGCTTTTCAATGCCATCACGGCCAAACAGGCTGAAGCGGCAAATTATCCTTTCTGCACCATCGAACCCAATGTCGGAACAGTCCTTGTGCCGGATGAACGGATGCAGCAGATTGCCGATGTGGTTAAAACCCCGACACTGGTGCCCGCAACCCTTGAAATTGTCGATATCGCCGGGCTGGTCAAAGGGGCAAGCAAGGGCGAAGGACTCGGAAACCAGTTCCTCTCGCATATCAGGGAGGTTGACGCCATTGTGCATGTTGTCCGCTGTTTTGATGACGACAATATCATTCACGTCGAAGGGAGAATAGACCCGGCTGACGACATCATCACCATTGAAACTGAGCTCATGCTCGCCGATCTCGACAGCATGGAAAAAAGGATTGAACGGCTCAAAAAAAATGCCAAAAAGGATAAGGATCTGCTGCTGCAACTTGACGTGGCCGAGAAGATTATCAGCGGCCTCAGCGAAGGTATTCCCGTCCGCAAAATAATTGAGCGCCCGGAAGAGCTGGCAGTTGCCAGACAATTCTTCCTCCTTACGTCAAAACCAATTCTCTTTGCGGCCAATGTTGCCGAAACCGACCTTCCGGACGGAAACAGCTATACCGAAAGGGTTGCCCAAATCGCCGCGGCATCCGGCTCAAAAATGCTGATTATCAGCGCCAAAACAGAGGCTGAGATTGCTGAACTGCCGGAAGAGGAGAGGCCTGAATTTCTTGAAAGCCTCGGGCTTCACCTTTCCGGGCTCGACCGGCTGATCAAGACGGCCTACGACCTGCTCGGCTTGCAGACGTATTTTACTGCTGGAGAAAAAGAGGTTCATGCATGGACCATCCGCAAGGGAGCCGCCGCTCCGGAAGCCGCAGGAGCAATCCATTCTGATTTTGAAAAAGGGTTTATCCGGGCTGAAGTGATGTGCTATCGCGACCTTATTGAACTCGGTTCAGAACAGAAAGTCAAGGTGGCAGGCAAGCTCCGCTCGGAAGGAAAAGAGTATATTGTCAAGGATGGCGATGTGATTGTTTTTCGTTTTAATGTATAGTTTCAGTAATGAGACAATAGACAATGGATAATAGACAGCGAATACTTGTAACCTGTCAGTTGTCAGTTGTCAGTTGTCAATTGTCAATTGTCAATTGAACAATAGCCCTATTGGTATTTTTGACTCCGGTATTGGAGGACTGACTGTTGTCAAGGCGATACAGGCCGCCCTTCCTTTTGAGCGGATTCTCTACTTCGGTGATACCGCACGGGTACCCTACGGCACAAAGTCGCAGGTGACCGTCAGAAAGTATGCCGCCGATGATACGGCCATGCTCATGCGCTATCAACCGAAAATAATCATTGTTGCCTGCAATACGGTCTCTGCACTGGCCCTTGATGTCGTTGAAAAATCATGCGGTCACATTCCTGTCACAGGAGTTCTGAAGGCTGGCGCGAGACTGGCTGCCGAGGTAACAAGAAACAACCGCATCGGCGTTATCGGCACCCAGGCGACGGTCTCTTCAAATGCCTATGGTCTGGCCATCAACCAGCTCAATGAGGAGATAGAGGTCATCTCGCAAGCCTGCCCTCTTTTTGTTCCGCTGGCAGAGGAGGGCTTTATCGACCATCCGGCAACAAAACTTGTCGCAGCAGAGTATCTTTCAGAGATCACTAAAAAGGGAATCGATACGCTGGTTCTCGGCTGCACACACTATCCGATTCTTCGCAAGGTGATTGAAGAGACCGTCGGGCCTGACATCGCTATCATCGATTCGGCTGAAGCGGTTGCCCTCAGAACCAAAGAGCTCCTGATGGAATCGGGGCTGCTTGCATCCACCCTGACAGAATCCACTCCGCATCTGCTGGTCAGCGATCTGCCCCAGAAATTCAGTATGCTCTATCAGCTCTTCATGGGCTCAGCAATGCCGGACGTTGAACTGGTAGAGGTATAAAAAAATAGCTTTTGTCATTTTTATCGTCATAGTTGTTACTTTTGACTTTTCCCTATTGACCTCTCTAATGTGCACAGCGTGAAAGTAAACCTCGACAGAACTTCATCAGGCTTCTGCATCGGAGTGCAGGGAACCATCTATGTCGCCGAAGAAAAGCTCCAGCAAGAGGGTGGAATGTACTCTTTCGGAGATGTCGTCCATAATGAGGTCGAGGTAAAACGACTCGAAGCACTCGGCCTTGTCACCGTTGATGAAAATGACTTCCGGGAACTCAAAAATGCCCGCGTCCTGATCAGGGCACACGGTGAGCCTCCCTCAACCTACCGGATTGCCAGAGAGAACAATCTGGCTGTTACCGACACAACCTGTCCTGTCGTCTCCCGGCTGCAGCGCACGACACGGTTGCTCCATGAACTGGGCTACCAGATCATTATCTACGGCAAACATACCCATCCGGAAGTTATCGGCATCAACGGGCAGTGCAATAACCAGGCGGTCATTATCAAACATGCCGACCTCAGTGATCCCGACGAGATACAAACGCTTGACCTGGCAAAGAAAAGCGCCCTTATATCCCAGACCACCATGGATGTGCCAGGGTTTTTCGAACTGAAATCCAATCTTGAAGCACGTTTCGCTCAGGCGCTTTCCAGAGAGGCGGCTGGATGGATGGCAATCCGCGATATCGACATTACCGCAGCCATGACCGGAGTGCGCAGAATGCCTTCACTGGTGTTCAAAGACACCATATGCCGCCAGGTATCGAGCCGCAACCAGAAACTGCATGACTTCTCCCTTGCCAATGACGTTGTCATCTTTGTTGCCGGTAAAAAAAGTTCAAACGGCCAGGTGCTCTATGCTATTTGCAAGGAAGCAAATCAGCGGAGCTACTTTATCGAAGATATCGATGAGATGCAAAATGAATGGCTGAGCAACAGTGACGGTAAAACTGTTGCGACCGTAGGCGTATGCGGTGCGACCTCGACGCCAATGTGGCATCTTGAAAAAGTAGCGCTCTATCTTGAAAAGAACTTTGCACAAGACGAGCCATCACAACATAACGAGCCGTAACGTTTTTTGTTTATACCCATGATGAATCAGCTCTCACTTACCATCAATCAGCAAGCGGTTACTGCAGCACCCGGAACGTCGATTCTTGAAGCGGCATCGGCTGCGGGCATCGCCATTCCAACCCTCTGCTTTCACAACTCCCTTCATGAGACGGGATCATGCTGGATGTGCATTGTTGAGATCAAGGGAAAAAACCGCTTTGTTCCCGCATGTGATACGCCGGTATCAGAGGGAATGGTTATCGAAACCGACAACCTTGAGATTGGAGCAATGAGGCGCCAGAACCTTGAGCGCATCATCGAAGAGCATGGTGGAGACTGCATGGGGCCCTGTGAACTCTCGTGCCCTGCCGGTTGCAATATTCCGGACTTTATTGCCGCAATTGCCCGCCATGATGAAAGGAAGGCGATAGAGATCATCAAGCAGAGCATTCCCCTTCCCGGAATTCTCGGTCGTATCTGTCCGGCTCCCTGCGAGGATGAGTGCCGACGTCATGGTATTGACAAGCCGGTCTCAATCTGTGCACTGAAACGCTATGCCGCCGACCGCGAGAGAGCACAACCCGATCGCTTCATCCCTGAAATATCCCCGAAAACAGGAAAAAAGGTAGCCATTATCGGTTCCGGACCAGCCGGTCTTTCCGCAGCCTGGTTCCTGCTCTGCAAGGGCCATGCAGTAACCATTTTTGACACTGAGGCTCAAGCCGGAGGCATGATGCGTTATGGTATCCCGCGCTTCCGCCTTCCCGAAGCCGTTATCGACAGTGACATCGCTCCCCTGCTCAACATGGGGCTGGAGTTCCGTTTCAACACCACGTTCGGTCAAGATTGCACCCTTGAAGTGCTTCAGGTTGAATTTGATGCTGTTTTTCTGGCGATCGGCGCACAAAAAGCATCAACGATGAACATTCCAGGGGAAGATAACGCCGGAGTAATCAGTGGTGTCAACTTTCTTCGCAACACGACTACCGGAGAGCAGCCCCATCCAGGAAATCGGGTCGTTGTAACCGGCGGCGGCAACACCGCCATCGATGCCGCAAGAACAGCACTCCGCCTTGGAGCCTCTACCGTTACCATCCTCTACCGCCGTTCAAGAAAAGAGATGCCCGCAAATAGCTCTGAAATCGGGGAGGCTTTGGCTGAAGGCGTTACGCTCATCGAGTGGAGCGCACCGACAGCCATCAAGGCTCTCAACGATACACTCGAAATAACCGCCATAACCATGCAGCCGGGAGCTCCCGACCAATCGGGGAGGAGGAGGCCAGTACCGATTGAGGGTTCAAAGTTTACCATCATGGCAGATACCATCATTTCGGCTATCGGACAGCAGATTGATCACACTGTGGCAAATAGTGCAGGTACAGGAACCGGAAAGTACAGCGAACTGCTGGTCAATGCGGAGACACTGCAATCAGTAACCCCATGGCTTTTTGCCGGAGGAGATTGTGTTACCGGAACCGATACGGCCATCCGCGCCGTTGAGCAGGGAAAATGGGCCGCTCACGGCATCAACCTTTTTTTACGTGGTGAATCCATTACCGCTCCGAAAGCCACTTTCAACTCATCCTATGGAGCACGTGATGAGGCTCCGAAGGCATTTTACGCGAAAGCTGCACCCGCGGCAAGGGTTGCAGTGCCTGAGCTGCCGTTGGAGAATCGCACAAAAAGTTTCAATGAAGTGGTGACAGGATATACCACCGAACAGGCCCATACCGAAGCACTGCGATGCCTGCAATGCCGCTGCAACGCCATCAACGACTGCCGATTACGGGAATTAGCCTCCCGATACCTTCCTTTTCATGCCCAGGAAAAGCATGACCACCGGGGTTTTTACCGCGCAGAAAATAGCACGATCAGCATGGAACGGGAAAAGTGCGTCGACTGCGGCATCTGTGTGCGCCTGCTTGAAGAGCTTGACGGTGGTATCGACATTGCCGTCATGGCTGAAAGCTGCCCGACAGGGGCATTGTCGCACCCGGAAACCGTTTTCTGACTCTACACTGTCCCCACGTTTTTGGTTGGCAGCAATAAAACGAGGACACTGAATTGCCCACACAGGTCAACTTTTTTTGCCCCTCTGAAAAGAGTTCAACTAAAAATATTGTCCATTTTTTTCTCACAATAGTCTTGTGTATTAAAATTGTGTTTTGGTTAAAAATTAACGTATTTTCAATGGATTTTAATACATTATTGCGAGATAAACTCTGGCAGGCAACACTCTCTTTTCTGAAATATGTGCAGTTCTGGCCGCAATGGTCTGACTCCTGGCAGGCCGCATGGGGATAGCTATCAACAGAGACCTTCACCACTCGTCACTCATGGAAGAGTGGTATGGCTTGTTTCTCTCGTTCTCACTGCTTTCATGCTCCATGGCAGCATGGCCCGGGCGGCGATCAATAGTGATGCTGAGGAGCTTTATCGCGCAAAAAGCTACGAGCAAGAGATCATCGAAGCCAAGAACAGGCTTGAAGTATCGGATGCCAGCCTTGCTCATCCCGATTTGCCGCTCTGCCTGAACAACCTTGCGGCTCTTTACTTTGTCCAGGGACGATATGCAAAGGCCGAACCGCTCTACCTCCGCGCTCTCGATATTCGCATGAAGCTCCTTGACCCCCATCACGCTGATGTGGCCCTGAGTCTCAACAACCTGGCCGAGTTATACAAAACTGAAGGAAGATATGCTGAAGCTGAGCCTCTTTTCACCCGTGCGCTTGCTCTCCAGGAGGGCCTTTTCGGTTCTCTCAATGCCGGGGTTGCCCTGAGCCTGAACAATATAAGCGAGTTGTATCGTATTCTTGGTCGATATGCAGAGGCCGAGTCTCTCAATAAACGCTCACTTGCAATCAGGGAGAAACTTCTTGGACAGAATCACCCCGATATTGCCCAAAGTCTGAACAATCTTGCAAGAGTGTTCTATGACCAGGGAAGGTATGCCGAAGCCGAGCCACTCTACCTCCGCGCTCTGGATATCTGGGAGAACAACCCTGGCAGTAACCCGCCAGATGCAGCAAGAGCGCTCAACAACTTGTCGGAACTCTACCGCTCTGAAAACCGGTATGCTGAAGCTGAACCTCTCTCTCTGCGATCTCTTGCTATCAGGGAGCACGCTTTTGGCCTTGAACACCCTTTGGTGGCAACAACCCTGAACAACCTTGCACTCCTCTATAAAAATCAGGGCAGATACGCCAAAGCCGAACTGCTCTGCCGCCGGGCGCTGGCCATCAGGGAGACGCTGCTTGGCCCTCTTCACCCTGATGTGGCCACAAGTCTGAGCAACCTTGCATTAATTTGTAAAAGTGAGGGGAAATACGCTGAAGCATTGCCACTATCGATGCGTGCGCTGGCCATCAGAGAAAAAATCTTTGGCATGCAACACCCTGATGTTGCAAAAAGTATGCACAATCTTGCAGAGCTCTATATCTGCTTGGGTCGTCTGGCAGAAGCTCTTCCTCTCCACGAGCGTGCGCTGGCCACCAGGACAAAGCTCCTCGGTCCCGGGCATCGAGATACGGGATCGAGCATGAACAACCTTGCGGGACTTTACTTTACCCTCGGGCAATATCAAAAGGCTGAACCGCTCTACCGCCAGGCACTTGCCATACACGAAAAGCTGTTTGGCCCTCTTCACCTTGATCATCCTGAAGTCGCAACGACACTGAATAACCTTGCAGAATTGATGCGCATTCAGGGCCGATATGAAGAGGCCGACTCTTACAACCGTCGTGCTCTGGCCATAAGGGAGAAGCTCTTTGGCCCGGAACACCCCGATGTTGCCCTGAGCCTCTGCAACATGGGCGTCCTGAAAAAAAATCAGGGAAAATACGCTGAGGCCGAACCACTCTCCATGCGTGCGCTGAACATCCGGGAGAAACTCCTTGGGCCTCTTCACCCTGATGTAGCCACAAGTCTGAGCAACCTCGCAGCGCTCTGCAAAAGTGAGGGAAGATATGCTGAAGCATTGCCTTTATCCCGCCGTGCGCTCTCCATCAGGGAAAAAATATTGACTCCTGAACACCCTGATCTGGCAACAAGCCTGAATAACCTCGGGGTACTGTACACTATCCTCGGCAAATATGCAGAGGCCGAGACGCTCTTGACCCGTTCGCTCTACATACGGGAGAAGATCTTTGCTCCTCTTCACCCCGATGTTGCAACAAGTCTGAACAACATGGCGGAGTTGTTTCGCATTCAGGCCAGATACAGCGAAGCTGTTCCTCTCTACCGCCGCGCTCTTGACATCCGGGAAAAACTCTCTGCTCCCCTTCATCCCGATATTGCCCTGACCCTTAATAATTTTGCCCTTCTGTACACCGATCAGGGGAACTACGCTGAAGCCGAGCCGCTCTACAAGCACGCTCTTGAGATCATGAAAAAGCTCTTTGGTCCGGAAAGCCTTGATGCAGCAATGAGCATGAACAACCTTGCAGCGCTTTACTCTGCCGAAGGTCGCTACGCTGATGCCGCGCCTCTCTACCGCCATGCGATGACCATAATCGAGAAGAACAATGCAGAGGATAACATCGGCCATATAGTCACCCTGAACAACCTTGCAGAAGTTTATCTCACCAACGACCACCATCGTGAGGCAGAACATCTTGTGAAACGTTCACTTGCAATCAGGGAAAAGAATCTCGGCCCTCTTCACCCCAGCGTTGCAACATGCCTTAATAACCTTGCCGTGATTTATGTCGCCGAAGGCCGCCATGCCGAGGCTGAGCCACTATACCGGCGTTCGCTTGCAATCGTTGAGAGCAAACTTGGCCCCGACCACCCTGCTGTTGCGCGAATTCTTGAAAATCTGGCCCACCTTTACCAGAAAACTGGAAAGATGAGCGCATCAAAACGGCTGGAAAAACGTGCGATGCTGATCATGAAAAAAGAGCGATAATACTCCTGAAGTTGAAACGGAGAAGTGAAGATGAGTAAAAATACATGAAGAGTGCGATAACCGTCAAGCGATATCATCATGAAAATATTATGCAAAAACAGGAATACTCGCTTTCTTGTAAAAGCGTTGCTGCTCACCACTTTCAGCACGATTTCAGTCACAGTATGCTCATCCGGAGCCCCGCTCAAAATCGGTGACGAGTATGGCGGAGGTAAAATCGCTCTTATTCTTGAACCAGGCGATCCGGGTTACTCCGACCTTGCAGAACAGTTCATGATTGCCTCCAAAGCGGATATATCAGAATCCGAGAACATGACTGCAGCACAGACAGCATCTGACAAAATGGAGCAAAACGGTTATTGCGACAGATTGCTGCAAAGCAAAGTACCCCGGAATCAGGTTGCTGTTGGCGGATACTGAACGTTACACTCCCCCCTTTTTCGGGGATTTCAGAAAGTCCATGAGCTGCTTGAACAGTTCTCCGCAAAAATGGATCGCACCCTGGAACCACTGTTCGATATGCTGAAATGGTTCATGCATATTGCCTCCGGTAAAATGGAGCCAGGCGGCATAAAGCACAAGAATAGCTGCAACAACAAGAAAAAGGCGCATCACTCTTTTCAAAAAAGAGAAGAGGATTATGAGCGCAAGAATGACCGCAATAACAAACAGCACCGGATGGGCGACAAGATAAGCAACAGATTTTTCCATAATATTTGCTTTAAGTGATCACTAAAAATAGTCGTGAGCGCCGATTACGGGATACACGGCTGAAGGAGTCCCGACTTGCTGGCTGAACAGATTTACCGTTATCCCCTATATATTAAAGATATTCCTGCAGAATAGCAGCGATTTTATGTGAAGGAGAGTCGGCGGCAAGCTTTGAGCGTGCTGCAAGCAGCTCCCGGCGCATCGTTGCAGCCATGTCGGGGTCATCAAGAATCATTCGTGCAGTCTGGTACATCTGCGCTCCGCTGGCCTCATGCTGGATAAGTTCCGGCACCACTCTTTCATGGCTCCCAAGCCCTTTGGCCACAATATTGGCCAGTGATATACTCTTCAGCTTTACCAACTGACGGCCAATCAGATAATTCAGCATCCCTGTCCTGTAAACAACAACCATTGGCACACCAAAACAGAGCGACTCAAGCGTTGCTGTCCCTGAGGTGACCAAAGCAAGATCGCTGTACTGCATCACTTCATAAGCCGAACAGTTGATCACGGCAAGGTCACGGTATGCCGACCAACCCCGGTAAGCGGCTTCATCCAGATTCGGAGCTCTTCCGAAGAGAAAGACCGCACGGTAATCCCGGCTCAAGAGACGGGCCGCTTTCAGCATTTCCGGCAGCATGTGGGCTATCTCCTGCCTGCGGCTTCCCGGAAGAAGACCAATAAGGCGGGTTTCCGGCACAAGGTTATGCTTTTTAAAAAACTGCTCCCTTGAGAGCGATGAAAGCTCCGCAAGCTGTTCAATAACGGGGTGACCGACAAATTCCGCCTTGATGCCATGGCGCCGGAAAAATTCAACCTCAAAATCGAAAATAACCAGCAGCCGATCAACATTTCGCCGGATCGCCCTCACCCTCCCCTCTTTCCATGCCCAGACCTGGGGAGAGATATAATAGATAACCGGAATAGCGAGTTCATGAAAAAAGCGTGCCATTATCATATTCATGCCCGGATAATCGACAAGAAAAGCGGCCCGGGGTTTCTCACGACGAACTGCATCCTTGAGGTCACGAATGACACGACGAAGAAATCCTGCATGTTTCACGACATCGACAAAACCCATAAGACTCATCTGCGCCGTGTCATAAAGCAACTCAACCCCAAGCCCCCGAAGTTTTTGACCGCCAATACCGAAAACCTCAAGCTCCGGCGCTGCTTTAAGCAGTTCACCGATGACTCCGGCAGCATGCATATCCCCGGAAACCTCACCGGCTAAAACAAAAAGCTTTTTTGACATCAAAAAAGAGAGATAATTGGATGAACGACGGGGAATCTGTATTTTAGGGAGTAAAGGTTTGTCTCAATTATATCAAATTCAATAAAGAATGCAAGTTAAATTCGGTACTGACGGATGGCGCGCGATTATAGCAAAAGATTATACGTTTGACAACCTGAAACTTGCAGCACTTGCCTCCGCCCGCTACTTTCTTGACCATCCAAACAGGGCAAGAGGGGTATGCGTTGGCTATGATACCCGCTTCATGTCGAGAGAGTTTGCTGAATATACCGCTGAAGTCTTTTCTTCACAAGGGCTCAAGGTATTTCTGTCGGATAGTTTTGCCTCAACTCCCGCCGTCTCGCTCTATACAAAAGCAAAGCAGCTCGCCGGTGGCATTGTAATCACCGCATCCCACAATCCAGCAATCTATAACGGATTCAAGGTCAAGGCCTCATACGGCGGCCCGGCACACCCGGAAGTGATTACAGAAATCGAGGGCAATCTGACTGAAGTCGATCCGCAAACCCTGATTGTAGCCGACAGGAAGCTGATTGAGCTGGTCGACATGAAAGGATATTATCTCAACTATCTGAAAAGCAGCATCAACCTCCCCCTGATCCGGGAATCAAGGATAAAAATAGCGCACAATGCCATGTACGGCGCAGGACAGAATCTTCTGACGAGCCTGTTCGATGAGTCGATGCTGAGTTGCTATCATTGCAGCATTAACCCTGGTTTTGGAGGGATCAATCCTGAACCAATGCCGCAGTATATCGGCGAGTTTATCGAATTTTTCAAGGAGGTTGAGCCTGATGTTGCCATTATCAATGACGGTGATGCCGACAGGATAGGCATGCTCGACGAGCATGGTACCTTTGTGGACTCCCATAAACTCTTTGCCATTATTCTTAAGGATCTGGTCGAAGAAAAGCACCAGAGAGGCGAAGTTGCCAAAACATTTGCGCTGACCGATGTTATCGACAAAATATGCCAGAAGCATCATCTCATCATGCACGAACTTCAGGTCGGCTTCAAGCATGTCAGCAAACTCATGACCACCAATGATATTCTTATGGGTGGCGAAGAGTCGGGTGGCATAGGCATTACCGCATTTCTGCCGGAACGGGACGGTGTCTATACCGGTCTGCTGATTCTGGAGATGATGACTCGCCGGGAAAAAACCCTGTCGGAACTTGTTCAGGAGCTCTATGATGAGTATGGCTTTTTCTGTTACAACCGCCTCGACCTGCATGTCAGTGACGCAAAAAAACAGGCCATTATAGACCGTGCATCAAAAGGAGATCTTGCAACCATCGCAGGGTACAATGTGCTGAAATTCAATAATCTCGACGGCTACAAATATCACTTTGAGGGAGGATGGATGCTTATCCGGCCATCCGGTACTGAACCGGTATTGCGACTCTATTGTGAAGCCGACTCTCAGGAGAAGGTAGACAAGGTACTCGCTTTTGCTGCAAAACTTGCCTGAGCAGAACTGCGTATCGGTACCCTTGGTGGTTACCGATACGCAATTGCTGGTTATCCCCATATCTCTCTTTCTTTCCGCATCACACCGTCAACAGTGTTGTTGTGCATTGACTCCTGCTGCCTGATGTTACCTGTTTTGAGTACCCTGTTTTGCATTATTCTGCTGCCCTGCCGCAAGAATACCAGTTCAACGACGTCAAACACATGAGCTCTTGAACAAAATGAGTACTATCATACACACGGGGTTATGGCAATCATGGAAAATGCAGAAATGGCGATATTTGCCGGCAAGGCAGAAACAGATGCGTTGCATAAGACCGCTATGAAATCCAAAGAAGAGCAGTTCAGAAAACTTGTCAGCGAATACCAGGAGATGGTCATCAATACCTGCTACCGCTTCGTCTTTAACCGTGAGGATGCCGAAGACCTTGCCCAGGAGGTTTTTGTTGAAGTCTACCGTTCTCTTGAACAGTTCAGAGCGGAATCAAAGCTCTCAACCTGGATATACCGGATTGCTGTCACCAAATCGCTTGACCACCTTCGCCGGATGAAACGGATCAAACGATTCGGTTCATTGAAAAGAATAATAGGCGTCAATGACCCGTCATCGGAGATTGCCGCACCCCCGGGCGACACCCCCCAGGAAACCCTTGAGGAAAACGAACGTGGCGCCATCCTGCTCAACGCCCTCGATGCATTACCCGACAACCAGAAGGCGGCGTTTCTTCTCAGCAAGCAGGAGGGCTACAGCAATCAGGAAATTGCCGATATCCTCAAAACCTCGGTATCGGCTGTCGAGTCCCTTGTACACAGGGCAAAAAAAAATCTTCACGACAGACTCTATGCTTACTATAAGAAACAGTGATGATCATCCGAAACCACAAGATTTCACAAGAAATATCGTCAGAATGATTGAAACAGGAGCCAATGATGAAACAGTATGAAAAAAACATAGAGGCAGAGGTCGTCAAAACCATGAAACTGCTTGATGAGTTGGAACCGCTTGAGGTTCACCACATGTTCAGGGTAAGAGTTATGCAGCGGGTGGAGAGAACCTTCAGTCAAAAATCAAAGCGTATGACAAACCTCTCCGGCCGTATGGCTGATTTCAGGTTTGCCTTTATGGCTCTGCTAGTTATCGTCAATGTTGGATCAACAATGCTCTCACTCCAGAACAGCAAAACAATGTCAAAAACCGAGATCAGTGCACTTTACGACGCATCTGGTGACGACTACTCGACACAGGAGTTCGCCTACTATGACCAGACCGGGGCTGACGCTGCTGCAACCAGCGACAATGGAAGCCTGACGCCTTGATGAGTATTGGCTTTCTGTCGAATAATCATACCGTGATGCGTTTTGCCAAACAAAAAAAAGATACCCATGAAAAAGACACTGATGCTGGTAGTGAAAGCGGCTCTGTTTGGGTTCGGCGCAGCAGCAGCAACCGATTACAGTGACTACACTGATGATACCTTGGCCAGACTACTACGCGGAACTGGAATGCTGGATGGTTGCGGCATGAGGTTTTAAGAAACTGCATCGGCTTATAATACGCTTTTTATCATCCCCCGGCGCTTGCGTCTTTCTGCCGTAACGTCGGGGCAAACTGATCTGGAGATATAATGGACTTTCTGACATCAAAACGGTTTATTAAAACAGCACTTGTTTTTCTCGTTGTACTCAACGCAGGGTTGCTCGGCGTGCTCTGGTGGCAGAACACAAACGGGCCTTTTCAGGACTCCCTCATCGCAACGCATGAGTTCAACCGACACCCCTCTTTTACTGCGCAACTGGGCCTTACTGAAGCACAAGCCTTGAGTTTTCAGAATCTTCGGCAAGAGCATTTCCGTAAAGTCGCACCTGAAATGCAGGCAATTGCCAAACTGAAAACGAAAATAATCGATGAATCACTCAATGACAGGCCTGATTCAAAAAAAATCGCAATACTGGCGGATAGTATTGGAACCAAGCAGGCAGCAATAGAGAGGAAACTTGCCCTTCATTTTAAGGCTCTTGCCACAGCTTGCACACCTGAACAACGCAATTCACTGAAAAAAGTGCTTGAACGTTTTGCAACAAGAAGATTTTTCGGAAGAGGCGAACATTGGGAATACAACCCGCGACACGGAAGAGGTGCACTCATTGCACCCCCGGCAGTCGGCCAACCACGTTAAGAGGCCGTTGTTACCAGGTGAATTTCAGACAATCCACAAACAGAGAGCTGCCTGAAAAGTCAAGTTATTTCGGTGTGAATTTATTGACTACTTTTGCAACAACAATCAACGTCTCTTCACGAAACAATCCCATGGCAAGAACAAGATAGCATAGAAGAAGCAGCGCTTTGAGTGCACTGTCAGCCACGGAGAAGGGAACTGGAGAAGCGAGAATGGACTGGAACCACGCTAAAACAATACCCACCAACAGCAGCAGAAAAAGTTTATGCCAGTCATAGCGGATCGGAAAAACTTTCAGGGAGTACCATGCCATCACAAGGCACATGACGACCGTGCCGGCAACAATGGCATAGGCGGCACCATCCATGCCGCTCTGGGGGATCAGCCACCAGCAAAAGAGGGCCGTAACAGCCGCACCGGCAAAGGTGACAACAGGCAGATAGCGGGTATTGCCGGTAAGCAGAAGTCCTGCGGAAAGATTGGTTGAGACCATGTCGAAAACATAGCTTAAAAAAATCCATGGCAGAATGGATAGCCCAATCCAGTAACGGGGAGGAAGCAGGTAAAAACTGCTGCCATAGTGATAACGAACAAAATCGGGCACAAAAAAGGTAGCCGCAAGCGCCAGAAACATCGTAAAAAGAGTTGAAATACTGAGTACATGCTGAAACAACCTTTTCGCATCAGGATCTTTGGCATGCTGAAGGAAAAAGGGCTGCCATGCAAAACGGAATACCTGTATAAAAAGCTGCAACACAACGCCGAATGCCGCAATCCGTCCATAAATACCGACAATATCAGAGGGGAGGTAACCCCTGCCATAGATCCGTTCTATCTCTGAGGGCGATATACGAATCAGTATATTACGGTCAATCAAGTGAATCAGCAGTCCGGCAATCCCGGTCGGCACATAGGGCAGCCCTATGCGAAGCATTGAACGCAACTGGGTAGCGGAAAAAAAAAGCCTGAACTGACGGAAAACCGGAATAACCAGCAGCAAGCTGACCAGAGAACCGAATGCCTCTGCAATAAAGACACCCGACAAACCGGCATTGAGGGGAACAATAAGAATAATTGCACTGACAACAACCGCTATAACCCCAACCACCCTGGCAATGGCAAACTGTAGCGCTTTTCTCTTCAGTCGAAGTTCGGCAAACGGAATAACCAAAAGGGTATCAATCCATAAAATGAGTGCCGCATATCGAACAAAAAGAAAATCTCCCGGAGAGAGGCCGATGAGTTGGGCAATGAGCGGGGCAGAAAGAACGATGCTGAGGGCGAAAAGCGTTGAGGTAACAAAGAGAGACAGAAAAGCTGTTGAAAAAAGCTGCCGCTCATCTCCATCCCGATCTGCTGAATCCGAAACTACCTTGAGATAGGAGGTCTCAAGACCATAGGAAAAAAGGACATTTGCCAGAGCGATGTTGGCATAAATGATTGTCTGTACCCCATTATCAAAGGTGGAAAGTTTGTTGGCATAGAGGGGAACCAACAGATAATTGAGACTGCGGGCAAGTATGGTACTCGAACCGTAGATAACCGTATCTTTAAAAAGAAGCTTTAACTTTGAAAACATACCACAAAAAAAATCAAAAAAACTTAAACAGTATCCTCTTTTGTCCCGGATGGTTCATCATCTTGAGCCGCGGCCCGTCGTTGCCGTATCGCCTCCTCATCAATCTGAAAGCGGCCATCTTTTTGAATAACAGGGATTTTTGAGATCACCTCGTTGAGGTGGCGCTGTGCCTCCTGCTGATGCTGCTTGAGTTTTTCAAGCTCGTCACCATAGAGACCAACAGGATTATCCTTGTCGATAATCATGTCCTTGAACGACTCGATCTGCAGGTTCTGCTCTTTTTTCATATACCCCACAAACTTTTTGAAAAGAAAGACAAACAGAAAAAAAACCAGAAGGGAAAAAACCATCAGAGGTATCCAGCTCATGAGAAAAAGTTTATGTATTGGTAAAGAAAACGGTATTTCCTCAGTTTAGACGATATTACGGTTTATTAAAACAGGAACCAACCATCTTTTTTCATTGAAACAACTCTTCTGTCAGAAAACCATGAGCATACCACCCCGAAACCAGCACATTATCGAGAACGGAAAAATCATTCTTGAACAGGAGGCCCTCGCCATTCACCTGATCGCTGAACGGCTTGATGAACGTTTTTCAGCAGCGGTAGAGCTCTTAACATTGTCTCAGGGAAAAATCATCATCTCGGGCATGGGGAAATCCGGCATCATTGCGCAAAAAATAGCCGCAACCATGTCTTCTACCGGATCAACCGCCCTTTTTCTTCATCCGGCGGACGCCGCCCACGGGGATCTTGGCATTGTTGATCATGACGACATTGTCATCTGTCTATCGAAAAGCGGCACAACAGAGGAGTTGAACTTTATCATCCCGGCTCTCCGCCAGATCGGAGCAAAAATTATTGCCATGACAGGTAACCTGCGCTCTTTTCTTGCTGTGAACGCTGATATCACACTCGATACCGGTATAGAAAAGGAGGCCTGTCCCTACGATCTGGCACCGACGACATCAACAACCGCAATGCTTGCCATGGGAGATGCCCTCGCCATTTCGTTGATGCAACAGAAAAAATTCACACAAAGAGACTTTGCCCTGACCCATCCCAAAGGATCGCTCGGACGACGGCTGACGGTACAAGTCAGTGACATGATGGTGAAAGGCGATGCACTCCCCCTTGTAGCGGCAACCGCTTCAGTGACCGATCTTATCCTTGAAATGACCTCAAAGCGATATGGAGTAAGCGGAGTTGTGCATAATGACGGCACACTGTGCGGCATCTTTACCGATGGTGACCTTCGCCGGCTGGTACAGAGCGGACGGGAATTCCTCAGCCTCAGTGCAGGTTCCGTCATGACAGCAAATCCTAAAACTGTCGCACCCTGCACCATGGCCAGAGAGTGTCTTGATATTCTTGAAACCTGGCGTATCACGCAACTGCTGGTTTGTGATGCCAGCCAGCGCCCGGTCGGTATTGTGCATATTCATGACCTGATGGCGCTGGGACTTTGACAGGCTTACCTCCCCAGGGCTTTGAGCATCGCTTCACCGATATCGGCCGGGCTCTGAACAACATGAATGCCTGCGGCTTCCATCGCGGCTATCTTCTCTTCAGCGGTTCCCTTGCCTCCCGATACAATGGCTCCGGCATGACCCATTCGGCGACCCGGAGGCGCTGTACGACCGGCAATAAAACCAATAACCGGTTTTTTGAAATATTTCTGGATATATGCTGCTGCCTCCTCTTCTGCGCTTCCGCCAATTTCACCAATCATCACCAGTCCTTCAGTTTCATCATCCTTTGCAAAGAGCTTTATGGCATCAATAAACTGTGTACCAATGATAGGATCTCCACCAATACCGATACAGGTTGACTGGCCAAGCCCAGCCTGTGTCAGTTGGTGAACCGCTTCGTAGGTGAGTGTACCACTCCTCGAAACAACACCAATCGTCCCCTTTTTATGGATAAAGCCTGGCATGATACCCACCTTGGCTTCACCAGGAGTAATGACTCCCGGACAGTTCGGCCCGACAAGCGTAGCACCCTTCTGCTTGACAAAGGCATAGGCTTTCATCATGTCGTTGACCGGAATGCCTTCAGTAATACAGATAATCACTTTTAACCCGGCATCAGCA
The DNA here is from genome assembly GCA_903882665.1 of uncultured Chlorobiaceae bacterium. Classification (GTDB taxonomy): domain Bacteria; phylum Bacteroidota; class Chlorobiia; order Chlorobiales; family Chlorobiaceae; genus Chlorobium. The sequence goes on along the minus strand of CAIRXW010000008.1, from coordinate 85,130 downwards.
GCCTCCATGATAGCGTCGGCGGCAAAAGGGGCCGGAACAAAAATAACCGTTGCATTGGCTTCCGCCTTGTTCACGGCTTCCCGCACGGTGTCAAACACCGGCACAGGGCGGCAAAACTTGTCTTTATCGTTGCCATGATAGAGGAGATCACCTTTTCCGGGAGTGACTCCTGCAACCACATTGGTTCCATATTCAAGAATCTGTGAGGTATGAAAAGTCCCTTCTGCACCGGTTATCCCCTGCACAAGCAGGCGGGTATTCTTGTTTACCAAAACGCTCATAATATACTGTATTATTAATAATTAATGGTTGCTCAATACTCCCGCCAAAACTCAGAGGGAACGCTGAATCTGCCTGGCAATACCAAGCAGCTTTCCCTCTTCAAAAAAATTACAGATAAGGTGCATCCCGACAGGAAGGTTCATGCTGTCGAAGCCGAGCGGAACACTGACCGCTGGCATACCGACAATACTTGCCGGAACGGTGAAAACATCTGCCAAATACATTTCAAGAGGATTTTCTGTTTTGTCACCGATACCAAAAGGAGGAAAGGGCGATGTCGGACCGGCGATGACATCAACCTTCTCCAAAGCCTCACGGTAGCGATCCTGAAAGAGCCGGCGTACCTGCTGGGCCTTTTTATAATAAGTATCATAATAGCCTGCGGAGAGCACATAGGTACCAAGCATGATCCGCCGCTTCACCTCCCTGCCGAACCCTTCACTCCTTGAGTTGACATACATGGCAGCCAGATCCTCCGACTTTGCGGAGCGATAACCATACCGCGCCCCGTCAAAACGGGCAAGATTGGATGACGCTTCGGCGGTGACAAGAATATAATAGGCCGCTATGGCATATTCACTGTCGGGAAGCGTGATGGGCACAAGCTCAGCACCCCGATCTCGAAGTTCAGCAAGCTTTGCGTTCACCATAGAGGATATATCCCGGTTAAGGCTCTCGGGAAAATACTCTTTCGGAACGCCGATCTTCAACCCCTCAACTGGCACCGTCGCCATTTCCAAAGAATAATCCGGAACAGCATGGCCGGAGGAGGTGGCATCGCGTCCATCCTTGCCAGCCATAACCGCAAGCACCAAGGCTGCATCATCACAGTTGCGGGCAAGCACCCCGATCTGATCGAATGAGGAGGCAAAGGCCACGAGTCCGTAACGGGAAATCCTTCCATAAGTCGGTTTCAGGCCAACAATGTCACAGAAACCTGCCGGTTGGCGGACAGAGCCACCGGTATCAGAACCGAGCGCGACCATGGCAAGACCGCTTGCAACTGCTGCAGCCGAACCACCTGAACTTCCTCCTGGTACCCGCTTTTCATCAAAGGGATTCGGTACGTTGCCAAAAGCCGAATTTTCATTTGAGCTGCCCATGGCAAACTCGTCCATATTGGTTTTACCCAGAAAAACCGCATCTTCCTCCTCAAGCCGAAGCACGGAAGTGGCGTCATAGATACTCTCACAATTCTCCAGAATTTTTGAGGCACAGGTCAACCGTTCACCCTTTATAGCTATATTATCCTTGATTGCCATCGGCATACCAAAGAGCTTGCCGGGGGTTCCGCCGTTCCGGAGTTTCCGGTCGAGAAATCGTGCCCTTTCCAGAGCCTGCTCATGAAAAACCGTTATGTAGATGTTGTCATTGCGGCGACTCTCTATACGCTCCTGATAAATACGCACGACCTCTTCACAAGTGGTCGAACCGGCGAGGAGCCTGGAGCGAAGATCTTCGTAACTACTAAATTGCACGTCTATGGGGGGTATGGATTATGTTAAAGGGACATTTTCAGGAACTTCTCTTTTTGTATTTCTCAAAAAAAACAGCATTCGAAATGCAAGTGCATTGGATCGTGTAAAGTTTGTATAATAAGAAATAACTGCATATTATTCAATTTGGGGTGATTTAGTCTACCGATATATTATTTCATATATTCCATTCATGACTGCCCATCAAGCAAGCGAGAAACCCTGATTTATGGCACTCATAGAAGTAATGGACTTTGCATCAACAACAAATCCCGACTGGTTTGCCGGAAAGAGTGATGCTGAAGACAACGAGATACAGGCTGAACTGAAAGCAACATGCCAACTCCCCCGCCATATTGCGATTATTATGGATGGAAATGGACGATGGGCAAGGTTGAAGGGCAAAACAAGAATCGAGGGCCATGTCGCCGGTGTGGAGTCAGTTCGAGACATTGTAGAATCATGCACCCAACTCGGCATTGACTACCTTACCCTCTTCACGTTTTCAACAGAAAACTGGAAACGACCGGAAAAAGAGGTCTCTGCACTGATGCAACTTCTTGTCAAGGTGATTGGCCGGGAAAGCCGTAAACTTCACGACAACAACATCTGTCTCAATGTTATCGGAGAGATAGATCTTTTGCCTGAAAAAGTGCGTACTATTCTCAAAAAAATCATGGAACTTACCAAGAACAACAGCAAGCTCGTGCTGAACATCGCACTCAGCTACAGCGGTCAATGGGATATCGCGCAAGCCTGCAAGGCTATCGCCTTTGATGTCGAAGCAGAAAAAATTACGGCGGAATCGGTCAATGAGCAACTGATTGCATCATACCTCTCGACCGCCTCCATGCCTGACCCCGACCTCCTTATCCGTACAAGCGGAGAGTTCAGAATAAGCAACTTTATGCTCTGGCAAAGCGCATACTCTGAAATCTATGTTACCAACACCTACTGGCCCGACTTTCATCGCCCACAGCTTTACGACGCGATAAGGGAATTTCAGAGCAGGGAGAGGAGGTTTGGGCAAACAAGCGAACAACTTCAGAAAAAAAATAGACCAGCCAACAAGCTTTAACCCGATTGATCCTGAAAATTTCATGAAACAAACACAAAAACTGATAACCCTGGTACTGCTTGCTCTCGCACTCAATGCAGCAGGTGAAACCGTTGAAGCAAAAAGCCTTTCAGTCAAATCGACCGGTGCTGCAGAACCGTCAAAAATCAATACACCGAAAAAGGAGCTCTACACCGTAACCGCCATATCCTTCAGCGGTCTTCAATCGCTCAATGAACAGGAATTGAGAAGCAGTCTTCCGCTCAAAGTCACGGACAAGATCACCATACCCGGAACCGAACTTGCCGGAGCATTGCAATACCTCTGGAAATTGCAGGTTTTCAGTGATATCAAGGTTGAAAAAAGTGATCTCGGCCAAAACAACATCGCACTGAGATTTACCGTCAACGAACTGCCCTCGCTTGCAGGAATCACCTTTACAGGCAACAGCAAGCTCGACAAGGAAGAGTTGCAAAAAACTGCTGCTCTTGTGACCGGCAAAAAAATCGGCGAACAGGAGCTGCTTACTGCCGCCAATAAAATTGAAAAGCTCTATGCATCAAAAGGTTACCTGACCGCCGAAGCCAAATTCCGCATCCAGGATAGTGGAAATAATCAGGTCAAGGCCCTCTTTTCAATCACTGAAGGGCCAAAGGTCTCTATCGAAAAAATCACCTTCCACGGTAACACTGCCTTCAGCCAGAAAAAGCTGAGAGGCGTTTTCAAGGAAACCAGTCAAAACTCCTGGTGGCGAAAAATTTTCGGCTCGCCGAAACTCGATACCGACAAATTCAATGACGACAAGAACCTGCTGGTTGAGTTCTACCGAAACAACGGATACCGTGACGCACGTGTCCTAAGCGATGCAATCAGTTACACTGCCGATAAAAAAGGGCTCTTTCTTGATATTTATCTTGAAGAGGGGCTGAAATATCATATCAGAAACATCACCTGGACAGGCAACACCAAGGAATTTGCGTCAACAGCCGTTCTCGACCGTCTCTTCCGCATCAAGCAGGGTGATATCTACAATGCAAAACTGATCCAGGATAGACTGAATTTTTCTGAAGACAACTCCGACATCAGCTCGCTCTATCTTGATCAGGGCTACCTCTCTTTCAAGACAACAATTGAAGAGAAAATCTTCAAACCCGATCAGGTCGACCTGATGATCTCCCTGCGCGAGGGCGAACAATTCCAGTTCAATACCATCTCCATCAAGGGCAACACCAAGACAAAAGACCATGTAATCCGCCGTGAGCTCTACACCATTCCGGGAGACATGTTCAGCCGCAAAAACGTTGTCCGCAGTATTCGTGAAATCAGCATGCTCAACTACTTCGATCCGCAGCAGATTACCCCTGATATTCAGCCGAACCCTGAAAACAACACCGTTGACATGACCTACAATGTCACCGAAAAACAGACCGATACCTTCAATGCTTCAGTCGGCTATAGCGGCAGCGGCTTTACCGGTGCGCTCGGAGTCACCTTCAGCAACTTTTCACTCCAGGATATCTTCAACCGTGAAGCCTACAAACCGCTCCCCCACGGCGACGGCCAACAGCTCGGCGTCCAGTGGCAGTTCGGCAGCTACAACTTCAACACGCTCAGCCTCTCCTTTACGGAACCATGGGCATTCGGCGGACCAACAGCCGTAGGCTTCTCAGCATTCAAAACCCATCGCGCCTACGACTATACCAACGACAGTGTCGACAACCCAACGACCCTCGACCAATACGGCACCACCCTCTCCATCGGAAGACGCCTCACCTGGCCGGACAACTACAGTACCATCAACTGGAAACTGAAATACCTGCACAGCGAAGGGGGCTTTTTAAGCTTTGTCGATTACCAGGATCCAAACGCTCCTGTCAAGGCTGACGAGTTTTCGATAACGCAGACTCTTGCCCGAAACAGCATCGACAGCCCCCTCTATCCGCGAAGGGGAAGCAAAAACTCAATTTCAGCCGAGCTTGCTGGCGGGCCGTTGCCCGGTACGGTCGATTTCTACAAATTCACCGAAAGCTCAAGCTTTTACTTCCCGATCACGAAAAAAGTTGTCTGGAACATTGCGATGCAGCACGGTTACCTTTCAACTTTTTCGACGAGTGACTACATCCCCTACACCGAGTATTTCTACATGGGAGGCACCGGCATGTCGTCACTGCCAACCATACCGCTGAGAGGCTATGACGACCGGAGCCTCGGCTCAAAACTCGGGGGCAGCAGTTCCACCAACTCAAGCCTTTACGCCGGAAACATCTACTCGAAATTCACATCGGAACTGCGTTATCCCTTTACCCTATCACCCTCAATCAGCATTTACGGTCTGGTTTTCGCTGAAGCAGGTGATCTTTGGAAAAACAAGCAGACCGTCGATTTTGCAAAGCTGAAAAAATCAGCTGGCCTTGGCCTCCGGGTCTTCCTGCCAATTATCGGTCAGATCGGACTCGATTACGGCTACGGCTTTGATGCCGTCAAAAGTGTCCCTTCCAAGGATAAACAGGGATGGAGCTTCATGTTCAGCTTTGGTTCATCTAACGATTGAGCGAGAGAGAACCCATAAAAAATGCAACGATTTCCGGGCAAAAACCTTTTTTGCCTTGAAATCGTTGCATAACAAAAAGAAATCGCTTATTTTTCACTGTGTGACTTGTTAAAATCAAGTTTCGTCTACGTTTTTTCAGCGACTTTACGCAAACAAAAAACAGCAGGGAGACAACATGAAAAAAACGCTTTCACTTCTCGCATTCCTCGCCGTCACGGGTATGGCAAGTACTCCGGCACAGGCAGCCAACCACTATGTCAGCGCGCTTGCTGGTTACTCGTGGTTAAATGACAATGATGTTACCTATACGTCGGATTATACAGTCGGCAGGAGCGTCTGGACAAATCATTTTGATGCCGGATTTACCGGTGTTGCTGCTCTCGGTTGCGACTACGGCAACACAAGACTTGAAGCTGAAGCCGGATACCAGCGCAATGACTTTAAAGACATGACAACAGGAAAAGCGTCGGTCTATTCTCTCATGGCTAATGGTTTCTACGATATTCCTCTGGGCGGTGATGCGGAGATCTATGGTATGGCTGGCGTCGGCGTCGCACAGGTGACTTTTGAGGGTGATTATAACGTTGATGAATATTCTGGTGTTTATCCCGGAACAAATGGGCCAATTACGACGTCGAGAGCCCTGAACTACAAGAGTCATGCGACAACATTTGCCTACCAGATTGGAGCAGGCATCGCCATTCCTCTCTCCAAAGGGGTCAAGCTTGATGCAAGGTATCGCTACTTTGCAACAACAAATTTCACTTTTACTGGTCCCTCAGAGACCTATCTTGACATAAACACTAATGGCCATTTTGACACCATCTGGAGCGATCCAGGACGGAACACAAGCGTCTGCAGCCACAGCGTTCTGCTTGGTCTGCGAGTTGACTTATAGCAGAAAGGTACGCTTTCTCTGTTATTGCCGAGACCACAAAGAGCCCTGCGTTGCGCGGGGCTCTTTGTTTTTCACGAACTACTTTTCAATCGTGATATTTCGTCACGAAGTCTGGCGGCCTCTTCGTAGTTTTCATTGTTTATGGCATCATTCAGCTCCGACTGCAACTCCTCAAGCACTGCTTCGGTACGAAGCCGGCTGGGGGTCATCTCTTCGGGTTCGAGGGGCACATCATCATCCTCGCCCTCCTCTTTCTGCTCCTCCTTGATCCCCGCCTCATTCATGATCTCTTCGGTCACGAAGAGAGGTGCATTGAAACGGACAGCAATGGCGATGGCGTCGCTGGGACGTGCATCAATTTCATGCACCTCTCCGTTCACCTCACAGACCACCTTGGCATAAAAGGTCTCATTGTGCAGTTCATCGATGATGATTTCATTGACATGCAGATGAAAGGCATCAGCAATATTCTTGAAAAGGTCGTGGGTGAAGGGGCGCGGAGGCTTGATATTTTCAAGTTTAAGAGCAATAGCCTGTGCCTCGAAGCCGCCAATGATGATCGGGAGTTTGCGTTTTCCCTCAAGCTCGTAAAGAATAAGGGCATAGGCTCCGTTGGTATGGGGGCTTGTTGAGAGTCCGAGAATATCTACCTGAAGTTTTCGCATGGGTTCAACAAAAAAGATTAACGTTACTGCGGAGTAATAATATCAGCTACCCCCCTCCGCTCTCTTAACACTAAAGTACAGTTAATCATCTCTTCTGCAAAAAATCCTGCAGCTCTTCAATCAGTTTTGGCAGCACAAGGTGCACATCTCCGACAATACCGTAATCGGCAACATCGAAAATCGGGGCATGCGGGTCGCGGTTGATGGCAACCACCGTGCCAGCAGAGCCTATGGCTGCAAGATGCTGTGGGGCGCCCGATATAGCGCAGGCCAGGTAGAGTACCGGGGCCACAGTTTTGCCGGTCTGGCCAATCTGTTCAGCATGGGGCCGCCACCCTTCATCAACCACAGGACGGCTTGCCCCCACAGCTCCACCAAGAAGCAGGGCAAGCTCTTCGAGCAGACAAAATCCCCCGGAACTGCCCATACCCCTTCCTCCGGCAACAATAATGGTTGCTTCGGCAACATCCCGCATCCCTTTGTGCATGGTAATGCTGCTAACCATCGGAAAAAGATCATCATCGGTGACCATGGAGGGCTCAAGAACAACAACGCTTATCTGCGCTCCGAACGTGGTGGTGAAGCTGGTTTGACGTGAAGTGGCAATAAAAATATTCAGGGCACGCTCCGAAGCAAAGGACGCTATGGCAGCACCGGAATAGACCAATCGAGCGCAACCACTATCATCAACCTTGCCTTTATCAAAGGGAGTACCTGAGAGGAGTGACGCCTGGAGACGCACCGAAAGCCGGGGCGCAAGATCGCGGCTGAGTGCCGTGTCAGCAAAAAAGAGGCTCGTTGCACCTTCCCTCCTCATGGTTTCAGCAACAAGCCTTGCGTAACGCCTGGGATTGTAGAGCCTGAAAGCCTCTTCATTGGCATGAAAAATAACCCCCGTTCCGGCAAGCAGACCTTCAAGTTGCAGAGTCCTGGCCGGTCCAGCAAGGATACCCGAAACGGCAACGCCCGGACGTAAGGCGACAAGCTCCTGCACGTGGTTCCATGTGTCGATGGAGGCCTGTTTTATAACGCCTTCCCTCTGTTCCAGAAAAACCAGAACTGTTTTCATCGTGCGCTCTTGACTACTCATTTTTCAGGTTGGTTCAGTGTACCGGTTCAGAGATCGGTTCAAAAAAGAGCCCCGTCATTCAGGAGCAGCCTGACCAACTCTTTCGGGTCTTGCACAAAGCGGCATTTTTTTTCTCTGACGAGGGGCTTTATGCTGGTGATGGTGACATAAGGGCTTTCGCTGATGGTGAGCGGTAAAAGATCAATCGTTTTTTTCCGCGCCTCCATGACCGCCTTGATGGTGGTTTTCCGCGGCGCATTTAACCCTTTTTCAACGCTGAAAAGGGCTGGATAGTGCACTTCAAGGGACTCTATACCCCCTTCAATTTCGCGTTCGACCTGGATAGAGTCTGCGGAGGCCTCCAGCTTGATAATGGCGCTGACCGATTCAATGCCAAGCAGTTCAGCGAGCATCAGGGGAACCTGGGCGCTTTGAAAATCGGTCGAGTGCTTGCCGCAGAAAACAAGGTCAGGGAGAACCCCCCCATAAAAAGCGGCAACGGCACGGCAGAGAAGAAGAGCGGTCTGAAAGGGGTCTGGACGCTCTGTGGTGCTGATCAGAAGAGCACGATCTCCGCCCATGGCAAGAGCTTTGCGCAGCATCTCTCTGGCCGAAGGGGGAGCAACGCAGAAAAGGGTGACAACGCTCCCCTCAAACCGCTCCTTGAGGCGCACCGCCTCTTCAAGGGCATACTCGTCGTAAGGATTCATCATCTCGTTGACTCTTGAGAAATCAATGACTCCCTCAACAAAACTGATTACTGATGAGGTATCGGGTACCTGACAGAGGCAGACGGCAATCTGCATAGTAAGTCCTCTCCTGATGGAAAAAAAAGCTGATTTCTGACATCGCTTTTTGGGTGAACAGCCATTGTCTTCGTCGAAAAACTCCGCACAATCAGAAAAGCCGCTTGGAAGCGGCTTTTCTGGAACAAACAAGTGCCCGAGAGGAGATTCGAACTCCTACACCTTTCGGCGCTACCCCCTCAAGATAGTGTGTCTACCAATTTCACCACTCGGGCTTGTTGTACTCCTGAATGCAAAAAAACATTCGGTGAGAATAGAAGGACTCGAACCTTCGACCCTCTGCTTAAAAGGCAGATGCTCTACCGACTGAGCTATATTCTCAACCTGTAATAAAGGTACTGGAGTACCGGAACTTACTTATTCTGGTATCTCTGGCGCTTCTTGTGCCGGTTCTTACGGCGCATCTTTTTGCGCTTGTGTACCGCCATTTTATGACGTTTTCTCTTTTTTCCGCAGGGCATATAGTAAGTGTCTTTCCTCTTGTTTTAAAGGCAGATAATATAGAAACTTTTTTCTAAGGTGCAAACATTTATTCACACTCTTTCAAACAAAGGTGTTTTTTTCATCGTCCTGCCACAGGCTATGCGGCTGTTTCACCTTGAGCTGCCTCACGTTTGCAAGGCACAGAAACTCCCTGGTTACCACTCCAACAGAATTTGTCAGGCATTCATGTATTTGAAAAAATCCTTGTTGTCTTTGGTGTCCATCATTTTTTCACGCATGAACTCCATGCACTCGATAGGATTCTTGTCGGCAAGGTACTTTCTGAGCAGCCATGTCCGGGAGAGCTCTTCCTGTGTAAAGAGCAGCTCTTCCTTACGGGTGCTTGAGCGGAGAATATCAATGGAGGGAAAGATGCGGCGCTCTGAGAGACGGCGATCGAGCAGAAGTTCCATGTTGCCTGTGCCCTTGAACTCTTCGAAAATAACGTCATCCATGCGTGATCCGGTATCAATCAGCGCAGTAGCAATAATGGTCAGACTACCGCCCTCTTCAATATTTCGGGCCGCTCCAAAAAACCGTTTCGGTTTGGTGAGAGCATTGGCATCAATACCGCCCGAAAGGATTTTGCCGGAATGGGGAATGATGGTATTGTGGGCCCTTGCAAGCCGGGTAATGGAATCAAGCAGCACCACCACATCACGACCAACCTCCACAAGCCGTTTGGCCTTTTCGAGCACCATGTCGGCCACCAGAACGTGACGTTCCGGATCCTCATCAAAGGTGGAACTCACCACTTCTGCCGGTACGCTCCGGGCCATGTCGGTTACCTCTTCAGGGCGCTCATCGATGAGCAATACAATGAGGTAGACCTCCGGATGATTTTTGATGATGGCGTTGGCAATCATCTGCAGCAGCATGGTTTTGCCTGTTTTCGGCTGCGCCACAATCAAGCCTCTCTGCCCTTTGCCAATAGGGGTAAAGATATCCATGATGCGACCACATGCTTCCGACTGCTTGGTCTCAAGCTTGAGGCGTTCACGCGGAAATAGAGGAGTCAGGTTTTCAAAATAGGGCCTTTCTCGTGTGATTTCGGGATCGTTGCCATCAATCGTATTGATCTTCAGCAGGGCAAAAAAACGTTCACCCTCTTTGGGTGCCCTGACCTGTCCGGAAACGGTATCACCGGTACGCATGTTGAAGCGCTTGATCTGGGACGGGGAGACATAAATATCGTCAGGAGAGGAGAGGTAATTGTAGTTGGCTGAGCGCAAAAAGCCGTACCCTTCCGGGATGACCTGCAGAACACCGGTGTTGACCATCACATTACCACTCTCAGAATCGGTATTCTTCTGTGACTGCGCCTCAATAATCTTGAAAATCAGCTCCTCCTTGCGCAGACCGGCAGCCATGACGCCAAGCTCTTTGGCCAGGACGTGCAGTTCAGAAACCTTTTTTTTCTGGAGCATATTAATGTCCAGACCTTTAAAAACCGGATTGTTCGACATTTTGATTGTGTTCAACGCTTGTTATATAAAAAAGCAACAGCAAAAAGGGGAAAAAAACTTGATCCCGGCAAGGGAGCATCCCGCCTGTATGGCCTATGCCACGACTCATAACCCGGGAATTATCTGTAAAGGCTTCATCATCTACCATGTGAAAGCAGGAGAGAAGAAAATGACAGGGGAAGACTCTCTATACCTGAAAAAGGGATAAGCACAGCAAGGAATTATGGAACGAAATGTCCCTTATTCATAAACGAAGAATTTCAGTAGCTTTGGTAAAATATAAAAAAAATCAATATAAAAAGCGCTCTTCACCTTCAGACATGCATCATAGACCGGCTGCAAGAAGATCACCAGCAAGATAAAATGAGCCTGTAACCAGAATCATGTCATCATCAGTTGCTTGTGCAAGCAGATGCGCGAGCCCCTCTTTGCCGGTCGTACACACGGTTGCCTCCCCTCCCTCTTCCCGGCACAGGGAGCAGAGTGTTTCGGCCGGAACGCTCCGTTCTGAAGGTATATTGACCAGAACAAACGTGCAGTCGAGGCGAAGAAGCTCGCGGATAATCGCCCTCGCATCCTTGTCTGAAGCAAGACCAAGAAGAACATGCACCCGGCGGTAGTTATGCCGGAATGAACAGAGCGCACTGACCGTTACGCGCATACCGTCGGGATTGTGTGAAACATCAAGAAAGAGTGCTGGATGTTTTCCGATCAGCTCAAGCCTTGCGCGATATCCAGTCTGTAATAACCCTTCAAGGCCCGAAGTGATATGCTCGGGAGCAATCCCGGCATTTTCGGCAACCATGACAGCCAAAGAGATATTGGATGCGTGAAACGATCCGGTCAGAGGTGCCTTCAGGCTTGGATAATGACGAAAAGCTGTTGTGAGCTCAAGCTCAACCATTCCCGGTTCAACTGAAATAACTCTGCATGCCGAATCTTTTCCGGCAACAAAGAGTGGAGCATTGCACTCTTCCGCCATCTGCTCTATTGTACGAAACGCTTCAGGCTGAGAGACCGCAGAAAAAACCTTGCTCCCGTTTTTGATAATGGCGGCTTTTTCGGCGGCAATCAAGGCAAGAGTTTCGCCCAGCCAGTCGGTATGATCGAGACCGATCGAAGTAATCACCGCATAATCGGAATCCACAACATTGGTTGCATCGAGCCGTCCACCCATACCGGTCTCGATGATGGAGACCTCAACACCTTCATCGGCAAACCAGGCAAATGCAATGGCTGTTGTTGCCTCAAAAAATGTAGCCTTGCTGGCAATCACCGCTTCACTGAAACATGAACAGTAGTGAGCGACACGCTCCCTGGAAATCTGGCGACCGTTGATACGGATCCTCTCGGTAAAATCAACCAGATGAGGCGAAGTATAAAGCGCACACTTTTTGCCTGATGCCTGAAATATGGAGGCCAGCGCCGCCGCAACGCTCCCCTTTCCATTGGTGCCGGCAATATGAACAACCACCCCCAACCGCTTCTGCGGCGACCCATGAAGGTCAAGCAGTGAACGAACACGGTCGAGACCCGGTTTTATACCAAATCGGTGCAACGGATAAAGAAAATCAAGTGCTTCCTGGTAGGTCACCGTTATCTGCTAACTGTTATGAATTGAGAGAAGAGCGGCCTTGATGACCTCTTCGACCGTAAGTTGTGGTGTTTGCTCCACAATGGCCACAACCGCCTTTTGAGCAGTGATTCTCGAAAACCCGAGAGTTACAAGGGCATTGACGGCATCGTCCTGCAACCGGCTCGACGAAAGCCGGGCTGGAGAGGCAATGGCGGAAACCGGTGAAAGTTTCAGGATTTTATCACGCAACTCAAGAATAATCCTTGCCGCTGTTTTCTTCCCGACACCGGTGATACCGTACAGCCGTTCAGGGGCATTGGCCAGAATGGCTTCGTGAATATCCTGAACCTGAAGCCCTGAAAGAAGGGCAAGGGCAAGCTTGGGCCCAACCCCCGAAGTGAGTAAGAGCAGCCGGAAGAGTTGGCGCTCCTCTTCTCTAGAAAAGCCATAAAGCTGCAGGAGATCTTCCCTGACAACAAGATGTGCAAAAAGAAGGACTTCACTGCCCTGCTCGGGCAACTGACGATGTGTAGTGGCGGAAATCAGCAGTTGGTAAGCAACACCGGAAACCTCGATAACCACCTCTTCTGGCAAGAGCGAAGCAAGCTTGCCGCGAAAATATGCAAACATGAAAGAGGGTATGGAAACCCGGCCTGAAAGGCTTTGAGAGTTCGCTCTCGGCAGCTTTTCGGAGCCGGATGTCATGACAATGAAGATTACTCCAGACTGTGCCGGAAAAAATTCCGGAAGATCAGTCGGCCTTCACGTAACTGTTCAAAAGACGCGTCAACTGTGATTTTTTACGGGATGCCTTATTGGCGTGAATATAGTTCTTTACCCCGAGACGATCAATTTTCTGGACTGCTGAGCGATAGGCTACTTCGACCACTGCCTTGTCAGCACTGGTATCAATAAGTTTCTGCATGGTTTTGACAAGAACCTTCATCTCTTTTTTTCTTGCTCTGTTCCTGGCATTTCTTTTTTCTGACTGCCGCAATCTTTTTTCAGCCGATTTGTGTAAAGGCATATAAGGTGCTGTTAGGATAATATATTGTTGAATAACAAAAGGCATATAATATAGAAGAAACAAGCAACATTCAAAAGAATTTTCTTGCACGTGCTGGAAGAGAGACGGAGAGGGGGAGCCACCCTTCCGCAGCCTTTTCGCCCTGCACTCGAAACTCAACACCCTTTTTCTTATATTGGGCAAAAATTTTAACCACCGTGATGGAGCTTTTATGAATCTGATGATCAGCGTTTCAGGGATAAGGGGAATTGTCGGCGAAAGCCTGACCCCAAAAAATCTTACGGCATTTGCCATGGCATTTGCCTCCCTGATGTTTCGCCAGAGAGAGATGCGTGCGGGGAGCAAGAGCGAGCAGCGGCCAAAGATCGTCATAGGCCGCGATACCCGGCCAACAGGCAATGCCATCAGCGACCTTGTCAGCAACACCTTGCTGCTGTGCGGATGCGATGTTGTTGATCTTGGTATTGCCACAACACCAACCGTTGAAATTGCCGTTCCAGCCGAACATGCCGACGGCGGACTGATCATTACGGCCTCACACAACCCTGTCGCATGGAATGCGCTGAAAATGCTCAACCACCAGGGCGAGTTTCTGAATGCTGCCGATGTTGATGAGCTGCTCGCCATTGCTGACCAGGAGCTCTTTGTAACGGCTCACTGGAACACGATCGGCTCGCTCTCGGGCAATGAACGCTATGACGCCCTGCATATCAAAAAGGTGCTTGAGCTCCCCTGCATTGATACCGCTGCCATCGCAAAAGAGCAATTCCGGGTGCTTGTTGACTGCGTCGAAGGGGCGGGCTCCTCAATTATTCCCGAACTCTGTCGGGAACTTGGTATCAAAGATATTGTCGAAGTTGGCTGTGGCGGCAGCGGCATCTTTCCGAGGAACCCCGAACCGATCGAAGAAAATCTTTCCACCACCATTGCGGCACTCAAAAAGAGTGTCTGCGATTTTGCCCTGATCGTTGATCCTGATGTTGACCGCCTCGCCCTGCTCTGTGAAGATGGCTCACTCTTTGGAGAGGAGTACACGCTGGTCGCCTGCGCTGATTTTTACCTGAAACACCTTCGCGGGCCTGTAGTCAACAATCTCTCAAGCAGCCGTGCCTTGCGCGATATCGCAACAAAACACGACGTGGCCTGTTACAGCGCAAAAATAGGTGAAGCCAACGTCAGCGAAATGATGAAGGAAGTCGGTGCCGTCATCGGCGGCGAAGGCAATGGAGGGATCATTCTTCCTGAACTGCACTACGGCCGCGACGCTCTGGTCGGTATCGCGCTTATCGTCCAGGCTTTCACCCTCTGGCGCAGTGAAAACAGGGGCGGCTCGCTCTCGATGTTCCGCCGCAACTTTCCTGACTACTCTATGTCGAAACAGAAAATTGAACTTGGCTCAACAAGCCGGGCCAAACTTGAAAAACTACTGACCGACATTGCTGGCCACTACCACAGCGCTGAAGCAAACCGGCTTGACGGACTGAAACTTGATTTTACCGACAGTTGGGTGCATCTGCGCCCCTCCAATACGGAACCAATTGTGAGGATCTATGCTGAGGCACCCTCAAAAGAGCGGGCTGAAGCGCTGGCCAGCGAGCTGAAGCATGAAATTGAACAACGAGTCGCGGGGATGGAGATGCCTGGGGGTATTGGGGAGCATGAGTAACAACCCGGCAAAAAAAAGCTTCCGCCCGCAGCAGGATGATACCCTGCAAAAAGGGAAAAAACACTCGATTGACCACTACATCGTCTCTCGCCTTTTGGGCTATATCAAGCCCTACAGCACGCTTGTTGCTGCGGCTATCGCCATCACCATCGCAGGCTCCTTTCTTGGCCCGCTGCGCCCCTGGCTGACAAAGATTGCTATTGACGACTACATCGCCCACGGCAATCTCAAGGGACTCGGCGTTATCAGCATTTTTCTTGCAGCAGCTATACTGCTTGACGGCATCAAGCAGTATATCACGACATGGATGACCCAGATTATCGGTCAGAAGGCGGTCTTCGACATCCGGATGGATATTTTCCGGCACCTGCAGAAACTGCCCGCAAGGTTCTTTGACCGAAACCCCATCGGACGGCTGATCACCCGGACAACGGGCGATGTTGAATCGCTGAACGAGATGCTCTCGAGCGGCATCATCACCATTCTTGGAGACATCCTCCAGCTCTTTTTCATTGTGGTTCTGATGGCATGGATCGACTGGCAGTTAACCCTTATCGTTCTCAGCATTCTTCCCCTGATGATCTGGGCCACCATTGTCTTCAAAAACAGCGTCAGGATTGCATTCCAGGATGTGCTCACCCATCAGGCCCGACTGAACACTTTTTTTCAGGAGCATATCACCGGCATGAGCATTGTCCAGCTCTTTAACCGTGAGGAACGAGAAGCGCGGAAATATGCTGCCATCAACGCCGATCACCGCGATGCCAATATCCGTACCGTCTTCTCGTTCTCCATCTATTATCCGCTGATCGAGACGCTGAGCTCGGTCGCTGCCGGGCTGGTGATCTGGTATAGCGGCGTCCGACTGCTCAAGGCCGACCTCACCATAGGAGTGGTCATCTCATTTGTCCAGTATATCTGGCTGTTTTTTCGCCCCCTGCAGCATCTTTCTGACCGATTCAATGTTATCCAGAACGCCATTGCAAGCTCAGACCGCATTATCCGCCTGCTCGATGAAAAAGAGGGAATAGAAGAGCCTTCAGGGAAAGCGCAGATTGAGAGCTTCCGGAAGAACATCGAATTCAAGAACGTCTGGTTCGCCTACGAAGGTGAAAACTGGGTGCTGAAAGATATATCCTTTACCATCCACCGTGGAGAAAAAATTGCCATTGTCGGTGCGACGGGAAGCGGCAAAACCACCCTGATCAATATTCTCTCCCGCCTCTACCCCTTCGCAAAAGGATCGGTGACCATTGACGGTATCGAACTCCCGGAGATTGCGGAACACTCTGTACGGAAACTGATCGGTGTGGTGATGCAGGATGTTTTTCTCTTTTCAGGCACCATAGGTGAAAACCTCGCGTTCGGCAATCCGGACGTTTCTGACGAAGAGTTACGCGAAGCCGCCCGGATTGTCGGAGCCGACCGCTTTATTGATCAGCTCCCCGGCGGTTACCAGTACAAGGTGCTTGAAAACGGCACTGGCCTCTCTTCCGGTCAGAAGCAGTTGATCGCCTTCGTCCGGGCACTCCTTTACAATCCGGAAATTCTTGTGCTTGATGAGGCAACCAGCTCGGTTGACACCGAAACGGAAGGCCTTATTGATGCGGCAACGGCCCGACTGATGAGTGAGCGCACCTCCATCATCATTGCCCACCGGCTTTCGACCGTCCAGAAAGCCGACAGGATCATTGTTTTGCACAAAGGAGTGATCAGGGAGAGCGGCAATCACCAGGAGCTGCTCGCAAAAAGAGGGCTCTACTACAAGCTCTACCTGCTCCAGCACCCCGAACAAACCCTCATCCCGGAAGCGGGGGCATAAACCCCTGACCCGCAATAAATGCTACAGACTGCTGTCGCGGAGTACACTGACCGGCTCCAGCTTCGCCGCCTTCGCTGAGGGAAGAATGGCCGCAAGCGTGCTGATCAGAACCGTTATACCAATGATAAGCAGGAAATAGAGTGGATTATAGGACATACTGAAGCCCGTTTTGGTCAGTGGCCCCTGTGAACTCTCTATGGGCAAACTGGCAAAAAGGTTGATGGAGCCAATGGCAAGCACTCCCCCGGCAAGTGCACCAACCAGGCCCACCATAAACCCCTCAAGCACAAACATGCCGACAAGCTGCAAGGCCGAAAATCCGAACGACTTCATGATGGCTATGTCGCGGCTCTTCTCAAAGACCGTGGTCACCAGAATATTGGCCACGCCAAAGCCTGAAACAACACCGACAAAGGCTACCAGAGAGAAGACTATGGCACCGATACGGGCAAAAAGGGAGAGAATGCCCGCATTTTCCTCTTGCCAGGTGATGCAGCGGTAACCGGTAATCCGCTCCAGCTCCCTTGCCAGAGGGGTATTGTTAAGCGGATCAACCACTTTAAGCGCAATGCCTGAAACCTTGTTGGCCGGCAACCCTTCGATAATCTGGCCAAGCTTGAGTGACACAAAAACACTGTTGTCGACCGCATTGACACCGGTAAAAAAGAGCCCTGCCACCTTGCACTGCCGACTCTTTCCGGAAGCGGGAATGATGACCACCTGGTCATTCAGCTTGAGCTTCATATCCCTCGCCACCGTTCGGCCCACAAGCAGGGCATTGGCCGTCTTTTCAAACATGGCGATATCGCCCTCTACCAGCTTTTTTATGATCCCGCTGATGGCATCTTCCCGCTCAATCATAACTCCCTTGAGAAGCAGCGGTTGGTTACGGCTTCCCTTGACCGCCATAACCTGTGAGACGACATAAGGCGAAGCTGCAAGAAGCTCTTTTTCATACTGCGGCGAGCCAAACACCGCAAGAAGCTGGCGATAATTCCGCACCTCCTCACGCTCCTGTTTCTTGATATTGTCCTCAACAAAGGCAACGGAGGCAAAGCTCTCTTTTTCAAAAAGATTGACCGGCATGGGGTTCATGCTCTCCCCTTTCACGGTTATATGGGGCGCAACATTGACAATGGTCTCAACAAAGGAGTCGAGCAGCCCCCTCGTGAGCGAGTTGGTCGTAATCAGCACCATCGTACTGACCGCCACCCCGAAAATAGTGGTCAGGGTCTGACGGCGACGTCCCAGCAGATGGCGCAGGGCTATGGAGAACAGGGTTTTCAGCATAACGGGCGTTATCTCATCAATTGATAATCATGAATTAATAAATCTGCTGAAAGATTTAATTTCGGAGTCAATTTCCTTATCATTTCAACCGTCAACTTTCGCTTGCGATCAAGCACTTCAGAAACCCTGCTTTTTCCGCCTATTGCATCAACAAGATCAATCTGCGTTAACTGCATCCCTTCCATTCTAATCTTGATAGCCTCAATCGGGTCTGGAGCCTCTACAGGATAATGCTTTTTCTCATAATCATCGATCATCAATCCAAGTATATCTGCCTCATCACTCTCCTCAGTTCCAACTGGCGCATCAAAAATAATCTCCAATCTTTTTAATGCCGCCTGGTAATCATCTTCTGTTTTTATCGGTTCAATATTCATAGCTCTTGGCATTTAAATTATATTGGCATCAATTTTATCATATTCTTGATGAGTACCAATGAATCGAATAAAAATCCAGTGTTTCTCAAAATTAAATTTAGCGACCAATCTACAGGAGTTGCCTTTCACATTAAAAACGACCCTGTTATCTTTTAAAATACTTGCATGAGCATAAGTCTGTTTGACATCATTCGGTGATTTCCAACATGAATTCATAGCTGTATCATACAAAGTCTTCAAATACTGTTACGTATCGGGATAGGTCGCCCAATATTTTCTCAGGGTACTTTTTGCAAATATCCTTTCCATCAGTTCTTAGATTCAAATATATAAGCAATAAAACATGTTTCAATTCGCATTTTTTTTGCAACATTAGCCACTTTTATAAAACAATTTACTTTACTGTACTTTTTTTATAACAATCGCCTGCGTCACTGACGATTGCTTATCAAGTCATTTGTCAATTCATCAAATACCTCATCATCAATATCTTTCCATGATCATGCAAAGAAAAGATTTTAGGTTTTCAGATAACACCTTCTTCAAACCCGGAAACAAGCTCATCCAGCTCTTTTAGTTTATTCACAAGAATACTATTTACCTTCCTTAAAATCCGAATTCTTCTCTGTGTATCAGTAATCATGATAGAATCATTTTTACGGAGTTGTTAATTCTTCATCAAACCAAATATTGGCTATACCGCTTGTTTTGAAGAATTTTTAACTCTTATACTTTTTATTTTTTCAAAAAAAAGACTGATTTTTCTCTCCTTCTTCAATATCACAATCATCCTGTAAACCAAGCCAGAATTTTGCGGAGTTGCCAAAACAGGAGCCAAGTCTCAAAGCCGTATCCGTAGTGATTCTCCGCATACCTTTTATAATTTGAGGAATTCTTGTTTGTGGAATTTCCAGATACGTTGACAGCCGATATGCGAAAATTTCCATTGGAACAAGGAATTTCACAACCAATACTTCACACTGATTTATATCTTCAGTTTTTCCATTTCTTTAATTCTTTAATAGCAATACATAATTTCAACATCTTCAGCCTGATTACCCTTCCATGTTAAATACAATTATCCAATGACGATTAATACGGATGCCATAGAAATCTTTTAAATCACCAGTCATCTTTTTTAATGGGGGTTAATAAAGATATTTTCAGTATTACAATATTATGCGAGTCGTTGAGCACTCTAATTTTTCGACACTCAATATTATAAAACTTAATTAGGATTTGTTTCACTCATTCACTTTACCAGATTTTTTCAGTATTCTTTGAACCAAATAAAACAACTATACTATCATTTCACATTACTGACATCAACGGCAGCAAATTAACATATATTTTCAAGTGCAAAGTTAATACGAAACGACGTTTTGCGGTTATATGAAGACAGATAATTATTCCAATAAGCCTACCTCATACTAAGAAATATACATTTCGATTTCAATACGATAGCGTTATCTTGAGAAGTTATTCCGAATATCCCAATAAGCACTTTTTCATCTAAATCACATTCGACAAATACATATTAAGCAATCGACAAAAATTAGTTCTGCAATAAAAAGACCAAACAGATCGCCCACCAAATACTTGCGTGATTCGATAAACAAGATTACCGATTAGCTTGTTGTTGAAAGCTTAAACGTTCACACTCTTAACCTATGACTGGTAAAGTTGCACACGATTAAAATATATTTTTCCAGCAATAATTGCTTAAAGCCTATGCTAACCACTGACATTTCAAGATTATAATTTTAGACTAATTAATTTGAGTATAAATTTTATCGATTAAATATTTGGCTTTTAATACTTCGTCAGGATCTAATATTAAAAGAATACCAAACAAATATTTTTTAATTTGATTAAGCTTAATCGTGTAAGATTTAGAAGAATAAATATCTAAAGCATTTTCAAGCTTAGCAAAGCCCGCAGAATATTTTTTTTCAGAGACCTCAATAACACCAATATCAAAGAGACTATCTGCAAAATCCGACTTATTTGGCATATCTAACCTTAACAGATATACTTTTTCATGCAATTGCTTTGCTTCTTCAATTAAGCCTAGTCTGTATAATATTTTTGCCTTCAGGTAAATAGAATTAACAAACTCTCTACTTATACTATGCTTTCTCGTTTCTATACTTTTCTCGCAATAGCATAAGGCTTTTTCTAACTCTTTATTACTACCAAGGCAATAATTTACTTCAGCCAACTCATAATTAGCTATCGCATTAGACCAAGCATCTCCAGTTTTTAAGGTAATATTTTCAAATTTCAAAAAATTTCTTCTAGCTACTTTATATTCACCAAGATCAAGATAAACGTTTCCTAATCCCTGAAAACATTTTGCTATCCCCCCAATATCTCCGATTTTATTGCGCAAAAAAATTGATTTTTTTATTGTCTCAATAGCCTCTAAATGCCGTTGTTCATGTCTTAAACAACTTGCAATACTAAGTAAAACCTTTGCTTGGTCTTTTACATCACCAATTTTTTCTTTGAATTTTTGAGATGCCAGATAAAGTTTTTTTGCCTTCAAAAAGTCATCTTCATTGTACATGGCTATTAAAGCAGATAAATCAAGTGATCTAGAAATACCACTAAAAAATCTCAAATCAATGCTTTTTCGCAAGGCTTTTTTAATTATAATTTTTGCAAACTCAATATTTTGGTTTCCTCCTTTTTGATGAAGCATACTTACTTTCTGAAGCAATATCTCTATTTCGTTTTTTGAATAATTTAACTTTTGCGCCACACTTAATGCCCTCCCATTCCATTCCAAAGCATTATCAACTTCATGAATGAGAACGAAAAGTTGAGCTTGCAAATATTCTTTTTGTGATGGTAGCAAGCGATTTGCCCATTTCTTTATTTTATTTTCCCAAACTATACTTTGTTTTTTTTGATCAGATAACTTTATACCAAAAGTATCAGCAACTTTATTAATAAAAAAATTTGTATCAACAGAAATTATACTTCCTTCAGATTTTGAAAAATATCTAAAAACAGAATGATTAGTCAGATCTTCTATTTCAGGTTCTATTAAGCCACTCTTGTGAGAAACGATATAAATTGTTTGACTAGTATTATTTTTTATGGATTCAATTACCGGATTTATATCAAAAACATCAGAAAAACTATATCCCAATACTATTAACACCTTTTGAGTATCGCCGCAAAAAGCTCGTTTAATTATTTTTGATCTTTCATTCATCCATTTTTTGTTCGCAATTGCATCTATTGAAGTGCGTATCGTTTTTTTATCATTAATACTTCCATGTATTTTAAATAAATTTATTTTACTATTTTTTGAGTTTAATTTATGTAAGCCTTTTTTAAATGAGACTTCATTATTAAAAACAAAAAATTCATTATTTTCATTTAATCCAATTTCTTCAAAAGACCTCTCAAAAAGAGTATCAAAATTAGTTGTAAAAATTTCTTTAACCAAACCATTTTTGCAGAGTAATGAAATTAACTTATGATTATTATTAGGGTTCCCTCTTTCAAAAACTTCCAAGACTTGGTCATCATTTGATAATTGGATTATTACCTGCATAAATACTTCAAAAGGCAAGTTGCTTTTTTCATATTTTTCATAATAAGCTGCTGCTATATAATCATCATCAGAAAGAGATTTTATTACACTTTTTATAATATAGCTTACAAAAGGAACGCCTGAATTACTGGAAATTCCGGCCCCAGACCAAAAGACAATCTCATTTGAACCTTTAATTTTTTTTAGAATTGACTTAAAGGAAAAATCATTTATCATAAAAGTCATTTACGAGTTGACGCAATATCTGTTAGACTTGCAGAAAACTTATTTATGTGTACAAAAAAAACCATACAACTTACTCTACAACTTTTTAAATTATAGAGCTAAGCCACCTTTTCAAATTTTTTGTAATGTAAAAAGCTTTGTTTGCGTATTAACAAATATTCTCCAGCTTCTAATAAATGTGTTGCATAAGAATTTGTCAATAATCAAACATCACAGGTTAGCATTTTTGTGGATCTGTAATTTTTGGACTACTCCCTGAGCACCTCAACCACTCTATAGGAAATGAACACCACCCGCTCTTTTTCCCTTCAGCTTTTATGATAATCAATAAACGCCATTTTACATCAGTATTTTCCGTTTACCGGCACAGTACCATTCATAGTCTGCCGCCATACATCATGTTGAGCAGGATTCGTTTTTTTTGTTTTGAGAGCTGAAATGAACAAGGGTAACCTTTGTGACACGAGAACAAAAGCTACTCCGTCCTGCGCCATATCACGCCTGAACAGCAGCGGCGATTCCGGAAACAGCAATACACAAGCCCCCGTTAACGCCCGGTAACCAGCACTGCATGCCGTTCCAAAACAACGTAAAAGAGATGAAACCACCTCTTCTGTTGTTGTGTGCTCATGAATATGGGATATTTTTGTTAAGTTAAATTTTTTGGCATTTAAGTATCAAGGCATCTTGGCAAAAAACCTATCCGGGAAGGCATGAACGACAGAACAGGCAATACAATAGTTGAGCGGAAACACAGTCATGTCGAGATCTGCCTGCATGGTGATGTGGCCTTTGAGGGAAACACAACCGGATTTGAGCGATTCCGGTTTGAGCATAATGCCCTGCCCGAAATCGCTTTTCGCGATGTAGAGCTTTCAACAACTTTTCTTGGCAGAAAAATTGGTGCTCCGCTGATGATCTCCTCAATGACGGGTGGGTACAGCGAGGCGGCAACGCTCAACCGGCGCCTTGCAGAAACGGCTGAGCATTTCAGCATTCCCCTTGGAGTCGGCAGTATGCGCCAGGCGCTTGAAAACCGTTCGTATCGCGAGAGCTTTGCTGTTGTGCGAAAATATGCCCCGACCGTGCAGATTTTTGCAAACATTGGTGCTCCGGAGATTGCAAAAAGGCTGACAGAGAGCAACATCAATACCATGCTCGAGCTTCTGGAAGCTGACGGACTGATTGTTCACCTGAATGCCGCACAGGAGCTCTTTCAGCCCGAAGGAAACACGGATTTCCGCCATGTTCTTGAACAGCTCACCCTGCTCACCGCCACCATTCCGGTACCGGTTATTGTCAAGGAGGTTGGGTGTGGCATCTCGGCATCTGCTGCCCGACAACTCATCGAAGCTGGCGTCAAAGTGATTGATGTGGCCGGAGCGGGAGGCAGCAGTTGGCAAAAAGTTGAAGAGATCCGCTATACACGCCAGTACGGCCAGGAAAACCGTTTCAGCCTCCCCGCTCTCGAAGAGCTGCTGAACTGGGGAATTCCTACGGCAAAGTGTCTGCTTGATATACAAGCGCTTAAACGAGAGTCGCCCGGCTTCAGCGCTATTGAAATTATCGCTTCGGGCGGAATCCAGTGTGGCACCGATATTGCCAAATCTCTCGCACTTGGAGCGCAACTGGCCGCATCGGCACGTTATATTCTTAAAGCCCTTCATGAAGGAGCTCTTGAAGATACTCTAACATCCTGGCTGAACGACCTCAGGGCCGTGATGTTCCTGACCGGAGCAGCCACCATAGCAGAGCTTCGAAATAAAACCCTTATCACTAAACCATGAGCGATTTGACCATGAATATACCTCTGACACAGGAACTTGTCGAAAACAAGTACCGTCTCTCCCTGACAAGAATCAATGACGCTCTTGCCAGATGCTTCGACAGGGAAAATCCGGTCACCCTTTATGCTCCTGCAAGGTATATTCTTGAAGGAAATGGAAAAAGAATCCGTCCGTTTTTTACCCTGCTTGCCTCGGAGTCGGTATGCGGCTCTTCGGAAAACGCTCTTCATGTCGCTCTGGCGGTTGAAATTTTGCATAACTTCACCCTTATCCATGACGACATCATGGACCAGGCTGACCTTCGCCACGGCAGACCAACCGTTCACAAGCAGTGGAACACCAATGCGGCTATCCTGTCGGGAGATATGATGATTGCCTACGCATACGAACTCGCCTTGCAGGCTAAAAGCACCCGTCATGGTGAGCTTATCCATATTCTCAATGATGCCAACATCACGATTTGTGAAGGACAGGCACTTGATATGGAACTTGAAGAGAAGCAGGATGCCACAATTGCCGACTACATCGACATGATTGCAAAGAAAACAGGACGTCTTATTTCAGCCGCGCTTGAGGCTGGAGGTGTTGCTGGCAATGCAACGGATGAGGAGTTGCAAAGTCTGGTGCTTTTCGGCGAAAAAATCGGTCGTGCATTCCAGATACAGGATGATTATCTCGACATTATGGCTGAGAACGGAAAATCAGGCAAGATGGCTGGCGGCGATATCATTAACGGCAAAAAAACCTACCTGTTGCTTCACTCCCTTGAACTGGCATCAGGAGCGGATCGTGATCTCCTGCACTCCATCATCTGCAATAAAGGAATCAGCGCCGAGAGAGTGCCTGAAGTGAAAGCCATTTATGAGCGGTGCGGTGTCCTTGAAGAGACTGAATCACTGATCAACCGCAATACTGAAGAGGCACTCTCCGCTATTGAGGATCTGCCTTATCCGGCAGGGCGAGATTATCTTAAAGGGTTTGCAAACATACTTATGAAAAGGGATTTCTAACCATCAGGGCGTTATGACACTTCCCGCTTCAATGGAAGAGAAGATTCTGCTGCTTGCCATGACCCTTATCCCGGGAATCGGCCCGGCTAGAATCAAAGCGATGACCACTCACTGCTCTGGCCGGTTCAGTGATCTTTTCCATTTCGGGGTGGACGAGCTTCAACAGATATCGGGAATCGGTGAAACTCTGGCTCGACAGGTTCACCATTTTCTGCACCATGCTGCGACAAGGGCGGAGGCCCTGGCAAGTGCTGAAAAGCAGATTGCCGAACTGCATCGCCATAATGCGACATTGATCACCATTCTTGACGCAAACTATCCTCCCCTCCTGAAAGAAATTTATGATCCGCCACCCTGCCTCTTTGTGCGGGGCCGACTTCCCGACGCACACCTGCCCACCCTTGCTGTTGTAGGCACAAGATATGCCTCACACTATGGCAAACAGGTTACCGCACTGCTCTGCCGCGATCTGGTCAACTGCGGAGTCGTCATCGTCAGTGGACTGGCCTATGGCATCGATATGGCGGCACACTCGGCAACTCTGGAACATGGGGGTAAAACTGTTGCTGTGCTTGCGAGCGGCGTCGATACCATCTATACCGATCCAAAAGGAAAAATCTGGCCGAAAATCATTGAAGAGGGTGCCCTTATCTCGGAAGAGTGGTTTGGTTCAGAACTCTCGCCGGCAAAATTCCCGAAACGCAACCGCATCATTTCAGGCATCACCTCCGGTACCATTGTCATCGAATCAGACCTGAAGGGTGGATCGCTGATCACTGCGGCTTTGGCCCTTGAACAAAACCGCGAGGTTTTTGCGGTTCCCGGAAACATTTTCTACAGAACCTCACGGGGAACAAATCGGCTTATCCAGCAGGGATCGGCCAAAGCGGTCATGAGTGTTGAGGATATCATCACCGAACTCGGGCCGCAATTCACAGAAAATTTTTCCAGAAAAACGGCATTGCAAAATGACCCAACCGAAAGCACCTATTCCCCAACAGAACAAGCCATTTTGCAGTGCATGCAAACGGAACCAATTCATATTGATGCACTTGCCATTGCATCTGACATTGATCTATCCTCACTTCTGGTACACCTCTTTGAACTTGAACTGAAAGCGGCAGTCGAGCAGCAACCCGGACAGTTTTTCCAGAAAAGAATTATCTGAATTGAAAACGTTTAAATATCGGGACGGCTTTGCTGCTTTTTGTAGTTTTTTACCACGGAATTCTTACCTTTGAAAGGTGAAATTGTAGCCGGTTGTATATTCCAAAAGATATTGATACACTAACCTGTCAACTTAAACATTCAAATTGATGACTCATTCAGGAGGATTTATGAACATGTCGCGCCGTATCGTTATGGCGGTTGGCTTGAGTATGGTGCTGGTTGCCCCCCAATCATTCGCTGCACAGGAGGCCAGTAAGGTCGGTGTTGTGGATTCAGGAAAAATCCTGCAACTTCTCCCGGAAACAAAGCAGGCTGAAGCCTCACTGCAATCCGCCGCTGCACCGCTGCAAAAAGAGATTGCCATAAAAAATCAGGAATTTCAGAAAGCCGTTGCCGAATACAAGAAACAGGCAGCTTCTTTGAAACCAGCGGCAAGAGAGCAGAAAGAAAAAGAGCTGACACTTAAAAGCCAGGCCTTGCAGAAATTCCAGCAGGAACAAAATTTGGCTTTCGAAAAAAAGCAGCAGGAAATATTTGCTCCGATTCGTCAAAAGCTGAATGCCGCAATTGAGTCAATTGCCCAGAAAGAAGGATTCGGCGTTGTGATTGATAAAAATGTACCAGTCTATTTCACGCCTGAAAATGATCTCACCTTCAAGGTGATTAATCAGTTGAACATCAAGTAATTATTTATCTGATTTGAAAAGAGTAATCGTTCTTTTTCTGCACATGGTTTTGATTATGGCATCGGGGTGCGGCAATCCGGGCACGGAGCGCCGTTCTCCCGTAACTGCCTTTATCGGTCTCAATCATCCCGTACAGGAGAGCTGGACGGTGAAGATTGCCGTTACAAAATCAGGAATACAGCGCGAGGTCATTGAAGCCGGGCACGGAGCGGAATACAGAACGAATTCCGGCACAGAACAACATCTTGACCACGGCATCAGTCTCACCCTCTTTGACAGCAACGGCAAAGCCAAAACGACCATAACGGCCGAGAAGGCCCTGATTCATGACAATCAGGATATTGAAGCCGAGGGGAACGTTACCATCACCTCCGAAGGCACGGTCATTACAACCGAATATGTCAAACGGAGCGCCAAAGATAAAATGATTCGTTCAAACAGGTTTGTTACGATCAGAAGAGCTGATGAAACCATTCGGGGAGAGGGCTTTGAAACCGATCAAGCCTTGAAAAAGTACCGGATTTTCCGGGGAAGCGGAGAGGCATTTAAAAAACAATAATGAAGGCGCATCAGTACACATGAAATTACACATCCTGAAATCAAAAATCCACAACGCTATAGTAACCAGTGGTGATCTCGAATATGAAGGAAGCATCACCATTGACTGTGAGCTTCTTGAAATGGTCGATATGATTCCCAATGAAAAAGTTCTTGTTGTCAACAACAATAACGGTGAGCGGTTTGAAACCTACATTATCAAGGGTGCCCATGGATCGCGGGAAATTCAGCTCAATGGCGCAGCAGCCAGATGCGCCCTGGTTGGCGATGAAATCATTATCATGACTTTTGCCGTCATGGAAGAGGCAGAGGCACGAAACTTCAAACCCATGGTTCTTATTGTCGACAGGGAGAACAACCCGAAAAGCCGCCACCACGTAGGCGAGGCTGATGAATCGTTATCATGACTGCCCTGCACCCGATATTTCCCACAATATTCAAGCAATAATATGGCTCTTGCAATAATCATTATGGCCGCAGGAAAAGGTACCAGGATGCAGTCAGAGCTGCCAAAGGTGCTCCATCAGGCCAACGGACGACCCCTTATCGACTATGTGCTTGATACCGCGAATTCTCTTGACCCCGACAAAACAGTGCTTATTGTCGGTCACCAGGCCGAGCTGGTCAAGGCGGCGGCCGCACGATACCGGGTATGCAGTGCACTTCAGGAACCACAACTCGGCACCGGTCATGCCATCATGCAGGCAGAAACCCATCTCAGTGACTTTAAGGGTGAAATTCTTATTCTCTCAGGCGATGCACCACTGGTCAATGCTGAAACGCTACAGGAGCTGATTGCTTTTCACCGTTCCAGAAATGGCGCCGCAACAGTCTTGACTGCAGAGCTTCATGATCCAACCGGATATGGACGGATTATCCGACAGGAGAAGAGTGATTGCGTTCTGAAAATTGTGGAACAGAAGGACGCATCCAAAGAGGAATTGGCCATCAGGGAGATCAATTCCGGTGTTTACGTTTTTAATGCACAACTGCTTTTTCAGGCACTTGGACAGATCAACACGAACAATGCCCAAAAAGAGTACTATCTGACCGATGTTTTCGCCATCTGCTTCCAGAACGGCCAGAGGGTGTACGCCTTCAAGACGGAGAATCCAAACGAAATTCTCGGCATCAACACCCCTGAACAACTGTTAGAGGCGGAACAACTGCTGCGCCACCACCCGGAATAAAATGCCCCGACAACATTCGGGGTAAGGTAATGGTTATTTTCGAGTACGGCGTGATTTTTGCGGTTCTCTCTCTTTGGCTGTTTTTTGATTCGCTCCAGCAACAAGAGAATCCGGAGATGAACGATCAATATCGGCACTCTCCGAGTGTATGCCGCTCTCATGCATGGAATAGAACTCGACAAGATTGCCGTCGGGATCCATGACAAAAAAGGCTCTGCCTTCCCGGCGATGTGCTGGCCGAGTGATTATATGCACGCCGCAGCCATCAAGATAGAGCGCCGCTTCATCAACTTCAGCATCCGACGCAAGCCTGAATCCGAAGTGATCTACACGGATATCCCTTGCTTCTGGCAAACCGGCTGTTTCGGCCTTGACAAGCACAAGCATATCCGAATTAATACGCAAGTAGGTAATGTTTGCTCCAACGCGGTGATCAAGCTTGAGACCAAGAACAGCGCCATAAAATTCTTCGGCCCTGCGCAGGTCATTGACACGAAGGGTAATCTGGTTAATCCCCGTCAGTTTCATCATCTTCTTCAACTTGAACGATCTTTTTCTCTAAGGGTTTTTCCACCGTGTAATTGTATTTATGCGCGAAGTAGTCTGCAACAGCCTTATGCGACGACTTTTCACGAACTTCAAACTCAAGGCTGATAGCAACTTGTTCCGGAAATACCTTGTCCGATTCAGATTCACTGCTCGGATTGCGAATCATCTCCTTATAGGGAAGAAGCTTGTCTTCAAGTTCTGCCCGCTCCTCATCATGTAATCTTTTTGCTTTTTTTGAAATCGCAACCACCGTCTCGTACAGGTTCGAGTGCGCACTTCTCAACTTGTTCAGATCAACAGGTTTAACCGACATTGCTTTTTTTTTACGTTTTTGAAAGAAATTTGCTGATCAACTCCGTGACAGCATCAACCGTTTTGTCCAGATTATCGTTCACGATCACCTCATCAAACCGGTCTGCATACTCAAGCTCCAGCCGGGCGCGCTCAAGGCGTACTCTCATACTTTCCTCATCTTCACTCTCCCGTCCTTTAAGCCTCTGCTGCAAAACCTCGATGCTCGGCGGCTTTAAAAAAAGCAGTAGTGAATTGTCAGGAAAAATCCGCTTCAGATTCAGAGCGCCCTTCACATCAAGATCAAGAAGCATATTTGTACCACTGTCGATAACCGATCGGGTTTTATCCAGCAAAGTACCGTAATGGTTTCCAAAAAAGAATTCATGTTCAACAAAGCCGCCCTGGCGGATCGTTTCTTCAAAATCCTCTTTTGTGAGAAAATAGTAGTTAATTCCCTCCTGCTCACCAGACCTCTTTGGCCGGGTTGTGGCTGATATCGAAAATCTTATATTTTGCAGACGCTCAAGCACCAATTTGGCTATCGTGGACTTTCCCGTACCCGACGGAGCTGAAAATACAATAAGTTTTCCCTGAAGCTGCCGCTTTTCGACCATAGAATTACTCGATATTTTGCAGTTGTTCCCTTATTTTCTCAAGATCCTCCTTGATCTGGACTATTTTCTGGGAAATTTCTGCATTCTGTGATTTTGATGCTATGGTGTTCGCTTCGCGCAACTGCTCCTGGAGCAGAAAATTGAGCTTTCTTCCGGTTCCACTTTCATCGTTCTGCAACTCTTCAAGAAAAAACTTGTTATGACTGGCAAAGCGGGTCAGCTCCTCGGTAATGTCAAGCTTGTCGGCTGCAAGAACCAGCTCCATTTCAAGGCGATCGCGGCTATATGCCAAATCTTTACCAGCAACAGCCTCCACTTTTGCAGCAAGCCTCTTTCTTACCGCTTCAAGATTGTCAGATGCAAGAGTAGCAACAAGCGCAAGTCCTCTTTCAATTTCGGCAATTCTTTTGACAAAATCGACTGAAAGCTCCTCGCCTTCCCGGCGCCGCATTGCCTTGAGACGATCAATTGCCACCTGCAAAAGATTTTTTACAAACGGCCAATGCTCATCGACATGGTCAAGTGACATTGCACCATTGTCGAATATTTCAGGAAACCGGAGCAGATGTTCAAGGAGCAGAGGAGCATCAACGCCAGCTTCGCGACTGAGACTGTCGAGCAACTCTTTATAAGCTTTTACTTTCGGTAGATTGAGACTGACAGAGATGGGCTGTACATCGTCGAGCTGAATTTGAATAAAAGCCGCGATTTTACCCCTCTGAAAATGGGCGCGGATCACCTCCCTGACTTCAAGCTCAAAAGAGAGTAACTGACGGGGAAGCTTGACACTGATTTCAGCAAAGCGGTTATTGACTGACCGCAACTCTACAAGAGTCCGGACACCGCTTTCAACTGACTCTGCGCTGCCATATCCGGTCATGCTTTCC
Source organism: uncultured Chlorobiaceae bacterium (assembly GCA_903882665.1). GTDB lineage: Bacteria > Bacteroidota > Chlorobiia > Chlorobiales > Chlorobiaceae > Chlorobium. Next base: position 54,082 of record CAIRXW010000008.1, on the reverse strand, counting down.
AACATAGTATTTCCTGCTCTGCATTCTTGTTAAAAGGATAACCTGCAGAGCCCAGGCTCTGCAGAGATCGGGGCGAAAATAGTCCAGATTGCCCTCTTACTTGCGAAGCTCAAGTTCAGCAATCACTTTACGATAACGATCGATATCGACGTTTTTCACATAATTCAGCATTTTCTTGCGTTTTGCCACAAGCATCAGCAATCCACGGCGGGAGTGCTTGTCTTTTGGATGCGACTGCAGGTGACCGGTAAGATCACTGATTCTGCGTGTATATAACGCCACCTGAACCTCGGATTTTCCGGTATTCTTTTCTGACGCGCCGAACTGCTTGATAACTTCCGCTTTAAACTCTTTTGTCAGGCTCATATCTCTTCGTTTGTTATGTTAAATCGGTTGACCTTCAATATAATATTATTAGCAATACAACTCCACCGTTTTTTTATCTTTTTCGAGCTGTATTTTCAGCTCTTCGAGTGAAGAAAATTTTATTTCATCCCTGATGAACTTGAGCAAAATAAAGCTGATCATGCAACCATAAAGGGTACCGCCATATCCCAGAATATGGGCCTCAATTGTTTTAATCCCTTCAAGGGAGACCGTCGGACGAACACCGATATTCATCAGAGCCATGAAGGAATGGCCGTTCAGCACGGTTTGAGCCAGATAGACTCCGGCGCGGGGCAGCAGTTTGTCGGAATCAGAGAGTCTGAGATTCACCGTCGGAAAGCCAATCTCCCGTCCACGCTTGTCGCCATCAACCACCGTTCCACTTATTATGTAAGGAGATCCGAGAAATGCATTGGCATCTTCGATCTTGCCGCTTGCAAGCAGTACTCTTATTCGTGTGCTTGAAAAATGCTTATTGCCAATCATCACTTCATCAACAACCTCTACATCAAAACCAAGCTCACAGCCAAGGGTTTCAAGCGTCTTGCCACTCCCGCTCCTGTCGCGACCAAAAGCGTGATCATAGCCGACAACAATGCTTTTGGCCCCAATCAGCCCGACCAGAACATTGCGGATAAAATCATCCGAGCTGAGCGAAGCAAAATCCGGCGTAAAGCGTACAACAAAAAGCAGATCAACACCCTCTCCGGCAAGAAGGGCAATTTTTTCGTCAAGTGTGGTCAACAGTCCAAGCGGGCCTGAAACTTCGCCCTTGAGCACCATCCTCGGATGGGGCTCAAAGGTAACGACAACACTTCTCAAACCGCGGGCTTTTGCAATGGAAACCATGCGGGCAATGATCATCCGATGCCCTCTGTGGACACCATCATAGGAGCCAACCGTCACGGCAGAAGCTGTGGCCACAAAATCCTCCGAAGTGGCAGAACCATAACGGCAGACATGATTATTATTATACTCAACAATACGCATACCTCTTTTTATCTCCCCTCACCCGGTCGGGTGTTTGATGCCTCCTGAAGAATAGCTTCAATACTCTCTGATACCGTTCTGGCGGAGCTCAGCTCCCAACTGCCAATAGATACTCTCCTGAGTGAGGCCAGATAGCCTCCAACGCCAAGCACAGCACCCAGCTCATGCGCAATAACCCTGATATAGGCTCCCTTGGAAACATGAAGAGTAAAATAAAGCAGAGGCAGTTCAATGCGAGTGACTTCAAAACGGTGGATAACAATCTCTTTTGCTTTCCGCTCCCTGATCACCACTCCCTTTCGGGCATGTTCATAGAGGCGTTTTCCGTTATGCCAGGCCGCCGAATGCATGGGTGGCTGCTGCTGATGTGAACCGACAAAACCGGAGGCTGCGGAACGAATCTCACTCTCCGTCAGGTGAGACGTCGGGCAATGGCCATATTCGGCGGTTTCTACATCATGACTTTCCGTAATGGCACCAAGCTTTATAACGCCGTCATAGACCTTGTCAAGCACTTCAAGTGTGGCAATCTCCTTCGTTTTCCGTCCAGTCGCAAGTATAAGCAGTCCCGTGGCTTTCGGGTCAAGAGTACCGCAATGACCAACCTTGCGTTTCAAGCCACACCGATTATAGCTGTTCCTGATTTTAGCCACCACATCGAACGACGTCCAGTCGAGCGGCTTGTCAATCAGGAGAAAATTGCCCTCATCAGCCAAAGGCTCCCAGTTTTGCTGTTCATCCATGCACACTCTTTTTCAAGAACCCCTCGGTTAACCATTTTCAACGGAACTTTTTCTAACTCCGCTCAAAAGCTGCTCGATACGGTTTGCACGCTCATAGAGATGATCTTCATGGAATTCGAGCTCGGGAATACGCCGGAAATGGTGCCGGATTTTCGACGAGAGAATCATTCTGATACTCTTGGTTTTCTCCTGCAATAAAGCCATCGCTGTCTGCTGCTCCCCAGGCGTACCGATGACGGAAACATAGACCCTGGCGATGCTCAGATCAGCCGTAATCTTCACATCAACAACGGTGATAATCGGACCGCTGCGCGGAAGCTCTTTTTGAAGTATTGCTCCAAGCTCCTGCTGCAGCAGTGAGGCAACTCTCTCAGTACGTATCGACATAGATCAACAATAAGCGATTCATAGTTTCCGTTTTTTCTCAACGATCTTATAGGCCTCGACAATGTCTCCAACCTTGATATCATCATAGTTCTTGAGACTCATACCGCACTCATATCCAGCATCAACCTCTTTGACATCGTCCTTGAAACGACGAAGCGCTGCAAGCTGACCTTCGTAAATCTGGACACCGTCACGGAGCAGGCGTACCTTGGAATCACGGAACATCTTGCCCTCAAGCATATAACAGCCACCGACATTGCCAATCTTTGGTACCTTGAAAATCTGGCGGATTTCAAGCGAACCGAGACTCTCTTCATGCAGTTCGGGTGAGAGCATTCCCTCAAGCGCCTTCTCGACATCTTCAAGTACATGATAAATAACGCTGTAGAAGCGAACATCAAGATCTTCCTTTTCAGCCAGCTTTTTGGCGTTGACATTCGGTCGTACCCTGAAGCCGATAATGATAGCATCAGAGGCAGCAGCAAGCAACACGTCAGTTTCAGTGATCTGCCCAACGCCCTGGTGAATAATCTGTACCTTCACCTCTTCGTTCTGGATCTTCATAAGACCGTCAGCAAGAGCCTGAATGGAGCCATCAGTATCTGCCTTGATAATGACGCTCAGCTCTTTCATCAGCCCTTCCTTTATCTGGCGGGCAATACTGTCGAGTTTGACACGCGTACTGCGGCGGAAGTCGTGCTCACGACGGATAACCTGGCGCTTCTGGGCCAAATCGCGTGCTTCCCTGTCCGTCACCATGACCGTCAGCGCATCACCTGATTGCGGAAGATCCTCAAATCCAAGCACCCTGACCGGCTGTGAAGGGTTGGCAAAAAGAATTCTCTTGCCTCTCTCATCCATAAGGGCGCGAACCTTGCCCATGGTATTACCAGCCACAAAAGGATCGCCAACCTTGAGTATACCGCGCTGAACGAGCACCGTGGAAATAACGCCCTTGCCCTTGTCGAGCTCCGATTCAACAATAATTCCGCTTGCCGGAACCTCTCTGGAATAGTTGCCTCTCAGCTCACGCATTTCAGCTTCGGTCAACACTTTTTCCATGAGTTCGGCAATGCCGATACCTTTCTTTGCGGAGATCTCCTGACACTGATAGACTCCACCCCACTCTTCAACAAGCACTCCTGCTTCAGACAACTGTGTCTTGATCTTCTCGGGGTTGGCTTCAATTTTGTCAATTTTATTGAGCGCGACAACAATCGGAACTCCAGCCGCTTTGGCATGATTGATGGCCTCAATGGTCTGGGGCATAACACTGTCATCAGCCGCCACAACAAGAATAACAATATCGGTCACCTGTGCGCCCCTTGCCCGCATGGCGGTAAAGGCTTCATGACCAGGCGTGTCAAGAAAAGTTATTTTGCGGTTGCCTTCAACCGTTACTTCGTACGCTCCGATATGCTGGGTAATACCGCCGGATTCACCGGCAACAACTTTACTGTTGCGGATATAATCGAGCAGCGAAGTCTTTCCGTGATCAACATGCCCCATGATGGTGACAACCGGCGGACGAGTCTGCATATCAGCTTCCTCATCCTCGGTAACAATCACCGCAGTTGCCTCAACCTCTGAAATAAACTCCGCCTCAAAGCCGAACTCAAGAGCGATCAGCTCAATCGACTCTTTATCAAGCCGCTGATTGATGGTAACAAACTTGCCGAGCGCAAAACACTTCTGGATAATATCTTTGGCCGTAATGCCCATAAGCTCCGCCAGCTCATGGGGCGAAGCGTACTCGGTCACACGGACAACCATACGCTGAGACTCACGAAAAGCCTCATCCACTTCATGCTCGCGCTCACGCTCATTGCGACGCTGCTTGCGGAATTTCTGGCGAGAACCTGTTCCACTGCGATCATCAATACCACTGATCGTTTTCTGGATATTCGCAGAGATGACCTTATCGTCCACCGCCGGCTTCTTTTTCTTCTTTCCTTTTTTCTTTGCGTTGGCAGCACTGTCAGCAGCGACAACAGGCTTTGGCTTCGCGTCCGTGGCCGCCTTGACCGGCGGCTTCTTGGCAACAACCGCTGCCACCTTCTCTTCCGGGCGACTCTCCTCTGCTGGCTTCGATACAAATTCGTTTTTCAGAGCATCAGCCTGCTCCTGGAAATTCTTTTTACGGTTTTTTCTGTTCCTGCCGGCATGTATGTCGAGGGTGCCAAGCACGGTAAGACCACCCATCATCTGCGGGGAGTCAAAAGAGACCAGGTGCTCGTTGACCGAGGACTCCTCTTTTTTTGAAGCAGGCTCTGTTATCTCAGCGGTCACTGCGACCTCAGAAATCTCAGGGATCTCAACGACATTATGGAGTGCAGAAAGAGGATCCTCCTGTTCAGTCACTTCAGGGAGATCAATGTGTTCAGGCTGCTGAGCAACAACAACGACCTCTGCAATAACAGGAAGTTCGGCAGCAACAGCAATTTCAGCATGAACTGAAGGCTCTGGAGGTTCGACGACAGCCTGCTGCCCGGTGACTTCGATGATCTCCGTTGGCTCGGCCACAGGGCTCTCCGGTTCCAAAGAGTGTTCCTGCTCAGGAACAACATCAATCACTTCGACTGCAAAAACCTCTTTTTTTACATCCGGAACAACAACCACCGGCGGTGCCGGAGGGCTGAGGGTTTCACTGAGATGCTGCTCTTTTTCATAAGTTTTCCGTGACTGCTCTTCAAGCCTCGATATGCGCTTCTCTTTCTCCGCCCTTATTTTTTTCGTCTCATCAACCATTTTCTTCTCAACGCTGAAATGGCCAAAAATCAGTCCGTGTATCTCTTCACCTACCATAGAGGATGTAGAGGCAACCCTGCCACCTTCCTGTTTGACAAAAAGTAATACTTCCTGCGGACTTACCTGCAGTTCTCTTGCTATATCACTTATGCGGTATTTCTTTCCCATGTCCTCAAGGGCCATTACATCCTCCTCTGGATTTAAAAACGCTTTACTTCTTTCGAAATGTTCACTCTGCGGTCGGTTCTATTGATCTATCAGCCGCCAATTCATTTGGCTCATGCTCGATAGTGTCATCAAAAAGAGCCGCCAGATCCGCTTCGGTAAACTCTTCTTTTACGGTTTTATAAATATTTTCGGCAATCTTCCTCCAATAGCGCTTTTCCTCGTCGGTCACTTTTCGTTCCCTCGGTTTGACGCCGGTCTTGTAACTCTTACCAAAAATCGTCTGCTCTTCCGGTTTAGACGACCCCAGAAGAGAGTGCTCAATTTCATCAACTCCGGCTTTCAGTACTTTTTTGGCCGTATCAAGACCACCATCAAGAAGCTGGTAAATCATGTCATCACCAAACTCTTCACGGAACTCAATGATATCGATATCGGTAGGATCTTCCGTCGATTTATCGATCACATCACGATAGACATCAATCTCATAGCCGGTAAGCTTCTCCGCCAGATGAATATTGTTCCCATTCTTTCCGATCGCATATTTGATCTGGTCAGGCTTGAGCATCACCCTTGCTTTCCGGGTTTTCATATCAGCATGAACCGTCAGAGGATCAATTTTCGCTGGCTGCATCGCCCTTGAAATATAAATCTGCGGTTCATCTGCATAGTAGATGACATCAATATTTTCGTTGTTCAGCTCTTTGACAATGCTCTGAATGCGCTTTCCACGATACCCTACGGTGGCACCGACCGGATCAATGCGTGCACTGGTGGATTCAACCGCAACCTTTGCGCGTTCACCCGGCACCCTTGCAATCGCCTTGATCACAATGAGACCGTCAAGAATTTCAGGCACTTCATGTTCAAAAAGCTTGTACAAAAACCGGTCGTCAACTCTCGACACAATGACCTTCATTCCTCCATCAGCTTTTTCCCGCTCAACCATTGAGCCGTCATCAAGCCTCACTTTCGTCTTCTCACGCTCAATACGCTTGACATAGAGCTTCATCCGCGGAGTTCGACGGGGATTGTCCTTTTTCATCATCTCGGACTTAGGCAACACAAGCTCGACACGATGGTCTTTCGACGTGTTATAGGTAAAAATAACCTCATTCGCACGAACCTGATAGACCTCGCCAGCAACAATCTCTCCAACTTTTTCAAGACACTCTTCATAAACAACAAGACGCTCAAGATCCCGTACCTTCTTCTGTACTGACTGCTTGATAATCTGAATAGACTTACGACTCAGATAGTCTTCAAGCCGGATCGGGCCCTCTTCATAATAATCACCAATTTCAAGAGAGTCATCGATTTTTCGTACCTCTTTAAGCGTAATCTCAATGCTCTCAATATCAATCTCTTCGACAATCTTTTTCAGAATATAGACTTCGAAATCTCCCCGCTCGGGGTTGATGAAAATGTTGGATTCAACTTCAGGATCATAATCTTTTCGGAGCTGCTTCTGGATAATATCCTTCAGAAGGTCGGCAATATCCATTTTTACAGCCGCACTCTCCGTGCGTTTATCCAGAAAGATCTTGGACTGCTCGATTTCGCCGAAAGCGCTGGCAATCTGCACCCGCCGATCCTGTCCCTCATCTTTTATCTTCTTTTTGACCATCTCTATCTTGGATTGTGCATTTTATAAAAGAAAATTTCCACTCACCAGTATAAACCTCTTTACAATTCCGCCTCAGGAACCGCCCGGATTACCTGATTGAGGTAGAGTGTGATACCTTCAGTTTTTGCCGGCTGACCTTTCTTTTTACTCGTTTTCGGCATAATGACGATTTTCGGTTCACTCTCTTCCGAAAGCGACACCTCCTGCAGATGCCCGGCCAGCTCCTCCGGCTCACCATCCGCACCAATAAAGGTAACCTGCAGCAGCTTTCCGATATGCCGAATGTACTGCCGGGAAATGATTATGGGCTCGCCAAGACCGGGAGAAGAGACTATCAGATCAAAATTTTCTCCAATCTGATCCAGAAGTTCATCGTCGCCCTCAATCTGCTCGCGAACCCTTCTGCTCACATAGGCACACTGATGAATCCGTATACCAATATCAGCATCCATCAGTATCTCTATCTTCCGGGCACTCGCTTTGCCTTTTACCTTGATATCAATAAGATAAGCACCTTCACCCCGAGTGCCAGCAGACTCTGCAATAACCCGTGAGACACAATTCCTGATGCGCTCTTGCATGAATACCTCTTGGGAACTTTAAAAAGAAAACAAAAAAGTGGGGAACCCCCACTTCAGATAAGATACTATTGTACGTCGTCAAACCAAGTGAGGCAATGTACGAAAAAACAATCCAAAGCACAACACCTTATATGACATCCTGTTTTTTATTGTTGAGGTGGCTTTCAAGAACCTCATAATCCGCCTCTTCGACATGCTGTCCTGAAAAAATTGAGCTCCGTGGAATTTCACCCTGACCAGGCGCCCCTTTCCTGATAAAAAAAACCCCTCTCCTCAGCGTACGAACTACCGTACGAATTACCAGAAAAAAAATAATAAAAAGAAAAATGAATTTCAGCATCTGCTCAACAACGCCCTCAGGCGATTTTCGTTCACACGATATTTGAATACCTCAACACCGTCAACAAAGATGACTGGAATTTTGAGTCCAAACCGTTCAAGCAGTTCCCCATCATCCGAAATATCTCTTTTTTCCAGATCAAACGGCAACGATGCATTGACTTTCTGCAGAATCTCCATGGCATCGTCGCACAGGCAGCACTCTTTTTTGCCATAGAGGATAACCTTGTGGCCCGTATTCGTCACAATTGCAACTGCTCCCTTGCGGCGAGTTCGCGCAGAAGTTCCAGCAGATCCTCCAGGGTGAGCATTGTCTGCTCCGAAGTAAGCAGATTTTTCAGTGGATAGAGCCCAGTCGCCCTTTCCGTCGTACCAACAAAGAGCGCATAGGATGCCATCATCCTGTTGGCATCCCTCATCTGCGCCTTCATGCTCCTTGAGGCCAGGTCTATCTCCGTTTTGATGGCAGCGTTGCGCAATCGACAAGCAATCTGCAGTGCGTGATCGACCAGATCCTGCTGCTGCACAACAACATAAACAAGTGGGCCCTGAGGAACGAGGGCATCAAAAAGCCTCTGCTTTTCCATCGTCATCAAAAGCCTCTCCATGCCAACAGCAAAGCCTGAGGCCGCCACATCCGTCGAACTGCCAAGTTCACGGGCAAGACCATCGTAGCGCCCACCCCCACCTATGGCATCCTGCGCACCAAGCTCTGAACTGGTCACCTCAAAAGCTGTGTTACAGTAGTAATCAAGACCGCGAACAAGACGATAATCGATTTCGTAAGCAATATTGCGTTCATCAAGATAATAAAGCACCTTCTCAAAATCCTGCACTGAAGCCGGGTTGAGATAATCGTATAACTTCGGAGCTCCGGCAATCAGCTCCTGAAGAGCAGGATTTTTTGAATCAAGTATCCTCAGAGGATTTTTATCGAGCCGCTCTTTCGATGCATCATCAAGAATATCGTGAAAAGGAGAAAAATAGTCCTGCAACGCACACCGGTACCGAAGCCGGTCATCCGTGTCACCAAGACTATTGATACGGAGCTTGAGTCCCTGAAGACCGAGAGACTGAAAAACCTGCATCATCAGGGTTATAACCTCGGCGACAGCAGCGGGAGAGGAGACTCCAAGCAGTTCAGCCCCAAACTGGGAGAACTGACGTTGCCTTCCTGCCTGTGGCCTCTCCTTACGAAAGAGTTCGCCGATATAATACAACTTGTGCACAGGAGCTGAAGAGAGCAGATTGTTCTGAAGCGCCGCCCTCATTACCCCGGCCGTCATCTCAGGACGCAGCGTCAGTGAACGCCCTTTTGGATCAGGCTGAAAAGTAAACATCTCCTTGCCAACAATATCCGTTGTCGAACCAATCCCTCTCTGGAAGAGCTCAGTATACTCAAAAACCGGAGTCCGTATCTCGCTGAAACCATAACGGGAGGCAAGAGCGTGAACAATTCCTTCCACATATTTCCATCGGGCAGCCTCTTCGGGGAAAATATCCCTTGTGCCCTTTACTGCCTGATACTGCGGCATAACTGTAATGATCCCCTGCTGGTAAAAATGTTGTTATATCTGCGGAAAATCCTTCTCCTCTTTCCTGAAAAGCTCAATAACCTCTGCCGCGGACGATGCAAGAAGAAGCTTCTGGCGAACATCCTCCAGACCGGCAAGCCTCGTAATACGACCAAGAAACTTCAAATGCTCAGCAAGCATCTCCTCCGGAGTTGCCAAAAGAAAAACAATTCTGACCGGCTCATCATCAACTGAGTCAAAATTGATTGCATTGCGCAAGGTGGCAAGCGCCATAACCGGCTGACTCACTCCGGCGCTCTTTGCATGAGGCAAGGCCAAGCTCTTGCCGATACCGGTCGACATCTCCTGTTCACGCTTGAGAACATCCTCCCGAAGCCTGCCGATATCGATCACATCTGGGTGAACAGCCACAATGGAGAGCATTTTTTCAATCACCTCACTTTTCAGTGTAAGGTCAAGATTCAAAACAATACATTTTTCGGAAAGAAGACCTTCAATTTTCATTATCGGCAACCTCGTACGGTTAATACTTCTGCATGTTGAAAGGCGCTTTCTCGCCACAAATAATCGATAATATAAAAAAACATTTCCTATCCCTGCCGCCTGCAACAGCACTCTCTGTACGAGTTCAGAAGTAGATGGTAATAAAGTAGATAAATGGCGACACAAACATAATTGTGTCGAAGCGGTCGAGCACTCCGCCGTGGCCGGGAATCAGATGTGAAGAGTCTTTTACCCCGGCATCCCTTTTGAACATCGATTCAATCAGATCTCCAGCCGGACTTGCCAGCCCGATCAAAAGTCCGGTCAACAACGCCTTTGTCAACGACAACTGCGACACCGACACAAAACTGCTGTAGATCACTGATGCTGCAACGCTTCCTGCAAGACCGAATAAAAAACCCTCCCATGTCTTATGGGGGCTCAGACGTTCGAACAGTTTGCGATGAATAAATTTCCCCCCCAAGGCGCTTCCTCCAAAATAGGCAAAAATATCGGCTGACCAGACGCAGAAAAAAAGAAGAAAGACCATTATCTCCCCCTTTCCGTCACCAGTTTCGAGACGGAGCTGCAACAAGGAGCCAAAAGAGAGGTTGACATAGAGCAATCCCGGAAAAATCGCGCCTAAATTGAGCAACGGTGAGCCCTCTTTCAAAAAAAGCTCCATTACCAGAAGCGCAAGGACAACAGCCAGCAAAAGCCCCCATACTTCCACCCAATGCAGATAAAAGTTCACCTGAAAAAGCGCCGTTATCAGCAAGACAAGCCAGAGTGCCGGAGGCTTTGCCTTGTGAGATGCAAGGCGATGAAACTCAAAAACAGCAAGAAGCGCTAAAAACAAAAAAAACAAAAAGAAACCCAACCCACCGAGATCAATAAGCCATAGCAGCAGAGGAATACCCACAACGCCCACAATCACTCGCTGCAGTAAATTAACACTGAAATTCATACTGTCATATAAATTAAATAACTGATCAACTTTAATGCACAGCTCTTCGTTGCGCAGCAGCAAGCCGCCGAAGAACCATTACAAACAACAATAAACTTCCCGTAACAACAAGCCACCACCATCGTGAATCAAGTAGAGCCGTTGAATCAATCGTCCAACCCAGATTTCTTCCTTCTGTAAAACAAAGAAAAAGCAATGCAACAAGATTGTTCGCAAGATGAACAACAAAAGGAATTGCAAGATTGCCCGTCCACGCATAAATATAGCCAATATACCACCCAAGCAAAGCAAGGGGCAAAAGATTTGCGGCATTCAAATGAAAGAGAGCAAAAAGAGAGCCCGTCAGCAGTACGGCATTGCCAGAGGAGATGGAACGGGTATAATTCTGCTGGATATAGCCCCTGAAAAACAGCTCCTCACAAAATGCGGGTGTGATGGCAAAAACGAAGGCAACAAAAAAAAATTCCGGAACGGAACGCACCTGCGCAAGCTCTTTGATAAACGACTCCATCATATCACGCTGACGAACCACTTCAGTTCCTGCAGAACCAAGAACCGACCAAAGATAATGATCCTGAACTGCGGTGATGGTATACAACAGAGGCTGAAGCAGAAAAATGCCACTAATTGCCAGAACAGCCATACCAAAATCGACACGCTTCTGTATCCCCAAAAAAGCAAGACTCTGAGGGGCAAAAAGATTGTTCCTCCCGGTATGCCAAGCCGCAAGTAAAAGAACGGGCAGAGCAAGCAAAAGAATCTGCCCAAAGGCCTGAATCAATCGAATGGAAAAAAGCTGACTGTTCTGAATGCTTGACAAAGAAAAAGCCGCCTCGCTGCCACCGCTGACAAAAGAAAAAAGCACTCCTCCAGCAAGCGGATAAAGCAGCATAACGGCGATCAAAAACAACGTATTGATCATGAAAGAGGGACGCAACCGGGCAAACAGATCGGGAGAAAAAAACTTCTGCATTAATTATACGTTACAATGAATCCTTGAGAATTTGATACCTTGTCTTCCTGTCGTTAAATTCAGGCTCTATCAAACAGACAGGAATTGAACAAGGAATAAACAAGCAGAAACGGCAGATGCATCAGCTTTTACAGATGTTGCCGGTGCGACAGGCCATGAACTTTCTTTTTATGAACTCTCCACGAACATGAGGCGAGATCGCAAAGAATATACAGTTCCGATTCACAAAAAAAATGTTATCGAACGCAAAGGTTATGGGTAAACGCAGAAAACCAGCGACTCTCTTTGATGGCCAGCTCAAGAGCATCGTCATTCTGGCAAGAGAGCGGTACGGAGACGCCATCATGCTAACCCCCCTCATCGCCACCCTCCGAAAAACATATCCGGAGGCCTCCATCTCTATTGTCGCCTTCACCCGGATCATTTTTGATTTTTTCAACGCCGACGCCAATATCACCGCCGTCTATCATGCCAAACGGGATCTGAAAAGGTACCTTTTCGAGTTCTTTCCCAAAAAGTTCGATGTATTGTTCAACCCGAAAAACCATCCCTCAACCCATTTTCACATTCAGTCACTGATCATCCGGGCAAAATACAAGGTCAGTCATCGTAACACCAGGCACGAAGCGCTCTATAACCACCTCATTGATCTCGGGCCTGGCGCTCATGAATCGACAAGGAACCTCGCGCTCATGGGAGCAATCAGTAACTCCCCGCAGCAACACGCCCGACCATACATACCACAAATGCCAGTTTCAAATGAAATCGCCACATTCATCGAGGCGCTTCCGACGGGATCATACACAGGCATCAATATCAGCGCCGGTACTCCCGGTGGACATCGGACATTCGATCAGTGGGCCGAACTTATCAGAAACTTCCCCGAAGAACGATTTGTTATCTTTTCTGCGCCCGGAGAAATTGCCGAAAAAAGAAAGCTTGAGAAACCGCACGGCAACGTCTTGCCCTCCCCATCCACACAAAACCTCTACGAAGTCTGGCAAATCGTCAAAAAGCTCAAGCTTCTCATCACCCCCGACACGTCACTGGTACATATCGCCGCATGCTCCGATACCCCGCTGGTGGCTCTTTACCGGCACAACCCGGCTGACAGCAAAGAATTCTCCCCTTTAAGCACATTGCAGGAGGTCATCGTTTCTCCAACCCCCAGTGTCATTGACATCGAAAACGAAGTCGTAACGACTGCTCTTGGCAGGATGCTTGCCAGCCTGCCTGTGTCAAAAACGCCTCCCAAATCAAACTTTTTTCAACATCTTAACAACTAAGTGCAGTTGTCTTTTTTAGAATTTTTTATATACGTAAACAAAGACCTTTGTTTAAGATTCATAATAACATCTTCTGTATGATCATTAGAGTTATCATTAATAATTTTAATCTCTCAGGGTTGAATTCCCCACCGCTCGCGGTGAAAGCTTGATGAATTCTTCTATAAACAGATACCCCGCTGCCTGCAGCGGGGAGCTTCATTTGGCAATTTTTTTTTCATACACATTGTTTAAAAGACCAGAAAGATACCTGCCGTGATTATAACAGGGGATTAAAATTTCAGGCTTAAATACAGATTTGCGCGCAGGAATTGACTTGTCTTTATATCCCACTATAAACCTGGTAATTTTTTTATTCAGGCTCGGCTCCCTGTGAAATAATTTTTTGATAGATATATTCATAAAGCGATAGATTAAAAAAAATTACAACACATGATCGCCGATTAAATCCCCAAAAAAAGATATATTTATTGAGCAATTAAAAAACATTTTCTCCACTTAATATTTGATCATAAAGATTCAAATAATTTGCCGCACAAACAGCAGAAGAAAAATGCTCTATAGCCCAGTCACGGCAATTTTTTGGAGAACAGGAAAGAGCTTTTTCAAGTGCCTCCGGAAATGCTTCATCTTCGGTAAATAACGCCCCTACATCATTATTGATAAGTTCCGGAACGGAACCTCGTGGTGTTGCAATTACAGGCGTACCGGACAGTAATGACTCAATCAGCACAAGACCAAATGGCTCCTCCCAGTCAATTGGAAAAAGTAGTGCTTTTGCATTTGCAAAGTATTGTGCTTTTTTAGGTCCGCCAATTTTACCTACAAATTTTATTCGCGGATGAAAACTATTAAACAGTCCCCCACCCTTTATCAAATCTATTCGAGAGCCTCCAGCAAAAACAGCCGGTGCTTTATATTTTTGTACAATCTTTAATGCTCGTCCCGCCCCTTTTACTTTTCGTCTGATCATTGAAAAAAACAGCAGATAATCTTTTTTTTGCTCTCTATAAATAAATTCAGCAGGATTAACTCCGTTGTATATAAATGTTTTTTTTTGATGTCTTGCCGCGTGGTTAGCGCTAATACATACCGTATTTACTGGTAATATTGAAACGTCTGATGCATTGCCATGCAAGGTGTAAAGCCAGGGTATTTCAAAATCATGTACTGGTGGCCATCCATGAAAATGAACGATATCAACATCTTTTGGAATGGAAATTAATGCCTCTTCAGCATTATTAGCAGGTATACAATTTACCCCTTGAATAAGAGTTCCTTCTGGAGCAACCAATACAAGAGTATGACCCATTTTTAAAAACTCCATAATGAGCCATTCAACAATACGCTCAGTGCCGCCATATTTATTTGCCGGCAAACGGGAACTACATACCAGGCAAATCTTTAAGTGTAACATATATGAGGCCGGTTATGATAAAAAATTGAGCAATTGTGTCCTGAATTTAACTTTTCTTATAATAACGCCATAACTCAATAGTGTAATTTAAATTTCTCTTCTCTGAATAAATCCTCTATTGCCTTTGCGACAGCGTCCGGCGTAATATTTTTGAAGCATCGATAATGTTGATACCTGCAGACGCGATCAAAACAGGGTGCACATGGCTCCGCGACGTTCATTGCAATGCTTCTCTTTCCGAGAGGACGGGTCCATACCGGACTGGTGGAACCAAACAAGCCGATAACCGGTGCGCCGATGTAAGCGGCCAAATGCATCAGTCCTGAATCGTTCGAGACAACTGCACGAGCACCTGACATAATTGCAGCCGCCTCAGCCAGCGATGTTTTGCCGGTCAGGTCAGTAATCCTTCCAGGCGCCATACGAGAAATCTCCAGTGCCGATTGACGATCTTCGCTCGTTCCAAGCACGACAATGTTATAACACTCATGCAACTTTGCCAGCTCAGGAAAATATGGCCATTTTTTGGCTGGTCCGTATGCTGCACCAGGACAGTAAACGATTGAACCAGAATAAGTTTTGTCTGGTGTAACCAATATGCCGTTCCACTCTTCGGGGGAGCAATATGGCATATCAAGGATTTCTGCATATTCCTCGGTGATGTGGTGCGACTTGTCGCGAAGGCTTCCCGGCAACGGATCGGTCAGCAGAAAACGCCTCATTTCTCTTGACAAGCCCCTTCTTACCGGCACCCCGGTCTTCATCGCAAACCATGCCGAAGAAAATGAAAACGGCAGCAGGTACATGATATGGAACCTCCCGCTTTGCACGGCTCTCACGGTATGTTTTCGGGCCTCCGCATTGTTCCGGGTAAACTCAATCCGGGGCAGATCACACAGCAAACTGACTAGGCCCAACATCTGATCTGGAACCAGAAGGGTTGTGTTTGATCGACGATTTTCAGACAATCTCGTGACCATTGAAAGGGCAAGAAGCATGTCTCCTATCCAATTCGGCAGCAAAACAATGGAAGAGTTCATAAACGCATTGCATATGGTTATCAAATGTCTCTGCTGAAAACCGGATAGCCAATACCGTCCTGGATAGCCAATACCGTCCTTTTGTTTTTACTACCTGCCAATATAAATTTTGAGATGGATTTCCGTGAAACAAATACGCATGGGTTTTCTCTTTATATGGTGAGTATACGTCGAATGACAAGCAATGGTGAAAAAGAGAAGAGTTCGGCACTTCAAACAGCACTCTCTGTTTTACGCTTTGCAAAACAGTCGCTATTTTATCGCATTGAAGTGTTTTTTACTCAGTTCCAGTCCAAACCAGCGTTCAAGACTCAACATGAATCGGTGTTTTTTCTCCCGCTTGGTGAGTATATGATCCGGATTCGCTTGAAAAAGCCCGTCTTCTTTCGGAAGCCATTCACGGATAATGGCCGGATGGGAAGCGGTAAACTGATGGATAATCTTCTGGTCAATATCCCGATAGTCGATTCGTCGATGATTTTTATTCCAGTACTTCTGCACATTTTCCGATTTCCGGTTCATCTCCTCCTCGCTTCTTACCCACCCATAGTGATAGATTGATGCCCCCGTATGGGCAGCCTTCGGGTAGCGGGAAACCTTGCTTTTGCTGGTCAGCACATGCCAGTAAAGCCCGTCCGGAGCATAAGACCTTATGGAATTTCTGATAATCCTGGCCTCTCGGCGATACCATCCCGGTGAATCGAGGTAACTGTTCGCGTTACCATAGAAATGATAATAGTCGAAGGTAAGTGCCTCAACCCGCTCATCATCCAGATGAAAGCGGCATGCATCAACAATTTTTTTCAGGTCGTTTTCATGCACAATTTCGTCTCCCTCAAGATAGAATGCCCAATCACCGGTACAGTTGAACTGTGCGATCATTTTCTGCTGGCCATACACATAACCACCGACCTTCATCCTGTCATTCCAATGCGACCGGATGATCCGTATCTTTGGATCATCGATCTCCATAATCCTTTCCAGGGTGTCGTCATCGCTATCGCCAACGTTGACGACAAATTCATCGACAATCTGCAGCACAGAGCGAATCGATTCCCTGTATGGAAAGCCAAAGATTGTGCCATTCTTGATAAAGGTAAAGGCGCTGATTTTCATAAGAAGGTTTTGCTGAAATATATCAATTTTCACTCCAATTATTCAGTAGCCATTACCATCTCAAAGTGCCTGACCATGGTAGTTTCGTGCTGCTCTTTTGCATCAACGAGTAACCAGAAATCATTCTGGAGGCAAACGATAGTGTCCATCTGTCTATTTTTTCGATATTGATTCAATATAATTGAGCCGATTCGATATCGCCTCCCCCATCAACGTAAAACCTTTTACCCCAAGATGGGTATCGTTTGGATAGTATAGATCCTGCGTGTAACCAACTGCTGGAATAAGTATTTTCTTAAGATTGACCTGAGCCACACCTTGTTTATCAAGTTCAGCCCAAACGTCCGGCTGCGGATAACGAAATTGAGCTGATTTAAAAAATTGCCCATAAGCAGTTGACTTGTCAGGAACTACCACCATAATGAGAGTAATACCACTTCTCTCGGCCAAATCCCTAAGTCGCCTTATATTTGCAACGGCCTTTTCTATCTCATCATAATTCCAGTTTTTTTTTCTGTCGTCATCGGTGTAATAAATCAACAAATCCGATTTTCGATTAGAAAAAAGACCTTTTCTGTTCAACGGCGTTATAATAGTTAATCCACTCCGGGAAGTTTTATCATTTTTTTTCAGTGAGTTAACTGTTGCTTGAATAGCATAAACCGGATCATGCATAGGATGAAGTGTGCTGGTATCCCTTATTGAAGCTGTTTTATATGGCGTTATAATTACAGGCTTTTCTTTTTGGTTTCCCGTTAAGTTCTGCGGGGTATTGAACCTTGGTATAAATTCACGTTCGACCGTTTCTATAACAAGATATTTGGTTGTCGGATAGGTTTTTTTTAAGGAAGTCACTAAATACTCCAGTGCATTCGGATTTTTCCAGGGAAACGTCAATATGTTGCCGCCTCTTTTTTCCATAACAACGGACTGCCATATATTTCCTGCAGAAAACGAATCTCCCAATACTATCACATCTGGAGTTATTTCATGTACACTCCCTTTAACGGCTATTTGTGGTTGTCGCGCATTCCAGCCAAAGTCATTTTCTGAATAATTACCTATTCTTGTAAGATCACCATTTAACGGCTGAAGAAAGAGGCCAAGAACAAAGAAAAAAAATATTATAATAAGTGCTGTTGATAAAAAATACTTAATATATTGCATGAGTTAAAATTGGAAGTATAAAAATTGACTGTTTTTTTTAAAATAAACCACGGATGCAGCAAAGATAATACCTGTAATTATTGCAAGTACCCTGTTTGGTTGCCATGAAAAACGTTCGATAACAGCTACGTTATCCCAGGCAGGAGAATATTTGCTGAGCCACTGTTGAGTATTTGGTAATACCCAAATTATTAATAGCCCAACAACATACCACCCTAAAGCAGTGCTGTCACCTTCATGACCATTTAATCCGATCATTCCATACCAAATATTTTTTGTTGCCGACATGCTTGCGGCTCTGAATGGAACCCAGGCAATCATTACCGCAATAAAAGTAATAAGTACACCTATTGCATGCGTTCCCCTGTTTTTCGCAATCCCTGTTGAATTCGTCAATTTTCTCCAAGTATGATTAAGAACCAGATACAGTCCATGCAAACCACCCCATAATACGAAGTTCCATCCAGCACCATGCCATAGGCCACCGAGCAACATAGTAATTATTAAATTCAGATAACGCCTTGCAGCTCCTTTACGGTTACCACCTAATGGTACATAAAGGTAATCACGCAAAAACTTCGAGAGCGTTATATGCCATCGGCGCCAAAAATCAATAATGTTTGCTGCCTTGTAAGGAGAATCAAAGTTCAGAGGCAATTTGACATTAAAAATTCTTGAAAGACCAATTGCCATATCAGAATATCCTGAAAAATCAAAATACAATTGCAAGGTATATGCAAGAACACCAAACCATGCTTTTTCTATCATTGGAAGACCTCCTTGTGCTGCATCATTGAATACGCGATTAGCCAGGGGAGCTAAATTATCAGCCAAAATCACTTTTTTAAACAAACCAAGCGAAAACAAAGTCAAACCGACAGCGATAGACTCGTAATTCGGCTTATAGATAGCGGGTGACGAAAACTGTGGCATCATCTGCTTGTGATGCAAAACCGGACCGGCAATCAAATGAGGAAACCATGTGACAAACAACAAATAATCAATAAAGTTATACTCGTGAGCAATACCTTTATAGACATCAACGAGATAAGCAATTTGAGTAAAAGTGAAAAAAGAAATACCTAAAGGCAAAACAATATCCAGAGCGCTCCATTGAGTACCAAATGTATTGGATGTCTCAATAAAGAAGTTGGCGTATTTGAATATACCCAGAAGCACCAGGTTTGCAGATATCGAAACAAAGAAAATAAGCCGTGATTTTTCTGAAAATTTAGCTATTAAATAGCCCGAGCTATAATTAAAAATAATTGAACCCAGCAACAGAAAAAGAAATTTTTTATCCCAATAACCATAGAAAAAAAGTGAGGCTAATGCAAGCCAAAGCACAACACCGGATTGGTTGTATTTACCAATAAAAATGAAACCCAAAAAGACTACCGGCAAATAGAGAAAAATAAATTCGTAAGAATTAAAAAGCATAATTACCTGTTAAATTTCTGGAAAAATGTTTTTTTATTGAAAAACTATGACATCCCATCCATCAATGTTTACTCGAAACGCGAAACACATTGACTCCTGTACTGTTTATGGATAAGAAAAACAGCATGATTACCCATAGGTATATTTATCAGTGAGACGATGCAAAAGATTGTGCCATTCTTGATAAAGGAAAAGTCGCTGATTTTCATGATAATTTATTTCCCAAGTATTTTTCGATACCATGCCGGCAGGTAGTCAACTTGCCCAGAATAGCCTGTTCGAGTATCCGATCATTTTCGGCAAGTGATGTTCTTTTGTTTTCCGCATGCCAGAGATGGCTTGCCATAGCGCTGAACCTGACATTGCGTCGGAGAATGCCGCTATTAATGAGTCGTACCGCAAATTCGCTGTCTTCACGACCCCACCCAATAAAGTCCTCATTAAATCCGTTGACCCGGATGCAGTCATTCCTGAAAAACGACATATTGCAGCTTCTTATGCCGCCGAGAGCACTGCTTTTCAAGGATAAAACCCTTGACAGGAGAGGAGAACGCAAGACATTCTTACGGTTTTCAAGTCCCTTTTCGAACGGAGAGACCGAGACACTCTTTGTAGCAAGCCGCCTGTAGGTGTTCTCCTGCGAAAGCAACGCCCTCGAGCCCTGGATAAAGGTACCTTCAAACGCCATCCGCTTATGATCCTTGATGAAGTCGCGGTGCAGCAACATATCCCCATCGACGATAACGATATAGTTGCCCTTTGCTGCCGCGATCGCTCTGTTTCTCGATGCCGCAGCCCTGAACCCACGGTCTTCCTGCCACACATGAACCACCGGTATCCTTGAAGCAACCCTGCAGGCTTCGACAAGCATGGCGGTATCATTCGTACTACCGTCATCAGCGACAATAATTTCGCAAGGCAACTCCGATTGCGCAAGGGCACTCCGAATGGCAAGGTCGAGCATATCAGGCGAATTGTAGGTCGTAATAACGAGACTACAGGCGATCGGGTCTGTCGGCTTCATAGAGCTTGATGTATTTATAAAACGCACCATTTGCATTCGAAATCGAGATCAGCAGCCCTTCGTAACCATAAAGCCATCCGTTCTTCAGGATGTATGATTTTAAAAAAGTGAACATTCCATAGAGCAGAGCCTTGAAGGGCGATGATTTTCTCCGGCCATGATGCTCCTCGGCCCAGAGCGAGGAGTATTGCTGCATTTTCTGAATGAGCTGCGACGCATTGTCGTACGTGTAATGCTTCAGCCGGCCACTCAGTATCTCCGTTTTCAGGCTCTCTTTCTTTTCGAGTCCCTCATGGATCAACTTGCCGTCGAAGCAAGTGCTCTTCCTGTTAAAAAGCCGCTCAACCGTGTCGTTCTGCCAGCCGCAACCCCGGATCAGTCGGCGATGGTAATAATTGTCACGTTCTATCGCGTAAAGACGGTTGCAATCCAGTTTAAGGTTCAGGATCTCACTGGCCAGTTCCGGAGTGACGATTTCATCGCTGTCAACAGAGAGTATCCAATCGTTTGAGGCCTTATCGACGGCAATATTCTTCAGCGGACCAAACCCTATGAACGAGTGCTCGTACAGGTTCACATTTTTGAAACCAGAAGCAATGGATATCGTCTCGTCAGTCGATCCGTTGTCGATAATCACCACCTCGGCAAACGCGTCAAGAGCGTTCAGACACTCGACGAGACAGTCCGCAGAGTTTTTTGTGAGGATGGTTACCGAAATATTGTTTGCCACTCTCTTATTTCGTTAAAAATAACTTCAGGATCGATATGGTCAAAACACTCGCTGACACCATGATGATCGTCACAACCGGCCTTGCCACATGCAACGCAGGGCATATCTGCCTGAAAGATGGTGACGTTGCCATAGGTCTGCACTGGCCTGTTCGTCCATGTGCCAGTTCGAAGCTCATTGCACCACGGCGACCAGGAGCTGAGCATAGTCGGGCCAAAGATGGCAAAAATGCGCTTGTTCTGCGAAGCCGCGATGTGCATGTTCAGTGTATCGGCTCCAATATAGGCAATCGATCGGTCACTGAGCGCAATCAGTTCCTCAATACTGGTCAATCCAATGAAATCATACACATTTGAGAGCCGGGGAAGGGTTCGCTTGATACCAAGATCAAGCGAGCTTTTTGACCCGGTAACGATGATCGGCAACCCCAAGGAATTCAGGCGTTCGAGCAACTCGCTCCTGAGCCTCTCTGGATAAACCTTGTATGCATACTGAGCACCGGGATGAAAAATAACAAATTCGGAAATACCTCGCTTGGTCAGCATGCTGTCCACGCTTTCAGCGGCTTGTGGTGTATAGTACGAATGAACAACAGGCTTGCCGGAACCAATTCCCAGCAGAGCGAGGGGTGAGGTGTTGTTCTCGATAATGTGCTGGCTGGAATTAAAATCGTAATGAGCCGACAGAAGCAGGCGCTTCCACCAGGATTTTTTACGGTCGGACTCCACTGCGCTGATAGCTTTGCGGGCGGCGGCCAAGGCGAACAACACAGATCGGTCACTCGCCGTTAGACTGATGGCCAGGTCGTAGCGTCGGGCTATCGTTCTGAACAGAGTTGAGGTATGAAAGCCCCTCCCCTTCCCATTGGCATTGTAAGAAAACAGATGTATCTGATGGATATGCGGAAGAGTCTCCGCCACAGCAAGCGTATCACTGTTGACCAGAAGATCAATACGCGGAGCACCATAGGCACTGAAGAGCGCCTCGACAAGTGGTAAACTTAAAAAGACGTCACCATTCGAACGTTGTACAATAACAAGTATCCGTCGGGGTACACTTTCAGGCATAGACATGTTCAAGTATGGCGATGATACCGATTGAGCGAACCAACATCAACAACCTTGATATGATGTTTCCTCGTCCATAAACAAAATTCTTTCAACCCGTTTACTTACAGGATATGCGAAATGCAAGCATGGTTTGACAAACTGGAAAAGCAGCCCGGCATCTCAGGAATTAACAGCACGCTTGTGCATCAATTTTTTGACGGGAAAAAAGATACGTTTTTTTTTGCCGAAAATAAATAATTTAACAAACACACTCAATAACCCTCTCTTGAAGGAATACGATATGAGTTTGATAAAGCTATAGTTCCGTGTCCAAACCGTTCTCTGTAACAAGACTTCGGATCGTTTGCTTTTTACAAAAGGAATCAAATTGACATTACCTATTCTCCGAAGATCTTCGATTCTCTGGGCAAGCACAGCCAGATAGATTTCCTGATTATGGATTTCTCTCCTCGCCCACTCTTCATGGGTCTGATTTCGGAAATCGGAACTGGCCGTTATGCCAACTTCGTGCCTATAGAGAATCAACGGTTCAGAGATGTATTCAAGGCTGCCCATCAAAGCAGACCTGAACCCCATGACCAGGTCCTCGATACATTTGTTGTATTTTATCTGACCAAATATCTCTTCGATCTTTTTGGTAAACGAAGTGGTTGCACCGATGATCAGCGCTCCGCTCACCGCCATATCTTCGATGTTCATACCGCGCGTCCCATGTGATATTACAGGTGGAAGCCGCGTCCCGACCCTGTTACCTGCGATATCGATCAGATAGACTGACGAATGAATCAACGACGCCCTGCGACCCGTAGCGAGATATCTCTCAACCACCTTTTCCGTCCTGTGAGGAAGCGAAACATCATCGCCTGCCGCATAGATGATCAGTTCGCCGGAGGAAAGCTCCGTTATCCTGTTGACGTGCCCGATCAAGCCGAGATTCTGGCGATTTCTGTTGACAACAATTTTGTGCGGCCCAACATACTTTTCGCACATCTCCTCAATGATCCGAAATGTCCCATCAGTCGAACAGTCATCGGATATGACGATCTCCATCGGCGAGTAGGTCTGACCGAAAGCCCCTTCGATAGCCTCACGGATATACTTTTCCTGGTTATAGGTAATCAGAAAAAAGGTCGCCATTACCTTGTCGTCACTCATCCCGTAATCCGTTCTTTATCAATTTTCCTTCCTTATGATCATCGTCTCATTTTAAGGACAGATTATCAATGAATCTCCCACACACCATCCTTGCGTATCATATGCAGTGAGAAACCCGATTTCACCCTCTCCTGAGCTATCCATTTCCTGAACGCAAACCACATCATTAATTTATCATTCTTTCTTGACCACCAATTTGAACCAATCCTGGCACGGAAATATTTGCGATCTCCGAGAGATTTTTGCCCTGTTTTCTGCGCGATGGCCTTCTGGGTAATCGATCCAAAATGGTGGAATACCGAATCGCCAACAATACCAACGGAAATGTTCGCACGCCTGCACCGGAACAGAAACTCGGCATCTTCATAACCGCCCAGACGCCGATCGGTATCTGGAAAACCGATTTGCTCAATAACGCTCCGGTGAACAGCAAAACAGACCCCATGGAACCGCCCCCGGCGAATCATGCCAGACATGCTTTTCTGATACTGCACAGCAAAATTATCAAAATCATAGTCGTTAACTCCCTCCAGAAGCGCTGGACTCACCACACCGAGCTTTGCACGTTCAGCCGCATCAATGAGTGAGCTGATCGCATCAGAACCAGCAAGAACATCGTTATTGAGCAGCACGATCCATTCGGCATCCGGACTGAGTACCACGCCCTGTGTCCAGGCGCAACCACAGCCGAGATTAGTGCGGTTGCGGTACCTTCTGAATTCAGGATGTTCCTCCAGCCAAAGCGCGGTATCGTCGCTGCTTGCATTGTCAATAACAAGAATGTTTTTAGGCTGGACATGCTGACTGAGCAGACTTTCCACACACGACGACGTGTACTTGAATTGGTTGAAAACAGGAATAACGACAACGTAACGATCGGAGTGATTTGGCATGGTAACAATAATCTTCTCTTGACTGGATCGAGAAACGGCTCCTTTGCTGTAAATTTTCAGCACGTACTGCGTTATCGATCAACTATTGATGCTTCAGAGATCTGCAAGCGACCGCTCCGCCATGCTACCGGAGCCTGATTCACTCACTATCTGCCTTACTCTTAAAACCGACATGATAGAGATCTAACCTTCCGCTTTTCCTGCAAACTGAATATCATAAAGATGCTTGTATAAACCACCACACTTCAGCAACTCTTCATGATTTCCTGACTCGACAGCCTTGCCATGATCCATTACAATAATCTTGTCGGCATTCCTTATGGTCGAAAGCCTGTGTGCCACAACAAGGGCCGTGCGATTTTCGAGAGCATGGTCAATGGCCTGTTGCACCACCTTTTCAGACTCATTATCAAGAGCACTGGTCGCCTCATCAAAAATAAGTAGTTCAGGATTCTTTATCATGGCACGGGCAATAGCAAGCCGCTGCCGCTGCCCGCCGGAAAGCTGGACTCCCCTGTCGCCGATCAGTGTCTCATACTGCTCTGGCTTTTCTTCAATAAACTGATGCGCATTCGCCATTTTTGAAGCAAAAATTACCCTCTCCTGACCGACCTCACCATGGATGCCGTAGGAAATATTTGCCTTGATCGTGTCGTTAAACAAAATCACCTCCTGGCTCACCACACCAATCATGGAACGCAATTGCTTGAAATCATACTCGCGAATATCCACCCCGTCAATGGTAATTCGACCTGAATCAACATCGTAGAAACGCAATAAAAGATCAACGGTCGTCGACTTTCCGGAACCGGACTGCCCCACAAGAGCAACCATCTCTCCTTTATTAATCTCGAAGGAGACATGATCAAGCACATTAGACGCGTCAGGATCCTTGCTGTACTTGAAACAGACATCCTCAAAGCGGATCTCATGCGAAAACCCTTTGATAGAGCGCGTACCATTAACGATATCCGGCGCAGTGTCAAGCAGTTCAAACAAACGCTCGGCAGAGATCATGCCAAGCGCCATCTGGGTATTGACATCACCAAACATCTTTATTGGACCCATCGTTGAATAGAGGGTAAAAGCAAAAAGAATAAGTTCAGAAGAGGTCATCCTTCCATCAAAGACCTGCAACCCGCCAAACCAGAGCACCAGCGCAATAGCAGCCACAAGCAACGTTTCATTGAGTGGCCCGATGATATTGCGCAAGCGCGCTATGCGGATATCAAGGTTCCGAAAACCATGGGTAAAAGCCTGGAACCGTTCAAGTTCAACATTTTCAAAAGCACTCGACTTGATAATCTTGATGCCACTGAATTTTTCCTGCAGCACTGAGTTCATATCCCCCATTGAACTACGAAAAGTGGTGGCAAGACCTTTGACCTCTTTGCCAATAGTGCGAATAACAAAAAAAATAATCAGAGAGGTGAACGATGCAAAAAGCGTCAGCTTCCAGCTCAACACAACAAGAACAGAAACGTAGACAAATATCGAAAACGGGTTCTGGAGAAAATTGACAAAAGTCGAACTCACCGCACTATTAACCGCCTGCACATCATTGTAGACCAGGTTCATCAGATTACCAACACGGTTCTTGTTGAAATAATCAAGGTGCATCTCGATGATATTACTGAACACATCATCCCGGAGCTTCTTGGCCGTCTTGGTCTGGATCCTGAAAATGATCTGTCCGTTCAGGTATACAAAGAGATTTTTTACGGCAAAAGAGCCAATCAGAAAAAGGCAGATATTGAGCAGGGTGCGCTCTCTTGTTTCTGTATGAAATATTTTCTCAAACTGCTCAGTCACCGAAGCTTTCAGCTTTTCAGTATCAATTCCCCGCAATGCTTCCGGAACAGCGTTTACCTTCTTTTCCGGCTTCTTTTCCAGTTTCTTTGCCCCCGTCACGGCTGTTTCAGGATGCACTGAAGCCGTAATACTCCTGTCGGCGGTAAAAACCGCGTTCAGAAGAGGGAGCACTGAGTAGATTGAAACCACACCGAGCAGTGAGGAAATGATACTGACAACCACAACGAGTACAATCTTTCCCTTTGAAGGGAGGAGATAACGAACAAGTCTTAAAAATAATTTCATAGAAGAGTTATCTGTTCTCAATTCTTGTTTCCTTGCGCATGCTCACCACTGAGGGCGTAAGCTGCGGCGTCAAGGAGACCTCTTTACACACAACAAACAAAAAAATAGCTATTGCCTTTTTGTGGCGACAAGCCAGCCGTTCACCTCATCAACGTCACCGACCGACAACGTACCTGAGGCCTGCTTGAGCATGAGGCGATTGAGGATGTACTGATAGCGGGATTTTGCAAGATTTTTCCTGCTTGAAAAAAGTTTCTGCTGAGCGTCAAGCACGTCAACATTCGTGCGTAAACCTGATTCAAACCCTTTTTTTGTACCGGTCAGCGCAATTTCATGCGACGTTACAGCCTGTTCATAGGCGTGAATCTGGGCAATACCGCTAACAATGCTGTTATAATATTTACGCACATCAGATTGAACTTTCCTCTCTTCCATCGTAAGCTGCTCCTCGGCCTTGAGCCATTTTGCATGTGCCTGACGCTTCGAAGCACTGACATACCCTCCTGAATAGATTGGCATACTCATTTGCAGAGTGATCGAATAGGTATCGTAAATAGAGCCGATTGAATAGTTGTTTTCACTCTCCGAGTAGTTTCTCCCTCCAACAAGGTCAAGTGTTGGATAACGGGAAAAATTTTGTTTTTGAACCTCCCTTTTCGCAATCTGAATTTCCTGAAGTCCGCTGAGTACATCTTGATTACTGGCCAAAGCCAAGTCAATCCAGGATTGAACGCTATTGGGTTCTGGCTGGGCCAGGACAATCTTTTCAGGCACAAGTTTGCAGAGTTCATCAGGATAGCTCCCTGTCAAATGCTCCAGTTCACGGCGGGTGAACTCAACACTGTTGACAATTTCCAGGCCATCAGCCAGAGCCATATCATAATTTGCCTGAGCCTCATTAATCTCGGTAATAGTAGCGAACCCTCTTTCAAAGCGTCGTTTAGCCTGCTGAAGCTGTTCCTGTGCCGCCTTGATCAGTGCCTGGCTGAAATCGAGGTTATCCTCTGCATACAACGCATTGCAATAGGCCTCGGTTATTCTGACAATCAATGCCACATCCTCTTTCTGAAGGTCAATATCACTTTTTGCCACCATTGCCTTGGCCTGTTTATAGGCGGCAAAATTCGACAGATTGAGTAAAGACTGATGCACCGAAACACCATAGTTGACGGTATTATAAAAACTTGACGATGTGCGGCCTTTCAGGTCAGTATACTGCATCGCATTACGGCCCCTTGCGGCGTTCATACGTACACTCGGACGCAACTGGGCCCTCGCCTTGCCGATCTCCTCCTTGTATATCAGATTATCAGCCTTTGCCGCACCCAGACGGGCATCATATTCTTTTGCATCCTGATAGGCAGTCGAAAGATCGACAGGATTACCATAGAGCGGCAGAGCAAAAAACATAGCTGCCAGAACAATTACTTGTATCAATAGCTTCATGATCGACTCACTCATCGTATTTAGTTTAGCCTGCACTACTCTTCTTTCATTGATGGCCTGATCTTCTTGATCAGCGGATCGACAAGGTAGGTCAGCAGCGAACGCTCACCCGTCTTGATAACAACCTGCACGGGCATTCCCGGTTGCATTTCACGATTTCCAAGTGACTTCACCCCTTCAGGAGTAACAGAAACACGCGCAAGATAATAGGAGGCTCCTGGCATTGCCGGATTAACCTGGGGCTCAGTGACAATATCTTTCGAAAGCGACTCGACCACGCCCTCTACAACAAGCTGCGGAGAGTGGGCAAATGAAGAAAAGCTCACATTGACCGGCAGTCCCTTATGAATACTGTCGATCAGTTGCGGGGCGACCTTGGTATCAATGAGAAGACCCTCATGAAACGGCACAATATCCATGATCTTCTGACCTGGCTGTATTACCGCGCCTACTGTCTGCACCTGCAGACCAACTACCTGCCCTGTTGCCGGTGAGCGTACCTCTGTATCGGCAAGCTCTTCAGCAAGAGCTCGGGTTTTTTCACCATCAGCGTCCACTTCAAGCTCGACCTGCGCGAGCTGGGAGGCCGTACCACTCCTGAATTCAGCAATCTTCAACTCCAGTTCGTGCTGCTGGTTTAATGTGGCATAACCCTCCCTTACCAGCGATGCAATGGCAGCAAGTTGCTCATTCAAAATTCTCAGCGAAGTCGCACGCGAAAGAAAAAGCTGACGCTGGTTTTGCATATTCGATTCAGCCAATTTACGGTCAGAATCATATAACAAATCTTTATGAAAAGAGATTGACGCAGCACCTCGCATCTCCGCATGCAGGCGATCAGCCGTCGCCCGCATGCCAAGGTAGTGCTGATGCACCTCATCATACCGCGCTCTGGCGGTCTGACTGTCGAGCATGATCAGCACCTCTCCCTGCTGGACCATCTGACCCTCCCGGACATTGACCTTTTCAACCCTGCCGCCACGCAGATTTTCAACAACCTTACGCTTTGTGGCTATACTGACTACTCCCTGACAGGGGACACCTTCATCAAGCGGCGCAAAAGCGGCCCACAGCAAAAATCCGCCAAATCCGACAAGGAGTATCCAGATACCAAGTTTTATCGTACTGCGGGTATCTCGATACTGCTCTCCTTTACGGCCATCCTCATTTTTCTCGGAAAAAGGCTTCATCTTTCCCATTATATCACGAATACTCATTGCTGTCGTTTAAACATTTTTCAAAAACAGAAATCAGGTCGGGGAGACCGCAACTGACCGGGTACTCTCGGAGCGCAAAGCTGACAAAACTTCATCGCGAGCTCCGCAACGGACAATTTTACCACTCTGCATTAAAACAATCAAATCCGCAACCGCAAGAACACTGGGACGATGCGTTACAAGAATCACCGTTTTGCCCGCTTTCCTCAAATCCTTGACCGCCTCAAGAAGCGAACGCTCACCAGCATCATCAAGGTTCGCATTCGGCTCATCAAGCACCAGAAGAGCTGGATTACCATACATCGCCCTGGCCAGGCCAAGCCGCTGGCGCTGACCACCCGAAAGCATTCCACCTGCCTCACCGATTTGCATATTGTAGCCACGCGGAAAGCGCAAAATCATCTCATGGATACCCGTCCGCTTTGCCGCTTCAATCACCTTTTCAGAATCAACCTCAGCAAAACGGGAAATATTTTCAGCAATCGTTCCATCGAAAAGTTCAACGTCCTGCGGAAGGTAGCCAATATGCGGCCCAAGTTCCATCCTTTCCCAACTCTCAATCGGCTCACCATCGATAAGCACACGCCCTTTCTTATCTGGCCAAACCCCGACAATACAGCGTGCAAGTGTGGATTTTCCCGAACCAGAGGGACCAAGTATGACGGTCACCTTGCCAGAAGGAAACATAGCCGTAATATCATCAAGAATTGGAGCCTCGCGTCCATCGGCAGTTGCAGAAAGGCTTTCCAGCCTTATCTCTCCAAAGGGATCCTGATGTCGAGCACCAGCAGCCCGCTCTGGAAAATCTTCAAGAAGTTTCTCAAGACGAACAAAAGCCGTACGAGCCTGAACAAAAGGCTTCCAGGTTGCAACCACAAGATCAAGCGGCTGCAAAGCCCTCGACATCAGTACATTGGCTGCAATCATCTGGCCCGCCCCCATTTTGCCCTCTATAACCATGAGAGCGCCAGCTCCAAGCGTCAGCGACTGCATACTGTAACGCACAAACTTGGCAAACGCCTGCTGGCGATGCTGCCGATCAAGAGAGTCCTCAGCCTTGACCAATGAAACATCATGCAACCTGAACCAGCGCTGGCGAAGATTTTCCACCATACCCATCGCATGCAACGGTTCAATATTACGAAGCTTGCTCTGCACATAGCGGTAACTTTCATTACCAGCATCAGCCGCAATCTGTATCTCCTTCATGCTCATCCGATTGCTGATCCAGGTCACGGCAAGCTGTATCAAGGCAAAAAAAATGGAAAGAAAACCAAGAAAGGGACTGAGCAAAAAGATGACGGCAATATAGACCGGTGTCCAGGGAATATCGAAAAATGCAATCATTCCGTTAGCCGTCAAGAACTGACGGATATTGGTTAGATCCGAGAAGGCCTCGGCCACATTGTGCCGGGTGCGATTCAGGTAGGCTTCAAAACTTGCATTAAAAACCAGAGAATTCAGTGCTTCATCGAGCCTGACACCCGCCCGCACCAAAAGGCGCGAACGAAGCCACTCGGCAAAAGCCATCACCGCATAGAATACGATCAGAAAAAAAGTCACCATAAGAAGCGTCAGCTCACTACCGCTCTTCATGACGCGACCATAAACCTGAAGCATATAGATGGTAGGAGTCAACATCAGTATATTGGCAATCATGCTGAAAATGCCAACCCAGAAAAATTCCCGTCGAAACTCCCAGAGCTGACGGGACAATGCACTGCGTTTAAAAAAATCAGGTTTCATAAAGGGTCTGTTTGCATATAAGAGTTAGCCCTGAGGCTTCGATTTCAAAGGCTGCTGGGCCGCCGGTGGCGACTGAAGAGCCTCCATAACCTCCTGGCAGGTGCCGAAGCGCTGTACCTGGCCGTCAACCAGTACAAGCATATGCTCTATTGCCCCCAGAATATTCAACCGATGCGTAATAACAATTACCGTCGTGCCTTTTGCCCTCAACAGTTTTACCGCATTGAGCAGCGCGACATCACCAGCTTCGTCAAGGCTTGCATTCGGCTCATCAAGCACCACAAACTTCGGCATATCATAGACCGCACGGGCCAAAGCTACCCGCTGGCGCTCACCACCGGAAAGAAACGAGCCATCATCGCCAATCTCGGTATCGTACCTCTTCGGAAGTTGCTCGATAAAACCATCAAGCCCAACCATGCGGCAGGCCTCACGTACCTTTTCATCGACAGGTTCACCGAAACGAGCAACATTTTCAGCAATGGTACCCTCGAACAGCTCCACATTCTGAGGCAAATAGCCTATATGCTGACCAAGTTCCTCCTTGTCCCACTGATAAATATCATTCCCGTCAAGCCGGACCTTTCCCTGCGTTGCTGGCCAGACACCAACAAGCAATCTTGCCAAGGTGGTTTTACCAGAAGCAGACGGCCCGACAATCGCCAAGGATCCTCCAGGGGCTACCCTGAAAGTCACCCCTTTGAGAATCTGTACAGGACTTCTTGGTGCTCCGGCAACAAGAGCCTCAACTGAAAGCAATCCGGCCGGTGCTGGCAATGCCATTCCCTTTTCCTGCAAGGGGAACTCCTTCAGCAAAACCTCCAGACGTTTGAATGACTCAAGGGCGCCTTCAACCTGGCGCCAGCTTCCGATAATCTGCACAAGCGGCGCTAACACCCTTCCACCAAGAATGGAAGCAACAATCATGCCAGATCCATGCAATTCTCCTTTCAGTGTCAACCAACAGCCCATACCGAGTAACAGAGAGGCCAGTAAACTCTGCACAAGCTTGGAGAGAGCTGCATTTGTTCCCGCATGATCAGAAGCTTCTGCCTGCTGCAAAAGAAACTCCTGCTGACGATCCATCCACCGACTGTGAATATGACCAAGCATGCCCATCGACTCGATAACCTGCGCGTTACGGATCACTCCGTCTGCGTAAGTCTGCGCACTGATCGCGCTTCGGTTTGCCGCAAGATACGGTTCACGGACACGACGTTCATTAATCACACCAATCAAAAACTGTACCAAGGCTCCAACCACGGCAAACCAGCCAAGAGGGGGAGCCATCAGAAAAATGATCACAAGAACAAGCAATGCCAGCGGGGTATCAATAATGGCGAGAAAAGCCAGAGAGGGCAAAAACTCACGAAGAGCCTTAAGATCACGGAGAGCCTGAGCACCTCCAGATGGAATATTCTGAATTCTTGCTGTAAGAATGGCACTAAACACACGTCCCCGCAACACCTTGTCAAGCTCCATGCCAGCATCGTGCATCACCTGTCGACGTACCCACTCCAATGCCTCAAGCAACAGATAGATGCCGACGACAAGAATCGTAAGCATAAGCAACGTTGTATGACTGCGACTGTTGACCACGCGATCATACACCTGCATCATATACGCACTCGGTGCAAGCACCAGTACGTTAACAACGAGACTGAAATAAAAGGTTCGTTTAATAAAAGGGGTAAGCGCAGAAAAAGCCTCGCGCAACGGAGATTTCTCTTTAACTTGTTTCACAGCAGCTCATCATTGCAATGCATAATCATTCAACATCTGTTTCTCAAAAAAACAATCACTTTTTTTCATAAGCACATATCTCGTAGCACACCTGTAACAGACAAAAGCTGCTCCAGGCGGCTGCGGATAATTCTGTTCACGATAAAGAGGCCTCAGTCCGCAGGAAGTAATTCTATCAACGCTTGCTGATAAGCATTATGAGCAGTCTGAGCAATCGCCAACTGCATTTGCAGACGCCTGATTTCGCTGTCAGCAATTTTAACGTTTATCAACTGTTTCTGTGCTGCTTCAGGCAGTTCTGAAACGTTATACGTTTTACCGTTGTGCGTCAATGTCGGTTCTTCGTTCATTGTTGCAGGCATGATGAAAATATCCTTTTATTGTTTTTCAAAAAAAATGTACCAAACGGGTACATACACGAATTTGAGTATAGTATACCGGCACTAAATATACAAGCCTTCATTTCTGATTCATCCCCGCCCTTCCCAGCTCAAATTACGGCATATCACCAGTCATTGCACTACTGAATCAGCAGAATATTTCTGGTAAAAAAACGCAACAAATCCCTGAAACAGAATTAACGGGACAACACAAACCAAAATCAGAAAAGAAAAAAACATGTGTGAATTGCTTGAATCCAATCATTTCAATCCACGCTTACGAACGACCTTGATCCTGGAACAGCAACTCAAATAAAAACTTCACTTATAAGTTAAGTTTTTATTCTTAAAAAAACAACATAAATAATCATGATGCCGGAGGGTGATGCACCTTTTCTTTTATCTCCAACAGTTCAGCAATGGGTGCCAACCACCGGAGACGGATCCAACTCCACTAAAGCAGGTATGAAGAGTCACAGATTCATCCGCCTTGCGCCAAGCTGACGTCTGACACGACTTTCGTGATGAACCCATCATTCAGGAGAGATGAGCATGCTTTCTCTGTTGATCTTTAATCCCTAAACCCGATCTGGAAAGTGCAGATTCAACCGTAGCATCCTACCAAATCGGGTAGGGAACCCCCCCGAAAAAAAGATCGACAGTGAGAATTGAGCAATGATGAAGAGCTGGAAAGGAGAGGCAAAGCAACTGGGGTTATGCTTTTCCTTCACCCCCTTTCTTTCAAGGTCGTACCAATACCGAGCAGGTCTGCAAGATTGGCTTTCGGATCGATAACCGGTCTGATAATCGCAGAGGCTGCGGTCATAAGCGTGGTTACTCCAGGTCCATGACCGGCTTTAAGGCAGTTGCTGTGGACAACAATACCGATAGTAACCGCGCCTTTACGGTACGCTCTGCCGTAACGGTTATCATGATCCTGCAGAGCAACAAAATCGCCGAGGCGGATCTTGTCGATTCCATACTCCTTGATGGTTTCAAGGTCGCTGGTCATAATATCATAATCCCCTTTTGCCACATGGGCGGAACCGATGCCCGATCCCATGCAAAAAGCAGGAACAATGGTGGTCACCGGCACTTCAAGCACTCCACCCTCAAGTTCACGGATTTTCATAGCCGCAAGAAGGGCTGGATCAAGGTTGAAAAGGGTGATCTCAGGGTAATCGGTGAGCTTCATCCCCTGCCCTTTACCCCGAATAATGATCGTATCGGTGTAAAGCAGCTTCTCTTTGACATCGCGCTCAAAATCGACAATCACATGCTCCGATCCTCCGTGATGACCGATCACACGGCCTGTTGCTCCTTTTGCCTCGCCGGTTACAACCGTTGCCATGTTACCTGCGCATGAATAAATCTGCACAGCAACATTTGGATGCTCGTAGGGTTTTTGTGTATCAGCGGTGCAACTTACTCCCGGCTCAATATGATCACCTTGCCAGCCGAATGCCGGATCACCAACCTGGACGTTCAGGGTAATTCCACCGATTGATGGCAAAAGAAAGGGCGTCCCTTGATGGTCAACCTCCCAATTGCCCCGGGTTTTCGGTTGTCCCGGCTGGCATTGCAGCAGAAACTCTACAAGATAGTGTTCATTGGTCTTCAGCATTTTCTCCTCGGTGATGGTGTTGATCTTGCAAAAATATCAGGGATGCGGTGCATCAAATCCCTGACGGATAAAAGTTCGCGCCTCTGGAAAAACAACTTCAACTGAACGGCGCAGACGATCAAGATGAAGCAGAATGGAGAGCGTGTTATCTTCCTGGGCAGGATACTCTCCGTAAAGCAAACTCCAGGCCGCAAGAGAGCGATCAATGGCTATCAAAACAACTTTGGCAGTACCAGAGCAGTCAGCCTCAATACCACGGTCTGAAACAGCTTTTTCGCCCAGACGCCCTTCGAGCGCACGAACAATTTTCGGGTAAATGAAATAGTGGTAGTGCCGGATAACCTGGATCGACTCTTCAAGAACGTGCGGAGGGTGAGTCAGCAAAGACTCCCCGGTATCAGTAAGCTCATCGGCTGC
Organism: uncultured Chlorobiaceae bacterium; assembly: GCA_903882665.1. Classification (GTDB taxonomy): domain Bacteria; phylum Bacteroidota; class Chlorobiia; order Chlorobiales; family Chlorobiaceae; genus Chlorobium. The sequence continues at coordinate 19,149 of CAIRXW010000008.1, read as the reverse complement.
CGCAAACCATTCGTTAACCATGCCGGCATAGACAAGGGCTGCGCTCGCACAGGGGTGTTCACGAGCATCGCGATGAAGACTCCCGGGTAGTTCACCAAACGCTGTTTCCCCCTGCAAATCTTCAGCTTCAATACCCTCCCGTGCAGCAATTTCCCGGATGAGTCGCATTGCCTGCACCAATGCCACACCCATCTCCTGCCAGAACTGCAAGTTTAAAGCGTCAAAATTCTGTAATGCATCACCTGCCCCTCTTTCTTCAGCTTCAAGACGAAACTGGAGGCAGCGCGAGGTGTAGGCACAACGCTCACACCAGCGGTCACAATAAATATGGATGCCTTGAATCGGCTCTGGCTCACCGGACATTGCTCATTATATTTAAAGCGTTTATCATTTAAAACCACCTCGTATTCGTATTCGCAGCGTAACTCGATTCCTATAGTAAAAACATAATGCTACAATTCAAATCCAGAAAAGGGCACGACACGGTGCTTTACCATAAAGAGGGAAACAGGCCAACTCGTCGTACTGCGCGAAATCAAGGAGTACAATACAAAAATTGTATCCCTTGGGCACCGTGAACCGAAGCCTTTCAAATTCCCTCAAATCGGCTGGACGTCCCAAACTAATGGACGAAATAACAGCATGACAAAAAGCAAGAAAGGACGCATGGTGAATACGTCCTTTCTTGCCTGAAAAAAGCTGCTGCGACTGGAAAATAGTTTAAAGAGGAGTTACATCTTCAGCCTGAAGGCCTTTTGCTCCCTGGGTTACTTCCATCATGACCTTCTGGCCTTCGACAAGAGTTTTGCGCCCGGTGCCATTAATCGCACTGTGATGCACAAACACATCTTTTCCGCCTTTCTGCTCAATAAAGCCGTAACCTTTTTCTTCGTTGAACCATTTGACAGTTCCTTCAACCTGAGTACCCATATCTACCTCTTTTTATTTTTGCCAGTTAAATTTGGCGTTACAATGAGCAAACCTCGACATGAGGCGCTCAAAAACGAATTAATTTTTCGTGTGATTAATTTACTCACTTTAAGCTAAATCAAAAAGAAAGTTATGAAGTTTACGCTACTTTTTTATTATTGACAAAAAAAAGCTGGAAGCTTCCCAAAAAGCTCCCCGATGCAAAAAAAGCAATAACGCAACCCTCCTACTTGATTCTCCACAGCTTGATCTTGCGGTCATCGCTTCCGCTGGCTATTATTTTTCCATCCGGAGAGACGTCAACCGACTGCACTTCAAGCACATGACCCCGATAGAGATGCAACTCTTTACCGGAACCGGCATCCCATAACCTGACCGTTTCATCATTGGCCGCACTGACAACCTTTGTGCCATCAGGAGTATAACAGACGCTACGCACAGCATCCTGATGACCTTCAAGCACCTTCGTAATTTCTCCGCTTCTGGCGTCAAGAATCTTTACCTGGGCATCGCGCCCGCAAAAAGCTATAAAGCGGTCATCCGGACTGAAGGCCAATGCATGGGAGAGGCGGTCGCGCGTTGCATAGTTGGCAATATTTTTGCCGCTTTCAACATCCCATATTTTAATGACCGGTTCCTCACCGCAACTTGCGATGAGCCTGCCACTGTGGCTGTATGCAAGACACTCAATATAAGATTTATGACCAAGAAGCCTCGAAAGTTCTTTCCCTGTTTCAACACTCCAGAGTCTGATGGTCGTATCACGTGAACAACTGGCCACAACTTTGCTGTCAGGGCTGAAGGCAACCATGCGGACTGCCGTATCATGTCCTTTACAAAGATGGCGGCACTGGCCGGTTGCTGCATCCCAAATTCTTACCGTACTGTCGGTACTTCCGCTTGCAAGCAGTTTGCCATCACGGCTGATATCAACACATTCAACCCAGGTATCATGCCCTTTCATGGTATGCAGGCATTGACCTGTTTCAACGTCCCACAGCATTACCGTTTCATCAAAACTGCCGCTGACAAGTTTTTTACCATCTGCGCTGAATTTTACACCAAGCACCCGGTCGAGATGACCTTCCATCGTCTTTATCAGGTTGACATCTTCAATAACCTTTGGAAGCTTGAACTCCACTTCCTTTTTCCCGAATATTTTCGATAAGAAACCCATAAACAGTACGTTTGTTTGAATTGATACTCTTTTGTCGGCCACAGACCCGCCCGTATGAAGATGCTGCTCGTGAGGGTGCAATTTAAAAAAAATTATCACCTTCCCCGAATTCTCTGTATCGATCAGGAAAAATTGTAGTTCCTCCCCTTCCAACTGGCACCCTTGCCAAATTTTATGCTGTAGAATGAGTTGCAGGCGATGGCAAGCAGCACAATCTGGGATAGCAGATGCAAAAAAGCCATGGCGAGTGACTGACGAAACACCACCGCAATAATGAGCCTGCAAAGCAGGGCAACGCTGATCTGCGTCAGAGGAAGCCAGAAGAGTGTGAGGGTGAACTCACCGGCGAGCACGGAGTGGAAAAGAAATGCGCATGGCGCAAGATAGAGTGCTGTTATCAGCGTTATCAACGCGAAAAGTCCCGGAGTATGGTAACCGAGAGCAGCAAAAAGGTTTTTTGAAAAGCCTTCCCAGATATCCGTGAAGGAGCGATACATCCGGCAACTGACCACGTCAGTTCCGTTAAAGGCCACAACACGCCCACCACCCTTTTTGACATTCTTGCAGAGCCATACATCTTCAACAATGGCATCGCGGACAGAAGCATGACCGTTGATACGATCATAAAACTCCCTGCGGAAAAGAATATACTGGCCGTTGGCAAAACAAAACGCAGCTTTTCGGCTTGTGCGTACCAGACGAAGCGGCAGATAGCACATCAGAATAACATGAATAAGCGGCACCACAAGCTTTTCCCAGAATGAAACAAGCTCCTGGCGGGGCATCAGGGAGAGCATATCCGCTCCTGACTCCTCCATGGCACCAACCGTACGACGGAGAGCATCAGGCTCATGCCAGGTATCGGCATCCGTAAAGAGCAGCAGCTCTCCCTTTGCCAGGCGCCCAAGCTGGAAACATGCCCAGGCCTTTCCATGCCATCCATCGGGCAGCGGTTCGCCCTGCACGACGCGCATCTTCCCACCCGACTCCAGAAGCAGATGACCCAACAGCTCCGCAGTAGCATCGGTTGAGCCATCATCGAGCACAAGAATTTCGAATGAAGCGTACTCCTGCCGCAGGAGCGATCGCACACAGCGCTCAATGTTCAGGGCCTCATTGCGAGCCGGTACAAGAACCGATACAAACTGCCCGATTTGAGAGGAGTGAGCGGGCATACCCGGCAGGTCGATAAGGTTTCGCAAAAGAATCCCTAAAAAAACGAGCAACGAAAGCAGTACCGCTATCTGATAGAAAAAGAGCATGGCCGGGATGAAAAAGGCCGCCCTCGCGGGCAGCCTGCAGGTTAACGGATAAGACAGATGGACTCAGTCGATCAGCTTATTAATATTGTACTCAAAAATCCCCTCTGCACCGGCCCGTTTGAGCTCAGGAATCAGCTTGCGGACTATTTTTTCGGTAACAATAACTTCAAGCGCCACCCACTGATCCCCGGCAAGGCTTGATATGGTCGGCTGACGCAGGGCGGGAATAATGGCGATAATCTGGTCGAGCGACGATTTCGGTGCATTCATTTTCAGTCCAACCTTGCCATGGGCGTTGATGGCTCCAAGCAGCAGCATGGCCATATTCTCAATCTTCTCCCGTTTCCAGGGGTCGTTCCATGAAGCTTTATTGGCAATCAGTTTCGTGTTTGACTCAAGAATGGTATCAACAATCCTCAGCTTGTTGGCCCTGAGTGAAGAGCCGGTTTCAGTCACCTCAACAATGGCATCTGCCAAGTCGGGCGGCTTGACTTCTGTTGCTCCCCAACTGAACTCCACCAGAGCGTTGACCCCGTTTTTGGCAAGGTATTTTTTGGTAATATTAACCACTTCGGTAGCAATATGCTTCCCTTCAAGATCTTTAACCGACATGACCGGCGAATTTTCAGGCACACAAAGCACCCAGCGGACCGGCCTCATGGAGGCTTTGGAATAGATCAGATCAGCAACCTCCACAACGTCAGCATCCGTTTCAATAATCCAGTCCTTGCCGGTCAACCCCACATCAAAAGCGCCCAGCTCCACATAGTGCGCCATCTCCTGGGCCCTGATAAGAATGGCTTCAAGCTCATCATCATCTATAGAGGGAAAATAGGAACGGCTCTGAACCGAAAAATGAAATCCTGCCTGTGCAAAAAGATCAATGGTTGAATCCTGCAAGCTTCCTTTCGGAAGCCCGAGTTTCAGCACCTTGTTGACATTACTCATAACAACTACCTCTTGATATTAAACGTTATAATTCCCTGAGCTGAAAAACACCATGATCAAAGACTCCGTAGGGCAATGTACCATCAATCCATGTTCCGAGATTGACATACCTGCTTTTGCCGCCGGATAGCTCCGAGATCCCCTTGACATGGTTATGACCACACACAAAATAATCAAAATCCTTTTCAACCGACAATGACTCAGCAACACTCAACAGCCGGTTGATTTCAAAAACACGATCGACCTGCTTATGCTTGCGGCTGAGCTGCGAAAGCATTTTCATCAATCCAATCGCCAGATCCGGATGAAACCCCGACAAAAGAGCAAGATTGAAGCGGTTCCTGACCATGCGGGCAAAAAACTTGCAACCATAGTCCCCTTTTCCCAAGCCGTCACCGTGGGCAAAAATGAATTTACGTCCATTATAGAGCAATTCATTCACGCCATAGAGGGTTTTTATGCCGAGTTCATCGTCAAAATATCGCCCGAGATAAAAGTCATGGTTTCCCGCTACGTAAACAACCTCAACATTGTGGCGCACCAGATCCGTCAAAAGACAAATAAGGCGGGTAAACCCCTTTGGAATGAGGTGGCGAAACTCCATCCAGTAATCCATGATATCGCCAAGCATATAGAGCGAACGACCCTCTGCCTTGATGATGGCAAAAAGCCGTTCAAGATTTTCCATCTTGAGCAACTCGCTTTTTTCATCCTGCAGACCAATATGAAGGTCACTGATAAAAAAAATGGCCTGCTTCTCGCCCCTGTTCATGCGCTCATATCACAAAAGGTATGACGCAGCAACAACGGCAACCGGAATCGTCAGATTATCGACCTCCTTGGGGCTGACACCTTCAACAACGGTAGCAATAACGGCTATAATGATGATTTTTGTGGCATCAAACGATTCTGGCACAATAAGATGGACAAAAAAGAGTCCTGCACAAAGGCTCCCGACAAGAAAGGCCAGGCTCCCTTCAACACTTTTGTCGCTGAGTATATGATATTTAATTTTTCCGTACCGGGTACCAATGATCGGCGCAAGACCATCTCCCCAGCCGAGCATGGCCATTGCCATAACCCCTGCAGGCTGTTTGTAATAGAGGGTTCCACAGATCATGGCAACAATGACAAAATAGAGAGTTCCTTTAAGCAGTTCCCGTTTGTCACCGGTACGGGTCATGGTTTTCACCGCCTGGTCATCATCAGCCGCAAAAAGCCCCTTCTGGATAAGCAGTACCGTCCAGACAGCAAAGACGGTGATATTGAGAAAATGCGACCAGTCGCCGCCGATATAGAGCGGGAGAAACATAATGGCCGAACCGGCACATATATGGGTAATTTTGCGGCTGATATCCCGTGGCAGATTGTGGTTGGTCACCAGATAATCCATCAGGGGAGGAACGCTGAACACATAGACAAAGGTCAACAAGGTAACCAGTGCGTTATGCCATACCACTGGAAGCGAAAAAAAAGGAAGAGTTTCCGTCATAGTACCATGGTGATTTAGGGTTAGGCTCCTGTACAAAGGAAATTACTGAACGTTGATATATTTCAATCCTACCATCCCGGCAACAAGCAGATTGTTGACCAGGAACAAAATATTGTTGGCGATCTGAAACCGTAGAAAGGTATTGTGTTCCTGGACGTCACTCTTGCCGAGAACATGACCGAATCCGTCATCAACGGCACCCTGCATGAATGAAATCCCCCCTTTCGGATCACGCAAAAGCTGTACCTGAAGAACCAGATTCAATGCGAGTCCAATCAGGACAAAAACCGCCGGGATGACAAACCCCCAACTGAAGGAGAGAAAAGCAAGAACGGCAAAAACAACATCAATAATCGCGAAGGAGACCAGAAAGGTATTTCTTGCACCGATCATGACCGTCAATGACTTGAGACCGCCATCCTTGTCACCCTCCGCCGACTTGAAATCATTAAGGATAATCAGGGCAACCGCCATAAAAAAGTTCAGACTCGCAAGCCATATCGCCTCAGGACGAATGTCTCCGAAGAGGGCATTTGCTGACAGAAAAGAGACAAAGCCATAAGAAAAGCCAACAGCCGGTGCCGAGGTAAGAATATTTTTTTTCAGCTTGAGGGGCGGCGCCGAATAGATGTAGGCGACAAAAAGAGCGGCAAATATTGATGCAACAATGACCATTCCGCGAACTCCACCAATATGTATCCCGAGAAAGACTCCAAAACCAATGGCAAGCAACAACGAAATAATACTGTTCCAGAGCCCCTCTTTTTCACTCAAACGGCCAGAGGGAATCGGGCGTGTCGGTTCATTGATCCGGTCAAGTTCGAGATCAAAGCAATCATTGACTGACTGGCTGAATCCGGTACCAAAGGGGCCAAACATCAAAAAAATGGCAAGCAGCAACAGATAATCGTGCAGGGTACCCTGCATGGCGCCTGAAGCCATAACGCCTCCGGCAAGGCAGGGAAAAACGCTGATCCAGGTAACAGGATCAAGAAGTTCAAGGTGTGCTCTTACTTTATCGGTAAACCCAAACGTTGCGGGAATTGACATGCTGTACTTCTCTCCGAAGCCCAAAGGGGGCCGGTTAAATGATAGGGGTTCAAAGAGCACAATTTACAAATAGTGCACAAGATAAAAAACTCTGAAGAAGATGAGACCCTTTTACCCTCTTGACCGGCCCTCCGGATAGCCGTTGCGGCCTCCTCGCTGTTGGGTGCTTTTACCCAGGCACCGGGCTGCCAGTGAGGGTTGCTGATGTGGCGGCGGTGATGAGCACCTTTACCAGATCACCTGGCTGATGAGATGCACGATCGAAAACCACGGCCCGGTTACCAGCCGTGCGTCCCATAAGCTGCTCCGTAGAGCGCTTGCTTTCGGATTCAGCAAGGACTTCAACAACGGAACCGATCGACTGTTGAAAGAGCTCAGCCGAAATGCTGTTCTGCAAATCAATAATCTCCTGCAGCCTTCGTTTTTTTTCCTCTTCCGCCACATCATCCACCAAAGTGCGTGCCGCAAGCGTTCCCGGCCTGGTTGAGTAAAAAAACATATAGGCCGAATCAAAGCGGACACTGGAAAGAAGCTCAAGAGATGCCTGGTGATCCTCCTCCTGCTCCCCGCAAAAACCCGCAATAATGTCTGTTGAGAGTGTTACATCCGGAATGATTGAGCGGATCAGTTCTATTTTTTCGCGATACTCCTCAATGGTATGGCCGCGGTTCATGCGCTGGAGAACCGCTGTTGAACCCGACTGCACCGGAAGGTGAATATGATTGCAGATGTTCGGACGATCAGCAATGATGCGCACAAGCTCCCCGGAGATATCTTTCGGATGGGAAGTGGTAAAACGCACTCTTGCACGCGGCGCTTCACGGCTGACCGCATCGAGCAGTGCCGCAAAGTTCATACCCTGTTCAGGATCATGGTAGGAGTTGACATTCTGGCCGATCAGGGTAATCTCCCTGTAGTCATCTGCCACCAGCTTTTGAACTTCACTCATGACCGAACGAAATGGATGACTTCGCTCACGGCCCCTGGTAAAGGGCACAACGCAATAGGCGCACCGGTTGTTGCATCCCCGCATGACAGGAACAATGGCACTGATAAGGCCCCCTCTTACCGGATCAATGCCTTCGTAGGTTTCGGCAGTATTGAACTCCAGCGAAGTCGGTTTTGCTCCGCCTCTGGCCTGTTCAATCAGCGAGGGAAGAGTGCGGTAACTGTCGGGACCGGCAAGAAAATCAATGGCCGGAGAGAGGGAGAGCGTCTCCTCCCTCTGATACTGCGGAATACAGCCGGCAAGCCCGATGATCAACCCTTTATCCCTTTTTTTCATCCCCAGCAAGCGCTGGAGATAGTGCTCAATACGATCAACCGCATTTTCGCGCACCGCACAGGTGTTGAGCAGAATAATTCCAGCGCTCTCCTCACTTTCTGCCGCGCTGTACCCTTCCTGCTGCAACAGGGCGGTAATAATAGCGGAATCCGCTTGGTTCATCTGGCAACCGAACGTATGAATATAAAAGGTGTTACTGCGGCCTGTCGTCATAATACGTGCTGTTTCTCCAACATGGTTTTCCCCCGCTCAGGCTCCAAAATGGATATGCTTGAACTTTTCAAGCAGCGCCTCAGATTCATCCTTGCACTGGCCACAGACCGTACCACACTTGGTGCGCTCCTGAAGTTCAAAATAGGTGCGAGCGCCTTCCAGCACCGCATCCTCAATATCATGGTCAGTAATGCTCATACACTGGCAAATCACCTTCGACTGCTCCTGCTTGACCTTATCTTCCTTGCCGTTGCGGGTATAGTAATTATTGATGGCCGCACGCAACGCCTTGTCGCCAAGCACCGAGCAGTGAATCTTGTGATCCGGCAGCCCTCCAAGTTCCAAAGCGACCTCCTTGGGAGAAATATGAAACGCCGCATCGAGCGTCCTGCCCTTCACCATTTCGGACAGAACCGAGGTACTGGCAATAGCACTGGCGCAACCGTAGGTTTTCCACTGACAATCGGTAATAACATCCTTCTCCTTGTCCACCTTGATAACCACCATCATCTGATCGCCGCACTGCAAGTTGCCTTCCATACCGACTCCATCAAAATCATCGGTATTCTCACCCTGCAGAATATTTTTCGGGTTCATGAAATGTTCCTTCAGGGTCTCACTATATGCCCATTCACCTGCTTGCAGCATGCAATCCTCCTTTTATATAAGCTGTTGACATGTCTCTGATTCGTTGAATTATTGGTGGTAAAACATCAAGCACATACTCTACTTCCTGCATCGAACTTTCGCGCCCCATACTGAACCGGATTGAACCATGAGCAAGCTCGGCATCAACACCCGTTGCCAGAAGGACATGCGAAGGATCCAAAGAGCCCGAAGCGCAAGCTGAGCCAGTTGAAACGGCAATACCTTCAAGGTCCAGATAGAGCAGGATAGCCTCGCCTTCCACTCCCGTAAACGAAACGTTGAGCGTGCTGGCAAGAGAATCTGTTGGATGGCCATTAAAATAAATATCATCAATACGCTCCTCGATACCCCTTCTGAGTGTCTGCTTCAGGTGCAGCATCCGCGTCTCCTCTTCCGGCATTTCAAGCCTCCTCATTTCAACAGCTCTTCCCAGACCCAAAATACCGAGCGTGTTTTCGGTTCCCGCACGCCTTCCAAGCTCCTGGTGACCTCCCCTGATCAGAGGACAGTAAGGAATACCCTTTTTCACAAAGAGAGCTCCAACCCCTTTCGGGCCATAAATCTTGTGGGCTGAAATAGTAAGAAAATCAACACCAAGCTTTCGGACATCAACCGGAACCTTCCCGATGGCCTGCACCGCATCGGTATGCATAAGCGCACCGCTTGCGTGTACCATTGCGGAGATAGCTTCAATATCCTGCAGCGTGCCTATTTCATTATTTGCCATCATGACCGAGACCAGACCAACATCATCGCCAAGCATACCGGCGAGCTGATCGAGATCAATCTTGCCATACCGGTCAACATCAAGATATTTTACCCGTACACCGCGATGGGCGAGACATTCCGATGTCTCAAGCACACAGGGATGCTCGATTTTGGTTGTAATAATGGTACTGCGCATTTTGCTTCCGGCAATACACTGGCTGGTACCGCAGACAAAAAGCGAGAGCACCGTATTGTTGGCTTCCGATCCACTGCCGACAAAAATAATTTCACGCTCATCAGCACCGATAAAATCAGCCACTTTTCGGCGGGCATCCTCAACATTTGCCCTTGCCTCACGCCCATAAGAGTGCATACTTGACGGATTGCCGAACATCTCCATCGCCGCGATCATCTCCTTTTTGACCTCAGGGTGCATCGGGGTTGTGGCATTGTGATCAAAATATACTTTCATGTCTGCCATAGTACTTTCAAAATTCGTTATTACAGCTTAAAACCATTACTTAATAATGAGAAAACAAGCCAATAAACTTCCCGGGGTCACAACTACGGCCTTCAGGCGCACCGTAAATCCGGAATATACCGCATGTACTGAACATATTGACCAATCATAAATATGCATTAAGAACTGTTTTCACAACACGAAATCTTAATAAAACATAATAAGACTTTTTTTGTCCTATTAAAAGAAAAAACAGCACAACCTTCATTTTTCCCCCTAATGCAGCATAATTTCTTCTTTAATAAGGCTGAAGAGGCTCACTACCGCTGCCAGGCCACCCGCAAAAAGAAAAAATGAGACGGGTCGATGAATCAGAGTATCATTATATTGCGTTTCGATAGCGGCAAAAAGTAACCACTCTTTCAAAACAGGAAATTACCATGATAGCAGAACAGACAAAAGCGCCGGCCTTTACCCTTCCTGACTCCGAAGGGCAGCAGGTTTCACTCTCCGACTTTACCGGAAAAAAAGTACTGATCATCTTTTACCCCGGTGACGACACCCCGGTCTGTACCGCCCAGTTATGCGACTACCGGAACAACGTGCTCGAATTCACCAAACGCGGCATTGTGGTACTCGGCATCAGTTCGGACAGCCAAGCCTCCCACAAAAGCTTTGCCGAACGAAATCAACTTCCCTTCACCCTTTTGAGCGACACCGAAAAAACAACAGCCAAGGCGTACGACGCACTCGGCTTCCTCGGCATGTCGCAGCGCGCCTATGTGCTTGTTGACGAAAAAGGGATGGTTCTGCTCGCCTACAGCGACTTCCTGCCCATCATCTATCAGCCAATGAAAGATCTGCTTGCAAAAATTGATGCGGCATAGGTTTATGCAACGCTTGAAGAAGAAGAGTGGGAAAAATCGGTAAAAGAGACGATGAACCCGGCAGTGATAAGGGCCGCTGTGTCAAGCGGTTGGCGATAGAGAATCCATCCGACCAATGAGATAAGCACCAAGCCAAGCCCGATAACGACCACTATCGAGAAATTCACCCAGGGAAATCCAGCGTTACTATTATGTGCCGCGCATCATCTTTATTTGAATGTATGTCATTTTCGACATATATTCAGGCATGCTCAAGTTTGATGGAAAGCCACTTGTATGGCTGCACGGCGAAATCAAAACCCCTCCAATGTCCCAACATGCGAGGATTGAAACTGGATATCTGTTACATCGGCTTCAAAAGGGATATCTGCTTTCACTGCCTTGGTCAAGACCAATGCCATCTGTTGGGGCAAGATGTCATGAGTTGCGAATCACTGACGATAATTCTATCTGGCGAATTTTATACAGGATAGATGATGATGCAATCCTGATCCTTGAGGTATTCAAGAAAAAAACTCAACAAACACCGAAAAGCGTCGTGGATAGTTGTCGCAAGCGTGTTCGCTTATACGATTCCCTTTACCTGTAATCAACAGATCGTTATGAACAAGGAAAAACAAATGAAACTTGAGGCTTCGGGGTGGAAAATCGGAAGCGTTGATGAATTCCTGGAACTCAGCCAGGAAGAGACTGAATTCATAGAATTAAAACTCTCCTTGAGCCAGAATCTTAAAGAACGCCGTCAGTCACTCCGATTGACTCAAAAAGATTTTGCAAGAATGATCCATTCAAGCCAATCCCGCGTTGCAAAAATGGAAGCTGGCGATCCGGCCGTATCAATTGATCTGCTTGTAAAATCGCTGCTTGCCCTCAAAACTTCCAAAAAAGAGGTGGCAGGGATGCTTCCCCACTGATTGGAGACTCTCTATTTTCCGTAAACCAACCTGTCAAGCATCATCGCCAGGATTTTTTCTTGGGTAGTCTTTTGGGCGGTTTCTTGGGTAGCTTGCTCGGCAACCGGATTGCGCTGAAACACTGCCCGCACAAAGCCGGAGAACTCATACTTCAGAGGCTCCAAGACCTGGCTCCGCCAACAGTTTTTGCATGCGCATCACACCTGTGCCCATCTTTTCGATATAGTCAATGCGCCGCATCAGGTTGGCGAGGTTGGGGTTACGAAGCAGACTTACCAGATCTGCTGGCTAAAATTGATACTGCATAAATTATTCTTCTCCGATTATCTGAACAAATCAGCATGAAATCAGTACGATACAGCACTAAATCCTGATCCTCAAATGCATAAATCAAGATCCAATCTGGTTCCAAATGACAATCACGTTTTCCATGATATTGGCCTTTCAAGGGATGATCGAGATAAACTGCATCCAGTGACTCTCCTTCGGCAAGATTCTGGACAACGGTTAGTAGCTGTTCAAGATCTTTTCCCCGTTTCAGCACACGCTTGATATCTTTTTTAAACCGGGTGGTTCTACGAATCGGATACATCACGATAACAAGTCCTCACGTAACGACTTAACTGTCGTAAATACTGGCATACGCGATTTATCTTCAGCAAAACTTTTGATTGTCTGATCATTGGGAATTTCAGTTAACTCCAGGTTATGTCGAACCTCCGTATCCTGAAAAATATAGCCAGCAACAGCCATACGATCTTTTTTTGGTAACGCACAAAAGACCCGATAAAATGCCTCCGCTGTACTGATATCATTGACGGTATATGACGATGAGACTGGAACTGATTGTTTCATATTTTCCCCCCGATGGGGTACGGTTATCACAAAAAAGAAAAAGACTTATCGATTTGAATATAAATGCTTTAACAAATTTGCTGCTAAAGGTGTTCCAGCATTTTCAGGCCTCATACGCCTGAAGAGTACTTGCCAGCAAAATTTACACATTTTTTCATGAGGCCCAAAGCCTGCGCCCCCCGGTCTCATCGGCATGTCTCAACACGCTTATCCTTGAGGCTGAAAAGCAGCCCTTGCCTGCCCGATGCTATTGATATTGTATGTCTTCATCATTTGATTTGAAATGCTACTATAAATACCAAGGGCTCTTTGGTAGTGCAGCTCCGATTCTGTCGAAAATCCACTATAGAATTCACTATTCATCCACATCTGATAGGTATAGCCATTGGTTGCTTTATTGAAATCAGTATCATTATCAAATATTTTTACAGCTTCCTGATATTTTTCCCGGGCAGGCTCATGCCGTCCTTGCCTGAAAAGAAAATCGGCATACCCTCGAAGATTGATAATTCTGTAAAAATCGCTTGGAGACTTCGATATCGCATTTTGCATATAGCTGTCCGCCAGCACATTGTCTCCTACAAGTGTCAGTCCCTGGGCAATAGCAACACAATCAACATCGGTTACCATATCAGGGAAGGAATCAACCAAAAACACAGCTTGACGAGTCATTGATGCCGCAATTTGCGAAATCGAACTTATTTCCTGATAGTAGGTGGCGTTTCTATGTTCTGGTACAATTGACCATATATGATAGTTCTTGGAGTTCAAATTAATGAGCTCAGCTACTGATTTACTTAGCTGCTCTCTGGCTGATCGCTGACTGTCAGATTTTTGCAAACTATAAGCAATCAATGCCGAAGCCACGGAAACAATAATTGCAATTGCGCTTAATACTGTTGAAGTGTCCATATCAATTCCAGGTAATTTGTTAATTTATAACGTCCACCATCTCCGACGCATTTGCGGCGACCGGAAAAAGCAACAAATATGCGTCCGTGTTTATGGCGTTGTAATGTGACGAGCATTCATTTCGCTTCGTCAACCATCTGGATGGTCTTCTCCTCGACCTCTTTGGCAACTTGAACTAACGCTGCATCCTGAGATAAAGACGAAAGAATCTGCACTGGCTTAATAAGACCAATTTTCGTTTTGCCTTTTTCTGTAAACACCGAGATACGACACGGCAGCGCCATGTTAAGGCGCATATCAATTGACAGAACTTTTGCAGCCTGCCCTGGATTGCAGACTTCAAAAACCTTGCACTGCTCATCGAAGGCAATGCCTTTGCTGCGAAGCGTGCTCCCCAAATCGTGAACATGCAGTACACCGAACCCATGTTTTTTAACCGCTGATTCAAGGTCTGCCGACGCCTGGTCGAATGATTTGCCGGTTTCAACTATGTAGTACATAAACCGCCTCGATTTTTGTAGTTAACACATAACTATAAGTCATCAGCGGTAATTTTGGCGAGAGACGAAATTATCCGCTGCATGACATTATTAGGCTCCTCATTATCAAAATGTAGAGATGCGTCACTCGAACTCAAAAACTCTTCTTTTGCCGCACAATATAGCATGTACGAGATATCTTTGATCATGGATTCTGACGCCTTAATGAAGTAAGGCACAACTCTTGGTTTATCCACCGCAATTGGAAGTATAATCAGACAATCAGTAGGAGTTAGAGGCATAACTACGTATTGCCTGTCTTCATGGTTACCAAATAAGTTACATACATCTGGCAACACAAAATCTGGTTTTTCGGAACGGATAACCACCCAGCGACTATAAAAAAATGGCCCTGCTAATTTGGCATAGAAGTCACCCTGACTATACAGGGTTTCATAGACCCGCTGCATATAGATTCTATCGTTAGCCTTATCTTCTCCAACTTCATTAGCAATCAATGGGTACATTGACCTCGCCAGAGATTCCATGAAATGCGGATTTCTTATCCGTTGGATTACGATAAATCCGATTAAAGCTTCACGTTGAGGTCGATTTAACGGCTCAATATTCAATACCATTTGAATAGGCTTGGCCGCATCACCTTCTAATAAGCCAAAGTAGACCTCCAAATAGTCTGAATAAAGGTTTGGTTGGAAACCCCAACTCCCTGAAGGTGTTTGAATTTTTTGCTCCACTCCGCTTGGAGTCTTAATACTTTTATAAATAAATTGGTCTTCCGACCAATATTTTTTAATAAATGATTTGGGAATGAAATGATTTTCTTCGACTCTCTGTGGAACAATCTTGGTCTTTTTTCTTACCAAATCTTTCTTCAGAGCTGCTTCTGTTTTTGGTTCCCATCGTTCTTTATACTTCTTTATCCAAATATGCTCGGCATAGTTTTTCGCTGTTATCGATATTTTGCATTTACCGGCCTCACTAAAGCATTGGTTCCGTTCTTCTAGGGGATCAATTTCCGCAATCGTTCGACCATTCATCCTATCGGAAACAACTTTTTCTGATATAAAGGATTTAAGCTTTGCCAGCTCAAGTATCATTTCTTCACGAAGATTTATGTGTGGCTCGCCTACTCGAGACGCTACATACGTTAGCATTTCCTTAGCTATTGAACTTACCACTTCCTCCCAGATAACAGAAATTTTTTCGGCAATATCTTTCGGAACCGTAGAATCAATTTTTTGTATCTGAAAAAGTATCATCCGTTAAGACTAACACTAATTTGATTGATCCGCCTAAAAAAGAATACGAAGTATAAAAGCATCAAAGAAATATGCATATCTTTAAGTTTCATTATATTAAAACTAATAATGTCTTGCTATTTTATTCAAAATAAATACAACCTATTACTTATTCATTTATAAGGCTTTAACTTTTCATGGCGTTTTATTGTTGCAAAATAAATAAGTGATCCAATACCGTATGCAACTAAATCATAGGGATCTGATGTTGATTTATGATAAAATGGCGTAATATATTCCCACCATAGGCTAACTACTATAGTTGAGATGGCGATTTTTTTAAGCGAATTAATTCGTAATGATTTTTTACCAAAGTATATAATTAATAAATTCGCATACGAAAGGAAAACAATTATGCCTAATACATCATTAAGCTGTCCATGAATAATTTTATTATCAAAAACAATCTTTAATACTTGATTATTCGCAACATATATTAAAATAGCAATCGCGATTAATATATAATTTAGACTAATGAAATCAGAATCGCGCCGAGTACGATTCCTAAGGCTATTATAAGAATCCATACACAGCAACCTTTTTCTTGTGCCATAATATTTCATTTAGTTTAAAAAAATAGGTTTTTGCAGCAGTAAGCTAAAAATAAGCAGTTCAAGAAATGAGGGCAAGTCGTCAGTTTACACATTATAACAAGAAAAAACACACTTCTCCAGTGTTTTTTCATAAACGCATAACCTTGCAATAACAATATCGCCTAGCTATACTCCTTCGTCCTCTAAGCCCGTATAAGAGCAGCCAAAATTATTTAAATTTATTTCTTTTTACAAATAAGCCTTATAAGTTTCTTATCTACAATGTTGTTTGGGGAATCCCAGATCCATCCAGCATTGCTATAATCCATACTTTGAATTTTAGCGCCATCAATATATATATCACACTTGCCTATAGCGGTTTTTTTATTTTTACAATCTATCCGAATTTGTTCAAGGCAACGCTTGTTATATGCTGTTGCAAATGCAATATAAATCTCAACAACATTGTCGTTTATTTTTGTTATTGATTGTTTGTCGTAGTAAACGTCTGCACCATTTCCTTTGGCGTTATGAAGTAATATCCATTTGGATTCTGCAAAGGAGGTAAGCGATATTGAAAGTAAAACGACAAGTATTGTTAAAATTTTCATGATGCTGTCTTCGAAATGATTTATCAAAAGATGTAGTGGCTTGCAACCGGCAAAAAAAATCTGCTGATTTTAAATTGGTAACCAACCCTACTCATACAACGACTCAGTTTACTAATTAAAGCAGGAAAAAAGACACTATTTGGAGTTCTTTCCACGAAAGCTTAACCTTGCAGTGTCGCGTCAAGCAGATCCT
Source organism: uncultured Chlorobiaceae bacterium (assembly GCA_903882665.1). GTDB lineage: Bacteria > Bacteroidota > Chlorobiia > Chlorobiales > Chlorobiaceae > Chlorobium. The sequence goes on along the minus strand of CAIRXW010000008.1, from coordinate 2,273 downwards.
CCAGAACTCCCCGACGCTTCGCGCACCCACCAAGCACTACACCGATCACTATAGCTCCGCTGTACCAAATTTCCTTTCATAATCCAGTCATTTTTTATGAATTCTTATCCTCATGCAAGATATTACTGAAACAGGACAATATAAAAGGATCAGCAAAAGTATTACTGTTTTTTATGCCCATAACTTCCATCATGAAGCAATGACTTAAGCCTAATTTCAATATAATGCCGATATAAAAAGACAATAGGAAAGATTAAAGAATCGGCACTTCCTTTTTGATTTGCAATTGAATCTACAAGTGAATCAGCCGCTTCTTTATACCCAACAACATATAGCTCACTTGGATCGTGATACATATTCAGGCATGCATTCATCCTCCAATCATCAGCTTCGATGAATAGCTTGTCGTTGAGACGCGGGCTTCTTATTTTGCTATTCATAAAGTCATCAATTTCCTTCGACATTATTGCTTCCTAACATTGTTTAGACTGAACTGCCTGAATCAGAAAAAGCTAACCATTCCTTTCTGTGCATGAACGGAGATACCTGCTGACTACAGCTCCGGTTCATCCTTCAACAAGTCGAGCCGGTAGCTCCCGTTTGCATTATTATCTATCGTTAAGATATCGCTGAAATACGGCAAGCACAAACCGTTCAGTCTAACATTTTGCTTCAGCGGCGCGACTCTGGCGCGTCCGCTGGATGCGCTTGTTGGGCATCACAAGGGCCATTTAAATACTCCTTCATCTGACACAGTTCCATTACTTGTTGTCCCATTGATAATGAATCGCCTTCATGAAAAAAATACTGTTCATAATTATCTTTTGTCTCAGATAGTTTGACAGTTCCCCTTTTTATTTGAGTAGCATAATATCTATTCATATGCTGCGAAAATTTTGAGTAATTTACAATAGAACAATATATGTTTTCTTTTCTCGATAACACTTTATTCATATCAGGAGCAGAAACATCTATCACCATGTATAATAGAATTGCATTAGGTCTTGCAGCAGACCTGATAGCTTCCCCAACAGAAATATGGTCTGAATGCATATCAAAAGTACCGTGACTTATTACAACAACATCATTGATACCTAAACGCCTTATCTCTTTTAATTTATTTCTAACTATTTTTATTATGTCGTCCTTTTTTTCAAATAAATGGCCATCATAAAGAGATGCTATAGTAATATCGCACGAATTCAATGCGCGTGCGCTCTCAATAGATTCAATAACACGTTTCCACACTAGGCAGATTTCAAATAAGTTTGAATCGCGACTTTTAGTCGCACCTAGTTCACCATGAGTTAGGGTCACATAAAACAAATTTATGTTTTCGTTATTTATAAGGTTATAGGCACCTATTTCAATGTCATCTGGATGTGCGCCCACCACCAAGACTGCTGGTTTCGATCTCTCTATTTTATTTAAATTGCTTAAAACCAATAGATCATCTTCATTCATCGGACATGGAGAAAGCCCTATAACATCTTCACCAATAGCATTATTTATTTTCCTAACAAGCAGTGTGGCTAAATATAGACCGACACCCCATCCTGCGCCAACATACAGAATATTATTCACCAGATACCATGAAATATCGGCATTATATGAATTACTATGAATTATAAAATAAACCACATTGATTGTGATTATTATACAGATAGAAGAAAATATCAAGCCATTCTTCCTTATTTTTTTTGCTATGTTCTTATGATAATACTCACTATACAAAAAATGGAGAACAATCCCCACATGAAGTGATTCTAAAATTGCGGGTATAATTGACAGAAATAGCTGCCCAAAAAAACTCTTATCGCTTATCAAGAATACTAAATACGATAATGTTCCACCAATATTTAATATCGAAGCACCATAAAAATATGAAAAAAATAATACTGAAAGTACAAGGCTAATATTGATGGAATATTTAGGTTTTGATACTATAAAAAAAACTATACATATAATTGACATCAAGACTAGCTTAGGGCCATTTTTTCTTAGGCCCCAATTTATTATTCCACCATATATTCCTTCAACAATTCCTCCTCCTTTATAAGTAGCCAACAATCCCGATGCGAGAACATTTCCAACAATAACAAAGAAAGTTATTGACAGAAGATATAAGAATGATCACTGGTGTCCGGTTGTTGAAAAAATTAACACTGTTTATCGCCTAATAATAAAACAAGTTATGATACGTTTTTGGTCGTCACCGACTTGAAAAAAACTTGTTATTTTTATCATTCCATAATTTTTAGAAAAGGGATGAT
>CAIRXW010000007.1 GCA_903882665.1 uncultured Chlorobiaceae bacterium | reverse complement strand
TGCAGAAGACGTTGGCGGACAGTGTGGTGGTGCTGGATTTTGAGACGACGGGCTTGTCTCCGGAGTATGGTGACCGGGCTATCGAGATCGGTGCGGTGCTTCTGGAGCATGGGGTGATTGTCGACCGCTTTCAAAAGCTGATGAATCCCGGGTTCCGGATCAGCCGTTATAATGCTTGGAGATGACTCTGCTGCTGTGGATAGTCGCTGCGATCCTTGTTGTCATCGGTTTTGCCGGGCTGGTGTTACCCGCTTTGCCGGGTATTATACTGATTTTTTCCGGTCTTGTGGTTGCTGCGTGGGCCGAGCATTTTGTTTATGTCGGGTGGAAGTCCATAACCGTTCTCGCGCTGCTCGCGCTTTTTGCCTGGCTGATTGATCTGCTTTCCGGAGTGCTCGGCGCAAAAAAATTCGGTGCAAGCAGATATGCTCTTATCGGTGCGGCGATTGGAGCTGTTTGCGGAATGTTTTTCGGTATTCCCGGAATCGTTACCGGACCTTTTTTTGGAGCGCTTTTTGGTGAGTTGATTGCCCGTCGACCTCTCAAGGATGCCGGTATTGCGGCAATCGGCACATGGATCGGGCTTCTTGCCGGTTCGGCTATGAAAATCGCCATAGCGTTTATCATGCTTGCTCTCTTTATTCTGCTCCGTTTTCTGTGACCTTCGCCCATAGATGGGTGATTATCCGGTTATGGTGAGGATAGCCTGCCTGCCTGACAAATTATTCTGTAAAATAAAACGCTTGCAGTTAATATATTGCGGACTCGTTATTCTACGTGAATCAAAATACAAATCATTTCCAAGGGAGAAAAAAGATGCAGACTATCTATACTGACGGAATTGCCAACATCACACTGATCGATGGGATTATCCGTCTTGATCTTGTCAATATCACACAAATCGAAAACGACAAAGCCAATATTCGCCAGGTTGGCGCACTGGCCCTGTCACTGCCTGCGTTGCTTCGTACCCACGAGCAAATTACACAGGCGATCAACAAAATGGTTGAAGATGGTATTCTGAAGAAAGATGACGCAAATCAGGCCGTCACGAATGGTATGGTGTGATTGATAAAGTGCCTGTCACTGAAAGGTTTCTTTTGTAGCAGGGTCAGTCTCATTCTGTGAAAGCGCTAAAGCTTCGGCAGCATAAGGGTATGCTGCCGAAGAAGTGTTATGCAGGTGTTGTTTCTGCGCCCTTCGGCATTGCTGCCTTCAGGGTAAAGAGGTGGTAGTTCATGCTGTCCTGAAGTGCCTGGAGGCTTGCTTCGATGATGTTGGTCGAGACGCCGACCGTGCCCCAGGTGAAGTGGCCGTTGCTTGATTCAATCAGTACCCGCACCTTGGCGCTGGTTCCCCGTTTTTCTTCGAGTACCCGCACCTTGTAGTCAACCAGCTTGATGCTTTTGATTTCGGGGTAAAAGTGGATCAGCGCCTTGCGGAGCGCCTTGTCGAGGGCGTTGACCGGGCCATCGCCATCGGCGGCAATATGTTCTATCTCCTCTCCAACCTTGACCTTGAGTACTGCCTGGTCAACATTTTTGGCATTTTTGCCTGACTCGATATGCACCTTGGTTTCAAGCACTTCAAAGAAGGGGTTGAAGTTGCCGAGCTCCTTGTGCAGGAGCAGTTCAAAAGAGGCTTCGGCTCCGTCAAACTGGTACCCTTCGTGTTCGAGCTCCTTGATGTGGTGGACAATATTTTTGAAGAGCTCGCTTTTTTCGGGAAGGGTAATGCCGAGCTCCTGAGCCTTGTAGCGGATGTTGCTTTGGCCGGCAAGTTCGGAGACAAGAACCCGTTGCCGGTTTCCGACCTGTGCGGGGTCGATATGCTCGTAGAGCGAACTCTCTTTCATGACGGCGCTGACATGGATGCCGCCCTTGTGGGCAAAGGCCGATTTTCCGACAAACGGTGCCCGGGTGTTCGACGGCATGTTCAGAATCTCGTAGACGAACTTCGAGAGTGAGGTGAGCTGGGTGAGGTGTTCCACAAAGGTGAATGAGCGTTGCAGCTTCAGCATGACGTTGGGAATAATGCTGATGAGGTTGGCGTTGCCGCACCGTTCACCGATACCGTTGATGGTTCCCTGGATGTGGGTTGCACCGGCCATGATGGCAGCGATGGAGTTTGCCACTGCAAGGTCACCGTCATTGTGGCTGTGAATGCCCACAGGAACTCCGGTAACGGCAAGGACATGGGCGACGATATCGGTCACCTCATGGGGCAGTGAGCCTCCGTTGGTGTCGCAGAGCACAATTCTTGATGCACCACCCTCAACGGCGGAAAGAAGCATTTTGAGGGCAAATTCGGGGTTGTTTTTGTAGCCGTCAAAAAAGTGTTCGGCATCAAAAAAGACCTCCCGACCCTCCTGCTTGAGGAAGCTGACCGAGCGATAGATCAGCTCGGCATTTTCTTCGTCAGAGATGCCCAGACTTTTTTCGGAGTGCGCTTTCCATGTTTTTCCGAAGATGGTAATAACCGGTGTTTCGGATTGGAGCAGCCCGAGCAGGTTGGGGTCGCTCTCAACACTCTTGACAAAGCGGGCGGTTGAGCCAAAGGCGGTGAGCTTTGCATGGTTGAACTGAAGCTGCCGTGCCTTGATGAAAAACTCCTCATCTTTCGGGTTGCTGCTTGGCCATCCACCCTCAATATAGTCCATGCCGAACTCGTCAAGCTTTTGAGCTATAAGGAGCTTGTCCTGAACGGAAAGGTTGATATGCTCACCCTGTGTGCCGTCACGCAGGGTGGTGTCGTAAAGCTCTATAGATTTTGTTGTTGCAGTCATAAATCAGCCTTGGGGCATTAAATGTTCCTGTCTGGCATAGGCAAAAATACCGCCAGCCTCAACAATGTTGAAGACATCGCCAAGGGGATTGAGCTTGTAGGTGACCTCGCTGGTCAAGTTTTCGATGGTGTTCGCTTCGACGTCTATTTTCAGTTCGTCACCGGTTTTGATGAGCTGGTTGAGTTGTTCTGCTGTCTCGTAGGGAATGGCAAAGCCGCCGTCAACACAGTTGCGATAAAAAATTCTTGCGTACGACTCGGCGACAATGGCTTGCACACCGGCAACCTTGAGGGCGAATGGTGCGTGCTCTCTCGACGATCCGCAGCCGAAGTTTGGCCCGGCAATGATGATGGTGAACGCTGAATGGCACCTTCCCTCTTCGATGAAGGGGATGTTGCCCTGGGGAAGGCCTCCCTGTTGGGGCGGTACTCCTGAAAGGGCATATTTGCCATAGAGAATCACCTCTTCGGGGTCGGAGAGGCTGTAGACCAGATGTTCGGCTGGAATGATCTGGTCGGTATCAATATTTTTGCCTAAAACGTAGGCTTTTCCCTGAATGATGGTTTCCATGTGTGTGTTCGTTCTGTTTTCCCGAATTTCAAGTGCGATCAGAGAAAATCTCTCGGATCGGTGAGTTTGCCCGTAATTGCCGATGCGGCGGCTGTGAGCGGGGAGGCAAGGTAGACCCCTGCATGTTTGCTGCCCATCCGTCCGGGGAAATTGCGGTTTGTGGTCGAGACGACGACATCATTGTCAACAGAGCGCCCGACGGTATCGGCAGGGCCTCCAAGGCAGGCTGCGCAAGAGGGGAGTGCAATGGAGCACCCTGCATCTTCAAAAATCTTCTTCAGGCTTTGGCCGTCGTAGAGTTCAGTTTCGAGGTCACGGGCAACTTTGACGGTAGCTGGCACGATGTTGGTGGTAACCGAAACCCTCTGGCCTTTCAGGATTCTGGCGGCCATCACAAAATCGGTCAGTTTGCCGCCGGTGCAGGAGCCGATATAGGACTTGGTGATCTTTGTGCCCTGGACGCTTCTCACCGTGGCGCGGTTATCGGGGCTGTGCGGCTGGGCAACAACCGGTTCGAGCTCAGCAACGTTGTAACGGTACTTGCTGTGATATCGGGCGTCTGGATCGCTCTGGAAGAGTTCGTAGGGTTTCTGGCTTCTTGCCTTGACATAACTTTCAGCGATAGTGTCGGCAGCGATGATGCCGTTCATGCCTCCCGCTTCGATGGCCATGTTGGTCAAGGTCATTCTCTCTTCCATGGGAAGTGAAAAAATCGCTTCGCCGTCAAATTCCATGGCGCGGTAGGTTGCGCCGTCGGTGGTGATATCGCCGAGAATCTGCAGAATAAGGTCTTTTGCCGTAAGGTATGCAGGCATTTTGCCATCAAAGGTAAAGAGTATCGATTCCGGGACTTTTTCCCAGAGTTTGCCTGTGCCAAGAATGAAGGCCGCGTCGGTGTTGCCGATTCCGGTGCCGAACATGCCGAAGGCTCCTGAAGTACAGGTGTGCGAGTCGGTTCCGAAGAGTACGGTTCCGGGCAGATTGAATCCCTCTTCAGCCAGGGCTACATGGCAGACGCCTTTGTAGCGGTCGGTGCCGACATCATAATAGTGCTCAAGCTTCTGCTCTTTTGCAAACTGGCGCAGCAGATCGATGTTGCGATGGGCGTGCTCGTTGGCTGTAAAAATATAATGGTCGGGCAGGACGACAACTTTTGCCGGATCCCAGACTTTTGCGTCAGGGCCAAATTCCTGCTTGAAAATATCGAAGGTTGGCGGACCGCAGACATCGTGGGTGAGGAGGATATCGACATTCAGCCAGACGCTTTCGCCAGCGTCGACAAATTTTCTGTTTGCCGCTTTTGAAAGGATCTTCTGGGTTATTGTTTGTGCCATGGTGTTCTTAAACCCCGCTTTCTATGGTTTCAGTTTCAGTAGTAATGTTGTCAAAATGATGCTGGCGCAGGCCGAGAGCCTGGAGATAGGCTTTGGCGCTGGCCTCAATAATATCGGTCGAGACACCTCTTCCGTTAAAAGAGACGTTTTTGTCCCTGATGCGTACCAGCGCCTCTCCGAGAGCCTGACGTCCGGCAGTGGTGGAGCGTACAGAGTAGGAGGTGACCATCGATTCTATGCCAAGGGCGCGTTCAATGGCCCTGAAACAGGCATCCACCGGGCCGTCGCCAGTTGCCGACTCTTCATAGATATGTTCTTTGTGCCGGATCCTGATGGTTGCAGTAGGAATTGAAGCGGTACCGCTGTTGATATGGAGGTAGTCGAGCTCATAGGCGTTGCGGGGTTTGCTCCGTTCATCGCCCATCAACACTCTCAGGTCGTCGTCATAGACCTCTTTCTTTTTGTCGGCAATCTCAACAAACCGTTTGTAGACCGCTTCGAGTTCTGTGTCGTCAAGGTTGTAGCCGAGGCTCTGGAGGCGCGATTTGAGGCCGTGCTTGCCGGAATGGCGGCCCAGCACAATGCTCGTTTGCGGCACTCCTACCGATTCCGGTGTCATCACCTCGTATGTCTGCCGGTTTTTCAGCATACCGTCCTGATGAATGCCCGATTCGTGCGAGAATGCGTTGTCGCCGACAATGGCCTTGTTGGGCTGGATGATGATTCCGGTAAAGGTCGAGACCATGCGGCTCGTATTGTAGATCTCTTCGGTGACGATACCGGTGTAGAAGTTGTGCAGGTCGCTGCGCACCTTCAGGGCCATCACAATCTCTTCGAGCGAAGCGTTTCCGGCCCTTTCACCGATACCGTTCATGGAACACTCTACCTGGCGTGCACCATGTTCAACGGCGCTGAGCGTGTTGGCCACAGCAAGACCAAGGTCGTTATGACAGTGGACGCTGATGATGGCATTGCCGATGTTTTGGACGCGGCTCCGGAGGTCAGCGATTTTCCGGCCAAACTCTGATGGCCAGGTATAGCCTGTAGTGTCGGGAATGTTGACCGTTGTTGCACCTGCCGCAATAACCGCTTGAATGATTTCAGCAAGAAAGCCCTGATCGGTGCGTCCTGCATCTTCAGCAGAAAACTCGATATCAGGTGTAAAGGTTTTGGCAAACGTGACCGCATTGACCGCCATTTTGAGGACGGTTTGCCGCTTCTCCTGCAGGCTCACGCCGTAGCGGTCGCTGCCGAATTTTCCTGTGATATGAATGTCGGAGGTGCCGATGAAGGTGTGGATGCGCGGCTTGCGTGCCTGCTGCAGCGCGTTCCAGGCTGCGGTGATGTCGTTTTCCACCGCCCTTGCCAGTGCGGCCACAACGGCTTTCGACTCTGCGCTTACCCGCTGAACCGCTTCAAGCTGCAGGGGTGACGAAGCCGGAAAACCGGCCTCAATCACATCTACCCCAAGCTTTTCGAGCTGCCGGGCAATCTCCACCTTTTCCTGCACATTAAGCGACGCCCCGGGGGACTGCTCTCCGTCACGCAGGGTTGTATCGAATACAATAATCCTCTCTTTCTCTGCCATCTCTGCCTTTTTTTGATCAGGCACCGAGATGCCTGACAATTGCTTCTGTCATCTCTGTTGTTGAAATCACCCGATCTCCCGCATTGGCGATGTCGGCTGTCCGGGCTCCGGAGGCAAGGGTCGCCTCAATTGCCTGCTCGATTTCACGGGCAATATCCGGCAAGTTAAAGCTGTGTTCGAACATCATGGCGACCGATGCAATGGTGGCAATCGGGTTGGCCTTGTTCTGTCCGGCAATATCCGGTGCACTGCCGTGAATCGGTTCGTACAGGGCGTGCCGGGTGCCGATGCTTGCCGAAGGGAGCATACCGAGACTTCCGGTAATCATGCCGGCGATGTCGCTCAGAATGTCGCCAAATAGGTTACTGGTCACAATAACATCAAACTGTTTTGGATTGCGGACAATCTGCATCGCCGCATTATCTACATACATGTCGCTCAGCTCCACATCTGCGAACTCCTTGTGCAGTTCATGCACCACATTCCGCCAGAACTGCGACACTTCAAGCACGTTTGCCTTGTCGATGGAAATGACCTTGCCCTTCCGTTTCCGGGCAGCTTCAAAGGCGAGACGGGCAATGCGCTCTACCTCATAACGCTCATAGACCATGGTGTTCCAGCCCCGGTTCTCATCGAATCCGCGTGGCTGGCCAAAATAGATACCGCCGGTAAGCTCCCTGAAAACGAGAAAGTCGGTACCGCGAACCACATCCGCCTTGAGCGATGATGCGTCAAGCAGAGCGTCATAGACTTTGGCTGGCCGGAGGTTGGCAAAGAGTTCAAGCTCCTTGCGGATTTTGAGCAGCGCAGCTTCCGGCTTGTGCTCATGCGCCAGACTCTCCCATTTCGGGCCGCCAACGGCTCCAAGCAGCACGGCGTCGCACTTCCGGCAGGCATCAAGCGTCGCCTGGGTAAGCATTTCGCCATGCAGTTCATAAGAGGCGCCGCCAAAGGGGTGCTCCTCTATAACAATTCCAAAGCCATGTTTTTTGGAGAGCTGCCCCAGTACTGCAACAGCTCCTGCAACCACTTCCGGGCCTATACCATCGCCCGGTATTGAGACAATCTTGTACATTCTTTGATATTGAATGGATTATTTTTTGATCAGCCAGCTCATCATGTTGCGAAGTTTTGCACCGACCGTTTCAATGGCATGGTTGCTGTTCTCTTCGCGGAGTTTGCTGAGGTTTTTGTATCCGCCGTTACATTCGTCGATAAACTCTTTGGCAAAACGGCCGTCCTGAACCTCCTCAAGAATTTTTTTCATCTCAGCCTTGACCGCAGGTGTGATAAGACGCGGTCCACGGGTCATGCCGCCATACTCGGCCGTATCGCTTACGGAGTAGTTCATTCTTGAAAGACCTCCTTCATAATAGAGATCCACAATGAGTTTCAACTCATGCATACATTCAAAATAGGCGAGCTCTTCAGGGTATCCGGCTTCGACAAGGGTCTCAAATCCAGCCTTGATCAGCTCGGCAGAACCGCCGCAAAGGACAGCCTGTTCACCGAAGAGATCGGTCTCAGTCTCATTTTTGATGGAGGTCTCGATAACGCCGGCTTTGGTACCGCCAATCGCTTTGGCCCATGCAAGCGCCTGCTGCTTTGCCTCACCGGTAGCATCCTGATGCACCGCGATAAGGCAGGGGACACCGTTGCCCTGGGTGTAAGTGCGGCGGACAAGGTGGCCGGGGCTTTTTGGAGCAATCATGATGACGTTGATTGTCTCTGGAGGAACAATCTGCCCGTAATGAATATTAAAGCCGTGAGCAAAGGCAAGGGTGTTGCCGGCCACAAGGTTTGGAAGAATTTCAGCCTCATAAATCGCTTTCTGGGTCTGGTCAGGAAGAAGCACCATGACGATGTCGGCCCATTTAACGGCATCGGCGACGGTGTTGACCTCCAGGCCAGCCTCTCTTGCTTTTTTACATGATGCGCTTTCGGGGCGAAGACCGACACAGACGTTCATGCCGCTCTCCTTGAGGTTCAGGGCATGGGCATGACCCTGACTGCCGTAACCAAGTATTGCAATATTTTTTCCCTGCAGATAACCGAGATCGGCATCCTGGTCATAATAAACGTTCATGTGTTCGGATAGGTTTGATTGATAATTCAGTAAAAAACAGTGTTATTCTCCCCGGTGTATCGCTACCGCGCCAGAACGGGCAAGCTCTTTTATGCCGTACGGCTTGAAGATATCGATAGTTGTGTTGATCTTGTCCGGAGAACCGATGACCTCAATAGTAATGGATTTTTGTTTTATATCCACGACTTTTCCTTTAAAAACATTGATCAGCTCAAAAATCTCATGCTGCACCGTCTTGCTGAGCTTCAGGGTCATAAGGAGCAACTCCCGCTCAACATGCGGCTGACGGGTCAGATCGGTAACCTTGATGGTATCGACTAGCCGGTTCAACTGCTTGAGCACCTGGCCGATAATCTGGTCTTCACCCCTTGTCACAATGGTCATGCGTGAGATTTCCGTGTCCTCAGTTTCGCCGATGGAGATACTCTCGAGGTTGAACCCCCGGGCGCTGAACATGGCCGCAACCCGGTTAAGGGAGCCAAACTTGTTTTCAACCAGTACGGATATAATGTGTTTCATGAAAAATATTTGATTGAACCTATGTAAGCTAATATTTTAAAACTTTTTATAAGTATACTTAAGTTGGAGCTTCAGGTGCCTGTTTACAAAAAAACCACAAATACTCTTTAAAAGAATACTTCTTGAAGGTAAAAAAAAAGAGCGTCGCATTACCTTAAAACGAACCGTAATATAGAGTTTTTTTTGAATGGAATAGCAGGGCAGTCTAACCGCTCCCATGCCGCCCCCTCAGCAAATCCCCGTACGGGCGGGGTTATCCCGCCCTCTTTATCCCGCTCAAGCAATCTGTGCTGACAATGGGCAAGCGCGCTCCCTCTGCACGCCTTGCCCTGTACCTGTTGTATCGTAAGCCTATTTGATGTGAGGCGAATGACCTTGAGCAAGCAGGCTATGGAAGTGAGCACTCCAATGGCGGGATGCTATTGCGAATTACCGGGCAAGAGCAGAGTGCTGTTCAAGCGTTATGTCTACTTCGCCGTCACGGAAATATTACAAGAAAACTTTGATGTTTGTTTTTTGTTTGTTACAATTGTTAATAAAATCCTCTGTTGAGAAACACAAGTCTGTACTGCTATAATCCATACCTTCAACAAGAGCGAATAAGGTTTTAAATGATCTTGTATCGTTTTAGGCTGATCTGTATAAAATGGGATAATAAATAGGCGCTGTTTTTATATGTTATTTTAATATAATAATTTAGCTTGTTTGTCGCAATAATTTTAAAATTGTTATACAGAAAGAAACTGACTGCTTTTTCAGAATTGGGCAGATCAGTCTAACCCATGTTAGTTTAAATAATAGGAGGTAACAATGTTTGACTGTATGTTGAGGCTTTTAGCCGCGCAATGGGGGTGGGTGGCAATTTGGGTGATCGGCTGCATGATTGTTGGCTTTTTGGCTGGGGGCTGGTGGGGCGTCTTGATTGGGTTTGGAATCGGAGCGGCAACTGCACTGCTATTTGCGTATATCAACTGTTCGCGTAGGTAATGCAGCCGGGTAGGTCGGGCAACGGCTTTATCTTTGCCCGACATTTCCAATTAGCATACTCGCTTAACAATCCGTTCCAGCTCACCAGCGCCACGAAGCGTCTTGGTGTTTTCGGGTTCCGTGTGGTGGAGCGGGGCGCTTATCGTTAGCGTTAGGCTGTATTGGCTTATTGATAAGGAGGTGATGCGTAAGGAAAAAGCAACTGCGAGAGGAAACTCGGACCGGGATATGCCGTCACCAGCCGTGTCGTGACAAGTATGACGATAGAAAAATAATAAATAAGGAGGAGATCTCATGGTTTCAACGGAGAAGAAACAGGCCTTCAACCTCAAGCGTGCCAGTGAGGCCATTGACGAGCAGGTTGGAAAACTCGTCAAAGATGCATCTCACAAAGCCGCTTTGACTACAGTACAGCAACAGTCGGCGTTCATTGACTACTATTTGCTTATTGACTTTGGGTTTACGGCGGGTCAGCCGTTTCAGTCCAATAGCGTTCAATTCTACAGCAATACAACGGGTTTTCTGTGCTACAAGGTGGTGGACAATGCCTCCCTCACCTCACTGATACCAATCCTGAACTGTAAGCAGATCAAGGTGACTTGGAACACGGCTACACAAGAAGCCATGCATGTGTACGGGGTACAGCCGAAATAACGGATTCACTGTGCAAGCATCTATCCTTTTGGAAAAACAGCGTAAATATGATGAACAGTAAAAGTTTACAGCCGATTGATTAACGTCAATGATTTTGCCTGTATCAGGATCGATAACGAGCATGACGGATGAGTGCTTCTCAAACACCATCCTGAAGCGATTTTCGCTCTCCTTGAGGGCCCCTTTCTTCTGTTTTTGCCCGGAAATATCCGCAATGGTGATGAACAATCGGACGATTTTCCATCTTCAAAAACCATTCGTTTCCGGGTCCACTTCACATCGTTATTGGCAGAATCAGTTTACACACCTGAAAACCGCAACGCATTACCATTGATTTACAATATGGCGCAATCAGTAACTTGTTGTCTGATTTTACTATAAATAATTAATAAAGCAATTCTCAAAGTTGGCGGGCAATAGTTGCCGGGTGGTCGGCTAATAGTCCATCGTTGAGAAAATCGAATTGATCTCGACGGCAGCACCTGGCATGATAACAAATTCACTTAACCCGATGTGACGATGGCTGTCTCCCCAGTCGTAGGTATAACCAAGTCTGGTCCATGGATATCCATTTGCTCCGTATGATTGCGTCTTTAAATCATTGTACCATTTGATATACTCATCACTGACCGTCACAAATTTATTGGGTCTCCTGAACTCTGTTTCCGCTTCACGGTCACTGATCTCCGGATCTGCACTTGGCCTGAAAAGATTGCCCGGTTTGACCCACATCTCCACAAACTTCGTTTTTCCCGCTTTCGGTGGAAGCCCCAGAAGTTGTTCCAGTCGCAACGATCTGTTCCCGGTCAGCTTTTTACAAAAATCCTTGATTTCCGGCGCGGTGGTGACCCACACCTCTCTCGAAATTTGGACAGATTGCCCGATTTTGTCATCATAACCGTTATAGTCAGTCCAGGTGACCACCAACAGCATGGCATTTTGGGCATCACTCCTGTTCTTCCAAATCAGTTTCTCGTTTGAGGGCACAATCGCAACAAGATTGTGCGATATCTCCGTTGGATCGGCTATTTGCGCATCAACAACGGCGTTGTGATAGGCCTTCTGCAGATCCGCATGATAAAGCGCCGGGCTTTGGGCTGCACAGGCTGAAAAGAGGCAGGATACAAGCAGAAAAAGCGTGAACCTCTTTGCCTGAAAAAAGCGGGTTTTCTTCATTGGGTCATCTGGTTTTGGTTTCAAACAGCCCGCCATAATCTGAAGCGGGCAGTCAGGGATAACGCATATACTCATGGTATCCCTGACTGCCCGCTTCAAAATCCGGTTCAGACCATGGTTTTGGGGTTCAGCCGTTCAAGAAGCATGTCTGAAATTGATCCTCCTGCTGGTACCATGGGGAAGACCATATCTTTTTTGACCACTCTGAAATCGACAAGAACCGGCCCTTCGTTCCAGGCAAGAGCCTCTGTGATTGCATTTTTGGCACTCTCAGGGTCGTCGGCCATGATTGCCTTGCAGCCGAAGGCTTCGGCCACTTTGACAAAGTCGGGGTTGCTGTCGCCAAGATCGGTAAATGAGTATTTTTCTTTGTGGAAGAGCTCCTGCCACTGGCGCACCATGCCGAGATAGCTGTTGTTGATCAAAAATATCTTGATGGGAATTTTACCGTACACGGCGGTAACAAGCTCCTGGATATTCATCATGAGCCCTCCGTCTCCGCAGAAGAGAATAACGGGCTTGTCGGTGACGCCGAAGGCTGCGCCGATGGCTGCGGGCAAGCCGTAGCCCATGGTGCCGAGTCCACCGCTGGTGATGATTGAGCGGGGATTGATGAAGGTGTAGAACTGCGATGTCCACATCTGGTGCTGGCCGACGTCGGTGACTACGACGGCGTTGCCCTGGGTCTGTTTTGAAACCTCGTCAATCACAAATTCGGTTCTGAGTTTGCCGTCATCGTTTTTGTAGGTCAGCGGACACTTCTGGCGCCATGCGTCGATTTGGGCAAGCCAGGGAGCACGGTTTTCAGCGGTGCCTGCCGTTTCTTCGATGAGCGTGGCGAGAAAGTGTTTTGCATCGCCGACAATCGGCAAGTCAACCTTGATGTTTTTGTCGACGTTGGTGGGGTCAATGTCGTTATGGATCTTGTATGCCTGTGTCGCAAAGGTGGCGGTTTTTCCGGTGACCCGGTCGTCGAAGCGTGCGCCGACGGCTATGAGGAGGTCACAGGCATTGACGGCCTGGTTGGCCCAGTAGGTGCCGTGCATGCCGAGCATTCCCATACTGAGCGGATGGTTGCCCGCAAAGGCGCCAAGTCCCTGGAGGGTCATGGTGACCGGTATGTTCTGCTTTATGGCGAAGGCGCGAAGCTCTTCGGATGCATCTGCACTGATGACTCCGCCGCCGATATAGAGAAGGGGGCGCTTTGCCTCTGCAATTTTATGCGCGGCCTTTTGAACCTGGTTGATGTGGCATTTGAAGGTTGGTTTGAATCCGCGAATGTCAACCGTCTCGGGCCACTGAAAGAGGCAGGAGGCGTTGAGGATATCTTTTGGCATATCAACCAGAACCGGACCTGGTCGACCGTTTGTTGCAAGGAAAAATGCCTTGCGGATGGTTATGGCAAGCTCCTTGACATCTTTGACAAGAAAGTTGTGTTTGGTTATCGGCCGGGTGATTCCGACAATGTCGGCCTCCTGAAAGGCGTCGTTGCCTATCAGTGAGCTGGGTACCTGTCCGGTGAAGACAATCATCGGAGAGGAGTCCATGTAGGCGTTGGCAATGCCGGTGACGGTGTTTGTTGCTCCGGGGCCGGAGGTGACCAGAACAATGCCGGGCTTTCCTGTGGCGCGGGCATAGCCTTCGGCCATGTGGGTTGCGCCTTGTTCGTGACGGACAAGGATGTGCTGTATGTCTTCGACGTCGTAGAGTGTTTCGTAGACTTTCAGCAGCGATCCGCCGGGATAGCCGAAAATATATTCAACGTTTTCACGCCGCAGACATTCAAAAAATATTTCTGAGCCATTGAGTGTTTGACCTGATGCTTGCATAGCTACGTTATTTGGGTTCAAGAGGAACAGGGTTTTTCAGGATTGCGCCGGTATTGGCCGAGGTGACCATTTGTGCATACCTTGCCAGATATCCTTTTTTTATTTTGGGTTCAAATGGCCTCAGCAGTGTCAGCCGTTCATTGATGATTGCGTCAGTGAGGTTGACCGAGATGCTTCTTCCGGGAATATCGATGGTGATCATGTCGCCGTTTTGCAGGGCAGCAATAGGGCCGCGCTCGGCAGCTTCGGGGGAGATGTGGCCGATGCAGGCCCCCCTCGATCCTCCGGAGAATCGCCCGTCCGTAATGAGTGCAACCGACTCGCCGAGACCCCGACCCATGATGGCACTGGTGGGGGAGAGCATTTCCGGCATTCCCGGTCCTCCTTTCGGTCCTTCGTAGCGGATAACGACCACATCGCCAGCCTTGACGTCATCACCCATGATGCCTTTAATGGCGTCATCCTGGCAGTCGTAGATTTTTGCCGGGCCGGTGTGCTGCATCATTTCAGGGGCTACGGCGCCGGTTTTGACCACAGCTCCCTGCGGCGCAAGATTTCCGAAAAGGACGGCAAGGCCACCGGTCAGGGAGTATGGTTCTTCTATGCTTCTGATGACTGAGTAGTCAAGAACCTCCGCATCAGCAATATTTTCGCCAAGTGTTTTGCCGGTTACGGTGAGGGCGGAGAGGTCAAGAAGTCCGTCAATTTTGCTGAGTTCGTGCAGGATGGCCGATACGCCGCCAGCCCGATCGACATCTTCAATATGGACCGCCATTGTTGCGGGGCTTACTTTACAGATATAGGGTGTTCTGGCAGAAAGGGCGTTGAGTTCTGAAAAATCGAAGTCCAGTTCAGCTTCGTTGGCAATGGCGAGGGTGTGCAGGATGGTATTGGTGCTGCCGCCCATTGCAAAGTCGAGGGCAAAAGCGTTCAGCAGCGAACTGCGGGTGAGAATGTCGCGCGGTTTGATATCCTTCTTTACCAGATCAATAATCCGGCGGGAGGCTTCCCTGACCAGATCGTTGCGCCGGGGGTCGATGGCAAGGATAGTGCCGTTGCCGGGCAGGGCAAAACCAAGTGCTTCGCTGAGGCAGTTCATTGAGTTGGCGGTGAACATGCCGGAACAGGAACCGCAACCGGGGCAGGCGCTCTCTTCGATGGTCTCAAGTTCCTCGTCGCTGATTTTTCCGGCGCTGTACTGGCCGACTGCTTCGAAGACTGAAATGAGGTCAACGGTTTTGCCCGCAGGGGTGTGACCAGCTTGCATGGGGCCGCCGGAGACGAAGATGACCGGGATGTTGATGCGCAGCGCGGCCATCATCATGCCGGGGGTGATTTTATCACAGTTCGGAATGCAGACCAGTCCGTCGAGGCGGTGGGCTTCAGCAACGGTTTCAACGCTGTCGGCAATCAGTTCACGGCTTGCAAGGGAGTAGCGCATGCCGATATGGCCCATCGCAATGCCGTCGCAGACACCGATGGTATTGAATTCAAAGGGAACTCCTCCGGCCTTGCGTACCTCCTCTTTTGCGATGCGTCCCAGCTCCTGGAGGTGGGAGTGGCCAGGTATCAGTTCGTTGTAGGAGTTGCAGATTCCGATAAAGGGCTTTTTGAAGTCGCGGTTTGAAACAATGGAACCTGTGGCTTTAAGAAGGCTGCGGTGCGGCGCTTTCTCAAACCCTGTTTTGACAGTATCAGATCTCATGGCAGTAATTTTTTTGGCTGTTAACTAAGATATCTCCGGGGCTGCCGATCCCGAAGCCACAGTAAAGATACGATTGAAAAGAGAAAAATGGACTTGGGAGCGGTTCTCGTATTATAGTACGGGAGGAACGGTTACGAACCCTGACTGGAGGGAGTTTGGCAGGTAAACTGCAACGGCGCAGGAAAATTGCTCGTGATGCTGTGCCGGATTTTCACTGCTTCGGATGAAAAAGGTGCTTTGTGGATTGGATGCAGCCATTTTATTGAAATTTTTTTTCGGTGTTAAACGAAAATTTGACTTAAACTACATTTAAACTTTTATTAAAACAAACATTAAAAATGTTATAATCTGGTGGATATTTGCTGTTTATTCTGTACCGTTAACGTTATACATTTTTGCACAACCAGATTAACAATCCATCTTATGCTGAATCTCCAAGCTCCACTGCCTCAGGATTTTCCAGCCTTTTTTCTGACACTTTCCCTTGTACTGCTTTTTGTTCTTCTTGCGGAACTGCTGACGAGAAAGTTCAGTATCAGTGCTCTTGTTGTCAGGAAAATTGTTCACCTTTCCATGGGTGTGGTTATCTTTTTTATACCAGCCTATTTTCAGTCAAATTTCTATCCTGCTCTTGCGGCCGTTATTTTGTTGCTCTTTAACGGATTGAACATTCGACAGAAATGGTTCGGCTCCCTGCTTGCCCTTCCTGAAGAGAAGAGTGCACAGTCGCCACCAATAAAAAGTTACGGATCGCTGCTTTTCCCGCTTGTTTTTCTGCTTCAACTGCTCTTTTTGTGGGAGTCACACAAGTGGATATTGCAGACGTCCATGCTTGTGATGGGCGTGAGCGATTCTCTTGCTGCTCTGGTTGGCAGTTCGGTCGGTAAAAAGCATATTGAGCATCTGACGAAAAGCCCCAAGACCGTTGAGGGATCGCTTACCATGTTTTTGAGTGGGTTTTTGCTGCTCAGCGCCGCCCTTCTGGTATTCAGTACACAGTTCAGCGGGGGACTGGCCGGAAAATCGATGCTGATGCTTCTGGCGCTTGCGCTGCTTCTTGCTGTTGTTGCCACCGCGGTTGAGGCGCTGTTGTCTCACGGGCTCGACAATTTTTTTATTCCGGTCTCCATTGCCTACATCCTTTACGTTCTTGAGATGAATCACACCATTCATCTTGAGCAGTTTCTGCTTGGGGGACTTTTTGCCCTTTTTCTTGCTGTTTTTTCGATCAAGGTCAAGTTTCTTGACAACAGCGGGGCAACGGCGACATTTTTGCTTGGAACAACCATTTTCGGTATTGGCGGGATAGAGTGGACGGTGCCGCTGCTTACCTTTTATCTCCTCTCCTCGGTGCTCTCAAAACTGGGCAAGAAACGGAAGGCGAAGTTTGATCTGGTTTTTGAAAAAGGGTCACAGCGGGATGCCGGGCAGGTCTATGCCAATGGCGGGATCGCCTGGATCATGATGATTATTTTTTCGCTGACCAATAATCCTGCACTCTTTTTTGCCTATCTTGGAACACTCGCTGCGGTACAGGCTGATACCTGGGCGACGGAAATCGGTACCATGTGGCCAAATCCGAAAGCCTGGCTGGTGACCACCTTCAGGGAGGTGCCTGTGGGTACTTCGGGTGGCGTCTCTGTGCCGGGTACTTCGGGCGCCTTTATCGGCTCACTGTTTATCTGTGCCAGTGCATTGGCGGTCAATGTCAAATGGATGAGTGACTTCGGGGTGCTACAGTCTTTTCTGCTCATTGGTTTTTCAGGACTTCTGGCCAGTCTGGTTGACAGTTTTTTTGGTGCAACCGTCCAGGCCCAGTATTTCGATCCAATCCGTGAAAAGGTGACGGAGAGGACACACAGTTTGGCGCCTGACGGGTCGCTGGTTGAAAACAGGCTTCTCAAAGGGACTCCTCTTGTCAATAATGATCTGGTCAATACGCTTTGCGCTCTTTCCGGTTCAGCGTTGGCCTACACGGTGATCCAGAATGTTCATCTCTTTTAATGAACCCTAATTGCTCTCTATTTCTATGCTTGATTCCAGACTCGGTATTTTAGGCCTGCTTTCGGATGCCGGAGTTGTGGTGCTGATGGTGCTTTCGGTGCTGCTCTCATTTTCGATCATCTCATGGGCAATCATTGCCTATAAATTTGGATATCTGAGGAAATCCTTGCGCGAGTCGAAGGCGTTTCTTGACTATTTTTTCGAAGTGCACAATATCGACAAGGTTTTTACCGAAAGTGAAAATTTCAGACATGGCTCATTGCCGAGAGTTTTCCGGTCAGGCTATATCGAGTATCGGGCGCTTGGCGACAAGGGTGATATCCGCCTTGCGAGAGCGCGTATTGCCCGGGCGGTGAAACGGGAGGTTAATGCTGAAAACAAGAGGCTGTCTGCCCTTGTTCCCTTTCTTGCAACGGTCGGCAATACGGCACCGTTCATCGGTCTTTTCGGGACGGTGTGGGGGATCATGAATTCATTCCATACCATCGGGTTAACCCAATCGGCTTCGCTTGCTGCAGTTGCTCCCGGTATTTCGGAAGCGCTTATTGCTACTGCGGCTGGTCTTGCTGCGGCTATTCCTGCCGTGATTGCCTACAACTCTTTTACGCACAAGATCGGTGTCATAGAGCGGGACCTGGAGGAGTTTTCTCCTGAATTTGTTGCAGCATTTATCAACGAGCCGTAGGGCAGAACCCGCAAATATGATAACATCAGGAAAAGGCCGCCGGTTAATGAGCGACATTAATGTCACTCCGTTTGTTGATGTCATGCTTGTGCTGCTGATCATTTTTATGGTGACAGCTCCCATGATGACGCATGGCGTTAAAGTTGAAACGCCCCGTACCACTTTGCAGAAAATGGATGTGGATGAAAAGTCTCTTGTCATCAGCATTGATGCTTCAAGGCGGGTTTTTATCAATAAGTATCAGTTGAATGCATCGGAGGTTCGCGAAAAGCTGCCGACGATTCTTGATGTCAAGCAGACCGCAGAGGTCTATCTCAAGGCCGATAAATCGTTGCCTTATGGATTGGTGATGGATGTCATGGCCCAGATCAGGGACGCAGGAATTGAAAAGATCGGTATGGTGACAGAGCCTTTGGCTGTCTCCAGGGAAAGCGGGAGATAGGTGGAACGTATGAAAAAAGGTCAGAAGCTTCCCTATGCTGAAAAAAATTTTTCTCTCTGGCTTGTCGGCGCTGCCGCAATGCACGTTTTTGTGCTTTTTTTGGCGGTCTCTTTCCAGTTGTGGGATGCAGGCCGGCATCCAAAGCCGAAAATTGTGACGGTCACTCTCGTTTCATTGCCCGGTTCAGGGGCATCCCGTGAATATTCTGACCATGAGGGTGCTGCGGGGGCTGTTGTGGCACCAGCCCAGGCGGCGCCACCTCCTCCTGTCAGCAAAAAGAGTGTCAAGGAGCCTGTTCCGGTTCCAGAAAAATCACCGGTTATCCCGAAGAAAATTGCCGTCGAGCCGCTGAAGCCCAAGGTGGTTGAGAAGAAGCCGGACATCAACCAGGCACTTCTGCGCCTCAAACAAAATGTCGATAAAAAAACGGCGCAATTGCCCAAGCCGTCCACCACAAATTTGAGCAATGCACTTGACCAGCTTCAGCAGAAAGTCAAGTCGGCGGGTGAGGGAAGTGGAACGGGGTCGGGACGTGGGCAAGCAAGTTCTTCTGCAGGACGAAATGGTGTGGGAAGAGGGTCGGGGGGTGGAGGAACCGCAGATTCCTACAAAGTGAAAATTGCGTCGATTATTCAGCAGAACTGGGCTTTTTCAAAGCAATTGCTCAAAAACAGCTACGGTATGGAGGTCTACGTTCGCATCAATATTGTGGCTGACGGTACCATTCGCCAGATTCTTTATGACAAGAAAGCACCGAGCGAGTATTTGAACAATTCCGTGAAAAAAGCGCTTGAGAAATCATCGCCTCTTCCCCTTTTGCCGAAAGAGGCGAGTGGCGGTGATGTATGGATTGGTTTTGTGTTTACTCCTGAAGGTATTGAATAGACAGAGAGAGTCCTCTGTTTTTTGCTATATTTCACTATATTTACCGTGAAATGTCGAGGGTGGGTGCCCCGGATTTTTTACGACTGTCAGTCAAGATTACCTGTAACGATTAAAGCCTTGCTGGGTTATGATTCAATTTTTTCGAGGTGCTGTTTCTTGCATTTTTGCGTTGCTCTTTTGTCTCATTTTTCCCTTGCATCTCGTCGCGGCTGAGGGCCAGGAGTATATAGCCATCCGTAAAGAGGGGTCGGGCAACATTGCTCTTGTGCTTGACAAACTGGATGCCAAGGGCCGAAAAGAGACAAGGTTTGCGCAGAGTCTTGATGTTACCATGCATGATGGCCTTGATTTTACCAGGCTCTTTTCCCTTATCTCTCCACCGCTTAACGTTAAAGACAACAGTGACAGGAAGAACATTGTCATTAATTTCCCGGCACTGACTTCGGTAGGCGCAGAGGTCTATACCGGGGGAGTGGTCACGATGAAATCAGATATGATTATTCTTGACATGAAGGTGTACGAGGCTGCGGGGTCAAAATTACTCATGAACAAAACCTACAGCGGAACGGAAGCTGATCTTCGCTCAATCGGCCATGCCTTCTGTGCAGATCTTGTTCAGCTTCTTACCGGTAAACGGTCTGTATTTGGCAGCAAAATTGTTTTTGTTTCAAATAAAACCGGGTTCAAGGAGATCTATGAGTGTGAATTTGATGGATATGGGCTTAAGCAACTGACCAATTCGAGATCCATTTGCATGAATCCGGCGCTTTCTCCGGATGGAAAGCATCTTGCCTATATCGACTTTATCTCCGGCCGACCGACACTCTATATCAGGAGCCTTACCGGAGGAAGAACCGCAGCAGTCGGCAAGAGTGCTGTAAGTATTGACCCTGGCTGGAGAAACAACAACGAGGTAGCGGCAACCCTCTCTTTTGATGGCAACCAGGAAATTTATCTTGTAAACACCGACGGGACGCTCTCACGAAGGGTTACGAACAGCAAAAGTATCGATATTTCGCCTACGTTTTCTCCCGATGGCAGCAAGATGGCCTTTGTCTCTTCACGCAATGGCCTGCCACAGCTTTTTATTCAGGATCTTGCGTCCGGGCAGGTAAAGAGGCTTACCTTCAGCGGTCGCTATAATACACAGCCATCCTGGTCTCCCGTAGGTGATAAAATTGTGTACACTACATGGGAAAAGGGTGGTGAAATAAATATATTCACTATAAACGCTGATGGTTCAGGGCTCATGCAGTTGACGCAAAAATCCGGGGAGAACAAGTCGCCCTCCTGGTCTCCGGATGGGGAAATGATTGCTTTTACTTCAAACCGCCAGGGGAAAGAAAAATTATACGTTATGAGTTCGAAAGGGGGGAACGAAAGGCTTTTGTTGCAGGTTGATGGTGAGCAGACGCAGCCATCATGGTCTTTATTTCGGTAGTGCTTGGTATCTTTGAAACAAAAATGTCAATGAAAAAAAGGGGGAAACAATGAACGCCATGAAGCCTTTGTTAAGATCGCTGTTTATTCCGACCATGCTTTTTCTTGGAGCCTGTGGTTGTTGTGAAAAGGTTGTCGCACCGCCTCCAGCAGCGCCTCCTCCACCACCGCCTGTAATTGTTTTGCCAGGTCTTGGTGATGTCTTCTATGATTTTGATCGTTCAGAGCTTCGTGAGGAAGCTGTTGTACAATTGAAGACCAATGCCAACTGGATGGCCGCAAATGCAGCAAACAATGTTCTCATCGAAGGTCATTGCGATGAGAGAGGCACCAGTGAGTATAATCTTGCTCTTGGTCAGCGCCGTGCAAACAGTGCCAGGGATTACATTGTCAATCTCGGTGTTGCTCCCGCACGTCTGAAGACGGTCAGTTATGGTGAAGAAAAACCATTTGCCCTTGGCCACAATGAGGAGGCATGGGCTCAGAACAGACGGGCTCATTTTGTTGCCGAATAAAAAGATGTTTCGTTGTAAACAACAAGGGGGCGGACGGTTGTTCTGTCTGCCCCTTTTTTATTAATGCTTAATTGAACAGAATCCATGAAAAAAAACATCATTATTGTTCTTGCTTTGATGGTGACCGCCGGATGTTCATCAAAAAGCGCAGTAACTCCTGATGCAGGTACGTCAAGTCAGCCATCTTTGTCATCCTCGTCATCGCTGCCACCGTCACCATCCGGTTATGGATTTGATCAATGGCAGACTGGACCGCTGGGTGATGTGTTTTATGATTATGACAGCGCTACTCTGAGTACTGAAGCACAGGAACAGTTGACGCAAAATGGGGGATGGTTAGGAAGCCATGCTTCCAAGGCAGCTCTTATTGAAGGTCATTGTGATGAGAGGGGGACGTCTGAATATAATCTTGCACTCGGAGACCGCCGGGCGGCAAGTGCAAAAGAGTATCTGGTCAGGTTTGGTGTAAGCCCATCTCGACTTGAAACGGTCAGTTTCGGCGAAGAGCGTCCCTTTGTTCAGGGGCATAATGAAGAGGCCTGGGCAAAAAACCGCCGGGCTCATTTTGTTGTAAAATAACAGGAAGAAACCTTTACTGGCTATGCATAAAAAGATCAAGCCCTTTCTTTTTTTTCCGGTTCTCGCTCTTTCGGCCTGTGCATCAAAACAGGATCTTCTTGTTGTTGAAGATAATGTGAGAAAATTGAAAACTGAGTCTGAAACCATTAAAACCCAGTCGGCTGTCTCCTATTCAGATGTGCAGCAGGTACGGGATGATGTTTCACGGTTACAGGGAAGTATTGAAGAGATTTCTCACAATAATCGTCAGACTTTTGGTCGGCTTGGCATGGAGGATTCCCTGCTGGTGCACAAGGTAGATGAGCTGGAATTGAGGTTGCAGAAAATTGAGCAGTCTATTGCCTCCGCAAAGCAGGAGAATCTTTCGTCGTCGCCGCCGTTGCCCTCTGTTCCGCTGACTGACGCAGCACTGCTCAGTGACGGAGAGGAGAAGCTCAACAAGAAAAGCTATCCTGCAGCAAGAGAGAGCTTCACACTGTTATTGCAGAGAAAGCCGGCATCAGCTCTTGCCGATGAGGCACAGTTTTATGTTGCGGAAAGCTATTTCGGTGAGAAGTGGTATGAAAAAGCCATTCTTGAATATCAGGTAGTTATATCAAAGTATACCAAAAGCAGCAAGCGCCCTGCGGCCCTTTACAAGCAGGCACTCTCTTTTGAGTTGACAGGAGATGCTGTCAATGCAAAAGCAAGGTACAGGGATCTGGTCAACATCTACCCAGCCTCTTCTCAGGCCGCACTGGCTCGCAAAAAGCTGCAATAGAGCGCGCTTGCCTGAAATGAAGAGAGTATGACACCCCTGCAAGTAACGATAGCCCCGGTTAAGCCGGGGTTATTGTTGGTGCGCCCGGCAGTGTCTCTGCATGACTGGAAACTTCACGGTTATCTGAAGAATTCATCAACCGTATAGGTGCGCCGATCAATTTCAACACAGAGTTTCTGCTGAAGTGAGCTGTAAAAGACAGGAATGTCCCTCATGGTACATCTGATGCCGCGTTTATCAAAATCAATGACGTAGCGGTTTTCGTTGTCGAGCACCTTCTGTTTGAGATCAATACCGATATCAGGCTGCGTTGAGAGA
Organism: uncultured Chlorobiaceae bacterium; assembly: GCA_903882665.1. Lineage (GTDB taxonomy): Bacteria > Bacteroidota > Chlorobiia > Chlorobiales > Chlorobiaceae > Chlorobium. The sequence goes on along the minus strand of CAIRXW010000007.1, from coordinate 18,157 downwards.
ACAAAAAGCGCGATTTCCCCGGAAATAATTTTATTGATCATCTCCACGGTTGGCGATAACTTTCTGCGACCGGAGGCCGGGCCTATCTGGATGTGCAGTTTACCCCAATCATCCCTTTTTGCTGAGGTGATATAATATTTTCCTACTTTATGAGCCGCATTGCCTGACCATGGTCCCGATGTACTGACCCTGACCTGATTCGTGGCGGTAAACGGACGGCTGAGCTGAGGTTGCATGGTTTGCAGGGGTTAAAATTTGCAAATTATAAAACTCTCCGGCGTTGTGCCTTCAACAGGGATTAAATTAGCAAAACCCTGTTAAATAAACAAAGGGATTCACGACTGAATCCCTTTGTCTGTTTCTGCAGAACTCACCGTAGTCGGTGTTTACTTTTCGTTGCCGTCGATTACTTCGTATTCGGCATTTTCAACGTTGCCTTCTGCGCCGCTTTTCCTTGCTTTTTCACTGCTTCCGCCCTGAGCTTCCGGTTCAGGCTGTGACGATTCCGGGCCCTGCGACTGATAAAGGTTAGAGGCAATCTCGCTCCACTCCTTGTTGACCTCTTCCATCGCACTTTTCAGAGACTCAACGGTTCCGTTCTTGTAGGCTTCCTTGAGTTTTTCAAGCGAACCTTCCAGAACAGGGCGTTTGTCGGCCGGTATTTTATCGCCGAGCTCCTTCAACTGTTTTTCAGTGCTGAAAATGAGGGAGTCTGCTATGTTTCTGGTATCAATCTCCTCTTTGCGTTTCTGATCTTCCGCAGCGTGGATTTTGGCATCGTCCTTCATTTTATTGATTTCAGCATCGGTGAGTTTGCTGCTTGACTCGATTCTTATGCTCTGCTCCTTTCCGATAGCCTTGTCTTTTGCTGAAACATTAAGAATACCATTTGAATCAATATCAAAAGTAACCTCAATCTGCGGCATACCCCTTGGTGAAGGAGGAATATCGCCAAGGTGGAAACGTCCCAGTGTTTTGTTGTCGGCAGCCATCGGGCGCTCTCCCTGCAGCACATGAACTTCCACAGAGGTCTGGTTGTCACCGGCAGTTGAAAAAACCTCCTGTTTTCTTGTTGGAATCGTGGTGTTTGCGTCGATAAGTTTAGTCATCACACCACCGAGGGTTTCAATACCAAGAGAGAGCGGAGTGACATCAAGCAGCAGCACGTCGGTGACATCGCCCTTCAGAACACCACCCTGGATTGCTGCGCCGATAGCAACAACTTCATCCGGGTTGACACTTCTGTTTGGCTCTTTTCCAAAAAAATCCTTGACCAGCGACTGTACTTTCGGTATGCGTGTTGAGCCGCCAACCAAAACTACTTCGTCGATCTCCTTCATCTCAACTTTGGAATTCTTGATTGCACGGCGGCAAGGATCAAGAATTTTGTCGAAAAGCTCGGCACATAAAGCCTCGAATTTGGCACGAGTAAGATTGATTACCAAGTGTTTTGGTCCTTCCTGTGTTGCGGTAATGAATGGAAGGTTGATCTCCGTGTCAGTCCTTGACGAAAGCTCAATTTTCGCTTTTTCAGCCGCCTCTTTCAGCCGTTGCAGTGTAATGGCATCCTTGCGAAGATCGATTCCCTCCTGCTTTTTGAACTCGTCGGCGATATAGTCGATAATTTTCTGGTCAAAGTCATCGCCGCCGAGATGGGTGTCGCCATCGGTTGACTTAACCTCAAAAACGCCATCACCAAGCTCAAGAATGGATATATCAAATGTTCCGCCACCAAGATCGAAGACCGCAACTTTCTCACTCTCCTGCTTTCTGTCGAGACCATAAGCGAGAGCTGCGGCAGTTGGTTCATTGATGATACGCTTGACCTCAAGCCCGGCAATACGCCCTGCATCTTTCGTGGCCTGTCGTTGCGCATCATTGAAATATGCCGGTACCGTGATAACAGCTTCGGTAACTTTTTCGCCAAGAAAGTCTTCAGCCGTCTGTTTCATTTTCTGCAAAATCATGGCTGAAACTTCCTGTGGCGAGTAGATCTTGTCGTTGATTTTTACCCGAGCCTCGCCATTTTCATTGATGATTTCATAGGGAGCAAGCTTTTTTTCGTTGGTGATTTCATCATATTTGCGTCCCATGAAACGCTTGATTGAAAAAATAGTGTTCTTCGGGTTGGTGATGGCCTGTCTTTTTGCTGCCTGCCCGACAAGACGATCACCGGTCTTGGTTAAAGCTATAATTGAGGGTGTTGTACGGTTCCCCTCTGAATTTTCGATAACCGTTGGCTGCGATCCCTGCATGACAGAAACACAAGAGTTCGTGGTGCCAAGGTCGATGCCGATAATTTTACCCATAGTCAATATTCCTTGTTTGTACGTGATATAAAAAATGCCCGACCAAGCACGGTTCACATCGGGCACAAAATTCAATGCAATCTCAACTGATCGAAATTTCCTTTTTCTTCTTTACCGGTGCTGCTTTGGGAAGGGTAACATGAAGTACTCCGTTCCTGAAATCAGCACTGATGCTCTCCTGATCAATCACCTCGCCAAGATTAAAACTTCTGGAAAAACTTCCGGAACTTCTCTCAATACGGTGATAATTCTTGTTGCTCTCCTCTGTTTCCACTTTCCTTTCTGCTTTGATGGTGAGCACGTCATCCTCAACATTGAGTGTTACATTCTCCTTTGCGATACCGGGAAGTTCTGCATCAATATGAAAACCTGCCACATCTTCTGAAATATCAACCTTGAAGGCCGGAGCAGATGGCTGCTGCGCACCCGACCAGATATCATCAAACAGTCTCATTGGGTCTTTCGATAATTGTACAAGCATTGCATCCTCCTTTTTACTTTTGTTGGTTCCTATTAACCGTAATCGGCAGTTATAACAAATCTCATTGGTAATTCATCAAAAATCGTGCCAACGCCTTATCTGTTCGATTTTTGGAATACTTTTGTCAGAAATGACGATTTTTCGGTAATAATGTCACAGTTTTTTCGCCGAAAAGAAAAAATGTCAGACAGTTGAAGTCGGTGACTGAGGAGTTTATCGGGAGAAGGAATTGCCATACTATGGCTTAAGGCTGGCAATCCTGCAGAGGTAAGCTATTTTGGAGCGATGCCCTGATGTCATGAAAATGGGGGGTCAACTCGACAGAGTGGACTGAACTTCCGTTACCCAGCGGAGCTGTGCCTGAAGGTTTTCAACAAAACCCTTTGAAATCAGATAACAGGCGTAGATAACGCTCTCATCGACGATGCGATAATAGCATTTCAAACCCTCTTTTCTGCGGTTTACAATGCCACTCTCATACATCAGTGCCAGATGTTTTGAGATGTTTGCCTGGCTTGCATTGATTTCATTGACGATCTCCTGAACCGTATGCTCCTGATCGCAAAGAACGCGCAATATTTTCAGTCTCATTGGTTCAGCGAGCAGCTTGAATCGGTTGGAAACGGCGTCAAGCATTTCGTCCGGCATATTGAGATGCCACTTTTTTACCTCTTCTGCTGTGATGGTAAGTGTCTTGTTCATGATAAAGCGGGGTTACTCCTGCGAGGGTTATTCATAAAGGAGACTCTCTTCGTGCTCTTTGGAGTTGAAGTTGGTAAGCTGCATGATCGAAAAAATCAGTGCATCAGGTGCCTTGAACTGTATAATTTTTTCCTTGATGATCATCTTGGTTTTTTTTGCATCCTCAAACTCCGCCCTGCACTCTGTGCATTCAGAGAGGTGCATAAGAAATTCTCTCTCTTCACCCTGAGAAAGCTCACCATCTACGGATGCACTTATAAGTACGCCAGCTTTTTTGCAGTTCATAATAAAAAAAAGTTTGTGCGTCTTGATTTATTGAGCGTTATCGTTGTTGAAGCCATACTTTTTTGCATATCCCTCAAGTTGTGCACGAAGCAGTTTTCTTCCCCGGTACAACCTTGATCGTACCGTCCCGATGGGGCTTTCTACCATATTTGCAATCTCTTCATAGGTAAAACCTTCAATATCACACAACTGAATGACCTCTCTGAACTCTTCTGGCAGAGAGTGAAGTGCCTGATAGACCTCTTCGTGCAGCAATGAATGGAAATAATCGCTTTCTGCCTCACTGGTGTCACTCCGGGTGTCCTTGATCGAATGATAAAAATCCTTGATAAGATCATAATCAACTTTTCCCGGCTCCTTCGAGTTTTTGCGAAACCGGTTGATATAGTTGTTTTTCAGGATTTTAAACAGCCATGCCTTGCAGTTTGTTCCCCGCTCAAAAGAATTAAAAAATCGATAGGCTTTGAGATAGGTCTCCTGTACAAGATCTTCTGCATCACTTGGATTCATCGTCAGGTGAAGAGCATAATTGTAGAGCGCATTGAGATGAACGACGGCTTCATTTTGAAACTCAAGCTGCTTTTGACGCTCCTCACGGGAGAGTGACTCTTTTTTTGTCCTGGTTTTTGTCTGACGGGTCGGATCGGGTTTATCCATGAGCTGTAATCATTCCAGGGTTCAAATAAGGTTGTTTTTGCATTAAGGAAAATCCTGTTCTAAAATAATTAATTTAAAGCAATATATTTTAAGGCTTTTCTGAACTTCGTCAACAAAATCAAAACGCACTGGTTCCATGAATGAATTTGCCGCTCTTTCTGCTGATGTTATTGTTGTCGGTTCCGGAATTGGAGGGCTTACCGCTGCGGCGCTGCTTCAGGAGAGAGGTATTTCAACGCTTGTTTTTGAGAAGAACCGTTATGCGGGGGGAAGCTGCTCTTCATTCCAGCGAGGGGGTTACCGCTTTGATGCGGGAGCATCGGTTTTTTACGGCTTTGGCGAGAACAGTACCAGCGGTACCCTGAACCTGCATACCCGAATTTTCAGGAAGCTTGGCGTTGAGGTTCGCACTATTGCCGATCCGGTACAGATTCATTATCACTTGCCCAACGGTTTTTCCATACCTGCCTTTTATGACTGTCATGCATTTCTGGATGCACTTGCTGCCCGTTTTCCGCATGAAGCTGAAGGGATAAAACTCTTTTACCGTGAACTTGATGAAGTTTACGAAATTCTCAGCTCCATGCCTGCCGGATCGCTTGAGGATGTGATGCATTTGCTTTCAGTCGGTGCGGCCAGTCCGCTCAAAACCGTTGCGCTTGCCCTGAAGAGCTTCCGTTCAATGGGCAAAACGGCCAGAAGGTACATTCATGATGAAGAGTTGCTCCGCTTTATTGATATTGAGGCCTACTCCTGGGCTGTGCAGGATGCTGTTGCAACACCGCTCGTCAATGCCGGGATATGCCTTGCTGATCGCCATTTCGGCGGCATAAACTACCCGGTTGGGGGTTCCGGCGCCATTCCGGCGGCACTGTGCAAAGGAATCGAGAAGTTTGGCGGACGAATCAGCTATCAGTCTGACGTTACAGAAATTCTGGTCGAAAACGGGGAAGCGCGTGGCGTCAGGCTTGCCGATGGCTCGCAGCACTACGCAAAGGCGGTGATCAGCAATGCGACCGTGTGGGATACCTTTAATCGCCTCGTTACCGATTCACGCTACAGGGTGGATGAGAAGAAATTTTTGAGAGCGCCGAGCTGGTTTCAGCTTTTCCTTGGTGTTGATGCATCCCTGATTCCCGCCGGGTTTCATGTGCACCATATTCTTGTTGATGACTGGAACAGCTACAACAAGCCCGGCGGAACCATCTATTTTTCTGCTCCAACCATTCTTGATCCCTCGCTGGCACCTCCCGGCAAGCATATCATTCATGCCTTTGTCACCGGAGAGGTTGAAGAGTGGCAGCAGTATGAGAGGGGCAGCAGCGCCTACCTTGCCGCAAAGGAGGAGTTTGCTGCAGGAGTGATTTTCCGGACAGAGAAGATTTTGCCCGGATTGTCGAAGGCTGTCGAGCTGAAAGTGCTTGCCACGCCCCTCACCCATGAGCGCTATCTCAACCGCTTTAAAGGATCCTACGGGCCTCTGCTGAAACCGGGTCAAAATATTCTTCAGAAACCGCAGAATACGACACCAATAAAAAATCTCTTTGCCGCAGGCGACAGTACCTTTCCCGGCCAGGGCGTCATAGCCGTCACCTATTCAGGGGTGTCGTGTGCCTCCTTTATTGCCAGAAAATTTGGCAAGCCGCTTGATGAACTCCTGTAGCCCGCTGCTTCAGGAGGCGGCAAGCAGCATATCGATCTCCCTGAATGGTACGTCGGTCAGTTCCGCAAGGATTTTCTTGGTGACGTAGCCCTTGAACAGGTAGGTTCCCTTCCTCAAACTGTGACTTTTCCAGAGAATATCCGAAATTGTTTCGTGTCCCGTCAGTTTCAGAAGAAAGGGGAGGAGGGTATTGGTCAGGGCAAAAGAGGCGGTCTTTGCAACTGCCGAAGGAATGTTCGGGACGCAGTAATGGGTAACACCGTGCTTCACATAAATCGGGTTGGTATGCGAGGTATGGCGGCTGGTGGCGAAGCAGGCTCCCTGATCAATTGAGACGTCAATGATAACCGAACCGGGTTTCATTGATTTTACCACTTGCTCACTGACCAGTGGCTTGATGATTTTCTGTCGCGGGCTAAGGGCGCCAATCAGCACGTCCGACATTTTTGCAATCTCGGCGATGTAGTGATCGTTGGCGATGGCCGTGACAAGGTGGCGGTTAAAAAATGCCTCAAAGCGTCGCAGCCGGTTGATCTCCTTGTCGATAACGGTGACCTGTGCACCAAGCCCCAGTGCATCCTGCGCGGCAAAAAGCCCGACAGTTCCCGCCCCGATAATGGTGACCCAGGCAGGCGGAACACCGGCGATTCCTCCAAGGAGTATGCCGCTGCCGCCATATCCGGTTTCAAGGTATTTGGCCGCAGTCTGTATGGCCAGCGAGCCGGCAATTTCGCTCAGTGTTCTGACAATAGGCAGTTCCCCGTCCCGTGTTTCAATAAATTCAAACCCGAGGGCCGTAATGTTTTTCTCAATCAGTGTTTTTATCAGATCGGGAGTGATCGTTCCAAGATGGAGAGCAGAGATAAGCATCTGGCCTGGCATAAAGAGCGAAATCTCATCAGGCTGCGGGGGAGAGACCTTGACGATGACGTTGGACTGCTCGTATAACTCTTCAGGTGAGTCTGCGATTGTTGCCCCCGCCTCACCGTAATCAAGATCAGTGAAGTTGCAGAAATGACCGGCAGATTTCTCAATGATAACCTTGATTCCGTGTTCAACGAGTATCTGAACACCAGGCGGTGAAATGGCCACCCTGCGTTCATCCTGAGCACGCTCTCTTGGAATCCCCAGAACGATCTCCATTGTTTTTTCAGGCTTTATCAGCCAGCGTTCGAGGGTCTTTGCGCCAAGCTCAAACTCGACATTACCAATATCAGAAGAATACCCCATCAGGAGTTCATGATTGTCTATTTCTGCCCAAACAAAAAAAGGAAAAGCCACATCACAGTTAAATAAACCGTAATTGACCTGAAATATACAAAATTTTGCTGCGGCCTCCACCAAACCTCCTGTGTTATGATCAGCATTAGAGAGGTTAGTCTGAAGCCGCAGGGCATTCAACTAATCGAACCAGCTATTATGCGGCAATATGTGCCGCCGTTATCGGGGTTATCTTTCCTGATCTGCCGATGCCTGATGGTTCAATGGCAGTCGATTTGTCGTCAATAAGCTTGACATTCCCGGTCAACTTGCACGGAGCCTCTCCTGAAAACGGTGAGGTCAAGGCCTGAACCACAAGCTGCAAGGCGCCACCGATTCCACCGACAATGTCTGTAAAGAGCTGCCAAAGATCAAATTCCCTTTTCGACTGCAAATTCACGGTATCGGGAAACTTCACCAATGCCTCCATTCCCATTTTGGCCGCATATCCTGCCAATTGCAGTGGATTGGTTTCCAGCATTTCCTTTACCTCTTCTACGGCTGATATGATCCTTATCGTACCAGGTTTTTCAACGGTCGCCATGCAGGCCATTCTTGTTCCCTCGCTTAAAAGGTTGTCGGAGAGAAGGGCTTTTTCCTCTTCACTGAGCGGTGAAAGCAGCTCATTTCCTTCAAGAACTCTGACGTAGCAGGTTTGACAAATACCGTTTCCCCCGCAGAAGTATCCAATATGGGCGTGATTTGTGCGAGCAATATCAAGTAATCTGTCACCCTTGTTCCCCTCATACTGATGATTATTAATCGTGATATTCATGATGTTGTGAAGTTATTGTTCTAAAAATACAAGACAATTATTGTCCTGTTAATCCAAACATCAAAGTTTCTGGAATAGTTGCGGTTTTCGATGGATTTATAAAAAAGTTATGTCGATCAGGAATTATCAGTCTCTTGTTCTGTCTCTATAACACCCTTTTTCAAGAGCAGTCAAGCCGGTTTTCGTTCAAATTAATGCTCAACGTGCTTTAATATCCGGTTCTTGTGGCGAAATTATACCCATTACTTACATTAAAAGTACTTATTTTGTTTTTTTTAAGTTGTCTATAATATTAAACAGTTTTATGTTTTACCTCTGGTTTAGGCTAATCCGATTTTAATCAATGTTCGACGGAAGCCCGCTGAACGTAAAATTGTAAAAATGGAGCAACTACAATGAAAAAAAAGCTTTTAGTAGGATTGGTATCAGCATTGTCTGTAGTCGGTGTTGTAAAAACATCAACGGCAGCAATAGTTCCGTTGGAGTGGTCAGACATACAATACACTCAAGGGAGATACTCACGAATCTATTTCGATTACATTCAAGGTGGAGGTACACAAAATGGAACCTTCTATGTCATCAACGATTGGATGGTCAACAAAGCGGATGGGGGCGTGAATGGTGGATTAAACCCAACCGAGTATAACCTTTTTACTTTTAACTTAGGGAATAACAACTATAACATCAAGATTTTCCCCGATGGCAAGTCAGATCTTTCATTTACAGGCACTGATCCCAACGGAGTGTTGAATTTAACAAGTGCTACCAGTTGGACCACTTCACCAAATGAACCTAATGTAGATCACACTATCTGGGAGTTTGCCTTTGACGTGCCGCCTACAACGATTACACAATTTGTTGGATGCGATCCGGCAAGCCCAGAAACTATCTATGTATCCCCGGCACCACCTCCTGGACTAACTGGCCCAAGCATTTATCCGCATATCATCGATGGAGCATTTTCAGATGTAAAACTTGTTTCCATTCTTCCTCCAGATCCGACCCGTCCTTACATGGACCCTGTGGCTGATCCTCTTATCTCTTCACTCACCATAACGTTGCATGAGGGTGGTGGTGCTTCTCCTACCCCTGAACCAGCATCCATGGTTCTTTTAGGCACTGGTATTGCCGGTTTTTTGGGCTCCAAGCTCAGAAGAAAAAAGCAGTAGCCATCATAACGGCAGGGCATTTGTTGTAACCCTGCCGTTGCGATTCCAACCGTGCGCAAGTTCCCTGTTATAGTGATGAGTCGTTAAGCAGAACCCGCCTGAAGGGCGATAAATATGTCTTTTTTCTGATGCGAGGTTCCTCGTCGGGATTTATCAACCAAAGATCAGTAATCGAAATCCATCAACTGAACAAAAGATATCAGCCTAATTTATCCTGCAAGAAGCTTTTGCTTTGCCGCCAAGCAGTTGATCACTGAGGCAGGATCGATAACGGAAACCCGCCTTTACGATGAAAATTGCGAAACTTGTTGTATAGTATTCGTACATCAACATTTTGAATATCCTGCTGATATGGAAGCCGTTATTACCATTCATATCGAAAAGCTGCCGGAAGGTGTTTATTTGTCAACTTCAGATATGTTGCAGGGTCTTATAGCTCAGGGGAGAACAATAAGGGAAACACTCGAGATTGCTCGTGATGTAGCTAAAATGCTGCTTGAAGCAGGTCAGGAACCGCAAAAAGAGCTTTTTTTTTACCCAAGAATCGTTTATTAACCGTTCATCACAGGGTCATTTCCTTTATGACTCAAACTCACCTCGGGGCAACCCGGATTGGCGGATGATCGACTGAAGTGTTCCTGCCCGTAATTCTGCATGGTTTGGAACTGGTATGGTAATTGTGGTATCAGGCAGTCGTTTCTGCATAACAATGTGGCTACCTCGCTGGCGCACTTCAACAAAGCCGTGTCTCACAAGAATTACGCAGACCTGTTTTCCCGAAAGGATGCGAACTTTACCCAACAGCAACCTCCATGCGGGTCACATAAACTTCCTCGTGCAGGCGTGTCTGGATCTCTTCGCTGGATGCGTTCTCAAAGAATAGCTCCAAGGCTTCACGCAGATTCTCTCGGGCGTCTTCAATAGTATCTCCCTGGCTTGCAATATCAAAGTCCGGGCAAAGAGATACATATCCATCTTCTTCATGTGTGATAATGACTGTCAGTTGCTTTAGCATGGATTTATCCGCTTGATATGAAAATATGTGAGCTTTTTTTACAGGAGGTGCAATTCAACCTGCCCTATGAAGTTGTGCTAACAAAGTAATAAAAAAATGAACAGCAATGCCGGTGATTGAGTGTTTTGCTCAAAAAATCATTGTTGTACTGAAGTAAATTCCATTCAACATCCAATCTCTCGTGATGTAGCTGTCACAGCAGGGTGGGTCATCATGCTAACTCCTTCGATGCAAGCTCAAGCTTTTTCAGCAGATCCGTGTAGCGGTGCAGCAAACCGGCTGGCGTTTTATCGCAGACGGAAGGGTGATGCAGCACCAGTTTCATCTTTTTATCCATCCTGAATCCCGGTTTATACTCATCCATCCAGGGTTCCTGTACCGATACAAAGAGGTATTGCAGGAAAGCCTTGTTAGCAAGTTGATCGTTATCCTGATCGGGCAGAAAGAGTATGGTGCTTTGCGGCTGGATGTCAATTTTTTCGAGCCCGAGCGCTGAACCGGTGATTTTGAGTTTAGTCAGCAGCAGCAGGTTTGCAACCTCTTCGGGGAGAGGGCCGAAGCGATCCTTGAGTTCAGCCTCAAGGGTATCAACCTTGTGCTCGGTGGAGGCTTTCGAGATTTTGTCATAAAAGGCGAAACGCTCGGGGGTGGCGGTGAGATAGTATTCCGGAATGAGAGCGTCAAAAAAGAAGAGGAGGTCACAAGCTTTTGTTGCTCTTGCAGCCTTTGCTCCCTCGGCTGAAAACATGTGGCTGAACTCGGTTGATTTGAGCTCGGCAACAGTCTCTTCAAGCATTTTCTGGTAGAGATCGAAGCCGAGTTCATGGATATAGCCCGACTGTTCCGCTCCAAGCAGGTTGCCTGCCCCCCGGATATCAAGGTCGCGCAGGGCGATGTTGAAGCCCGATCCCAGCTCCGTAAAGCTTTCAATAACGGCGAGGCGCTGAACGGCATCCTTTTTCAGGGAGTTCAGCGGTGGAGTGATGAGGTAGCAGTAGGCTTTCCGTTCACTCCGTCCAACCCTTCCGCGTAACTGGTAGAGATCGGAGAGCCCGAACATGTCGGCGCGGTTGATGATAATGGTATTGGCATTGGAGATGTCGAGCCCGGAGCCGATGATGGTGGTGGAGATCAGCACGTCCACCTCTTTCTGCATGAAATCCATCATAATTTTTTCAAGCTCTCTCGGGGGCAGTTGGCCGTGGGCGAAGACAATCCGGGCAGAGGGGACAAGCTCGCGGAGTGTTGTCAGGATATCATCAAGCGATGCAATGCGGTTGTGGAGAAAAAATACCTGCCCTTCCCGCTTGATCTCTCGCGTTATAGCCGACTGGATAAGGGCCGGATCATAATCGGTAATGAGGGTTTCGACGGGCTGGCGGTTTTTTGGAGGGGTTGAGACAATGGAGAGATCCCTGGCGCCAAGCATCGAAAACTGGAGGGTTCGCGGAATGGGGGTGGCCGACATGGTGAGCGTATCGACCCCGGGGAACTGTTCGCGCAGCTTCTCTTTCACCTCTACGCCGAAGTGCTGCTCTTCATCAATGACGAGCAGTCCGAGATCCTTGAAGAGCACATCTTTCGAGACAAGCCGATGCGTCCCTATCACAATATCAATGGTTCCGAGTGCTATTTTTTTGATGATATCCTGCTGCTCCTTGCGCGTCACAAAGCGGCTGAGCACCGCTATCGAAATTGGAAAATTCTCAAACCGTCTGGTAAAGGATTCCGCATGCTGGTGGGCAAGAATGGTTGTCGGTGTCAGCACGGCAACCTGTTTACCGGATTCAACCGCTTTGAATGTCGCCCGCATGGCAATCTCGGTTTTTCCAAAACCGGCATCCCCGCAGATCAGCCGATCCATCGGGTGAGCTTCCTGCATATCTTTTTTGACGTCGTGAATTGCCCTGAGCTGATCGGGTGTTTCGTCGAAAATAAACGAGGCCTCGAATTCACGCATGTAGATCGAGTCGGGCGCAAAGGCAAAGCCGGGTTGCATTTTTCGCTGCGCATATACCTTTATCAGATTGATGGCAATATCGCGGAGTTGCTTGCGGACTTTATCTTTTTTGGCGGCCCATTTTGAACTGCCAAGCTTTGAGAGGGCCGGAAGAGAGCTTTCGGATGCCGTATACTTCGAAAGTAACCGGATATTCTGGATATTGACAAAAAGCTTGTCGCCTCCCGCGTATTCGACAAGCACACACTCCTGCTCGGAATTTCCCGCCGTTATGGTTTCAAGTGAGCGGAAAATTCCGATGCCGTAATCCTCATGGACAACATAGTCGCCCACTTTGAGCTTCTGGAGATCCTTGAGTGAGATGCCACGAATTTTTCTTTTCCGGTGCGCCTTGTGGGCGTGCAGCTTGCCGAAGATGTCCGATTCGGTATAGAGGTCAAGATCGCCGAAAATAAACCCGGTATGCAGATTGATCGGAATCCAGCTTGCTTCAAGCTGGCCGGTGTTTTTTGAGTTCGATATCTCCGCAGCAAGAAAATCGGTCAACTCGGCAATTTCGCGGCGTGAACTGGTTGCAAAGAGGGGCTTTTTGTGTTCTGCGGTCTCCTGTTGGAGCAGGGTGGCAAGAGTGCGGAAATTGGCGTTCAGTTTTTTCTGCGGGCTGGAACAGAAATCGATTACCGAAGGTGCAGAAGCGTCAATTCTGATAGTGCGGAAGCGTGAAAGCGCTCTCGTCATGCTCTCATGGTTATCCCGTAACGCAAATTCCGTGCTGTCATCAATGATAATGATCGTTGCTGGATCAAGATAGTCAAGAATGGTTGTTTCAGCCTCTGTGGTGCTGTGCAGGGCATCAGTAAAACTGGCGGTCAGATCGGCGGTTCCCACCGTTTTGCCGGAAAGTTGACTGTTGATGTCAAACACGCGCATTGAGGTGACGGTATTGCCGAAAAATTCTATCCGCACGGGTTCCTGCGCCCCGAAAGGAAAGACGTCAATGATTGAGCCGCGCACGGAGAACTCTCCCTCATCTTCAACAAACTCCCTCAGTTCAAAGCTGTTTGCCGAAAGAAAGCGTTTCAATGTTTCATATCCTGCATTGAGATCGGTTGTCAGCCGGAAAATGCGCTTCTCGGCTTCGGCTGGCGGGCAAAGGGTGACCTCAAGATCATCAAAAAAGGAGAGAATGACCGATTTTTTTTTGGTTGAGAGAGCTCCGATTGAGAGGGAGAGCTCATCCGAGGTGTTGCAGATGCTCTCTTTTGGCAGAAGGGCAGCAAAATCATTTTCATAGCGCTCGAAGCTGTTCTGGCCGCAGAGAACCATGAGTGATGAGGGGTGGTCAGTAAAAAGTGCTGCGGCAATGATCGAAGCGAGTGATCCTTGCAGGCCGGAGATGGAGGTTGGGGTATACTCTCTTTTTTTGCCGGGCAGGCTCGTTGCCGGTGCCTCTTTCAGTAAGGCGTATGGAGTTGATTGCCTGATGGTATCAAAAAGAAAACCGGGATTTTTTTTGCTGACGGTACTGCTTTGCGGGTCTGAATCTGATAACGTTTTCATATGTAGCGTACAAACCATATTTTCATGCTTGACTCCGGCAAACTGAAATCTTTAAAACCAGCGCCTGCGGGATATAAGATTGTTATATATGGAAAAAATTCTTGAACTGAAAAATCTCAGGACTTACTACTCAACTGACAGTGGTGTTGCAAAAGCCGTTGACGGTGTGAGCTTTTCGCTGGGCCGCAACCGTACGCTGGGAATTGTCGGGGAGTCGGGGTGCGGAAAATCGGTAACGGCGCTCTCTCTGATGCGTCTTGTGCCCAGTCCTCCCGGATATTTCGCGGGAGGGGAGATTTTCTGGAAAGGGAGGGATCTCCTGAAACTTTCTGAAGATGACATGCGCAAGTTGCGGGGCAATGAGATTGCCATGATTTTCCAGGAGCCGATGAGTTCGCTCAATCCGGTTTTTACCTGCGGCAGCCAGATTATGGAACAAATTCTCATTCACCGTGACGTCAGCCATGCGGAGGCGAAAAAACGCTCTGTTGAACTGCTTAATCTTGTCGGAATTCCAAACCCTGCGGAACGTTTTTCATCCTATCCCCATGAACTTTCAGGCGGGATGCGTCAGCGGGTGATGATTGCCATGGCGCTCTCCTGCAACCCCGAGCTGCTCATTGCCGATGAGCCGACCACAGCGCTCGATGTCACCGTCCAGGCGCAGATACTTGACCTTATAGGCAAGCTTCAGGGTGACACCGGAATGAGTGTGATCCTCATTACCCACGATTTCGGGGTTGTGGCCGAGCTTTGTGAAGAGGTTCTTGTCATGTATGCATCGAGAGTGGTCGAGAAGGGTTTGGTGCAGCAGCTTTTCAACAATCCGCTTCACCCCTATACCAGGGGGTTGCTGCACTCCATTCCCCGTCTTGGCTCTTCAAAAGAGCGGCTTCATGTTATCGAAGGCAATGTGCCGAGCGCAGTCAACTTGCCTGAGGGGTGCCGGTTTGCGGGCAGGTGCCCTCATGCCGATGCCCGCTGCCGCCGCGAACAGCCTGAACTGCGTGTTTATGAAGCGGGTCACGAGGCGGCTTGCTGGAAAGTCGGGGAGCTTTGAAGCCATTCCTGAAGCCATGTTTCTCATAGGAATGCTGCCATGACTCCACTGATGGTAGCTGCTTGTGCGACAGTGTGTTGCAATGCAGAGAGGCTGGTTATGGTAGAGGATATCTCCACCTGTCCCCTTATCTGGGGCAGAAAGAAGCTTGAGGCGCATCTTGCCAATGGCGTACTCTCTTTTCTGTTAACCCCACTGGTGAGCCGCAGCAGAAAGCTGCTTGGCATACTCCAAACGAGTGTGCTCCCTCCTTTGAGGCATGGCGGAAGACCCTGCACCCATCGCCCTCTCCCCGGGAGTGAATCAGCAGCTTCAGCCCATGGAGTCGTGCAGGGCAGCATCGGTGATGATCTGGCGGTGCAAGGGGATGCGCACGTCAGGAATGAGATGGCGGGGATAAAAATCTGCTTCGAAAAGTTCATGGTTGATCGTTATGGCGTCATCAGCAACCACCACCCTGTAGGCGACAACAAGGAGCGAACCGTACAGTTCAACCTCCCGGTGATAGATCCCGATCAGACGATCAATTTTCCCTTCCAGAGAGGTCTCTTCCATCAGTTCACGCAGACATCCTTCGTGCGGCTCTTCACCAGCTTCAAGAAAACCTCCCGGAAGGGCCCACTCATTCAGCGCCGGTTCATGAGCCCGGCGGATGACAAGGAGTTCGTTCCTGGTGTTGATGGTATAGGCGACCGCGACAGGAAGGGGGTTGATGTAGTGCACCCATAAGCATGATGGGCAAAACATCCGGTCGCGGCCATCAATCATGGCCCGGTCAAGTGTTGTGCCGCATATCGGACAGAATGAGTATTGCTTCATGGTTCAGGAAAGAAACTTTTTGTTTTGGCGATTGATTTAATCAAGAGAACAGTTTTATAAACAGAATAAGTATCATTCAGACCAATGTCAATACTTCAGGAGGGTGCGATTGCCCCGGCCATATCGGCAAAAGATCAGGACGGAAGGGCCTTAACGCTCGAAGAGTACCGTGGCCGCAAGGTTGTGCTCTATTTTTATCCGAAGGATGATACCCCCGGATGTACGAAGGAGGCTTGTGCTTTTCGTGATAATTTCCCTAAATTTAACAGTGCAGGGGTAGAAGTACTCGGTGTCAGTATTGATGATGAGGGCAGGCACAAAAAGTTTTCTGAAAAGTACCAGCTCCCGTTTCGTCTTGTTTCTGACCCCGACAGGAAGATTGTTGAAGATTATGGTGTCTGGGGGCTGAAAAAGTTTATGGGGCGTGAGTATATGGGTACCAGCAGGGTTACCTATCTGATTAATGAGGAGGGCGTCATAGAACATGTGTGGCCGAAGGTGAGTGTGGCCCAACATGCAGAGGAGTTGCTTAACTATTTGCAGCAAAAAACCTGATAGAGAGAAAAATGGTAAACGAATTTGACAAGCTTAAAGCCGGAAAACTTCTGCTTGCCTCAGCCAACATGCTTGAATCGAGTTTCAAGCGCACTGTTCTGGTTATGTGTGAGCATAATGAGCGCGGCTCGTTGGGTTTTATATTGAATCGTCCGATGGAGTTCAAGGTTTGTGAAGCCATATCCGGCTTCGAAGAGGTAGAAGAGCGTCTGCACATGGGCGGGCCGGTTGAGGCTGATACCGTTCATTTCCTTCATTCAAGGGGTGATCTTATTGATGGCTCGCTTGAAATATTTCCAGGGATTTTCTGGGGGGGAGACAAAAACGAGCTCAGTTATCTGCTCAATACCGGTGTGATGTTGCCCTCCGAGATTCGCTTCTTTCTTGGTTATGCCGGCTGGAGCGCCGGACAGCTCGAAGCGGAGTTCGAAGAGGGGGCCTGGTATACCGCACGGGCATCGAAGGAGATTGTTTTCAGTGATGCCTACGAAAGGATGTGGGGCCGCATGGTGCGCTCAAAGGGCGGAGAGTACCAGCTTGTCGCCAACTCTCCCGAGCTTCCCGGGTTGAACTGATGTTTTTTTCCGGGAATTATCAAGGCAGGATAGTTGTTGTACTATTGCCTGAAAAAGCATATATAGGGTACTCTTTTTATTGGAGTATTGTTCTTTGGTACACATGGGGATGACAGGCTTTCGACAGGGCAGGTGTAAGATGGAGTTGCACTCCGAGTTTCAGCATGGATGGACTCGTAAAAGAAGTCTATGCAACATTATATGCAGACGATTATTCGTATGCAATGGCTGCCTGATTAGCACAAGTTAATTAATCAGCCATCGTCCGATGGGGGAGGCGCTTACTCTGAAGCCACCGGATGGCATAACCAGCGCTTGAGCTTCGGTTCGCGCAAGTAAGCTCCGACTGTTTTTGCCCGAAAAGGCAGGCGGGTGAATCAAAGAGGGATAGTGAACCAAACTTTACAGGTGTAGCACCGGTTCATGAAACAACGAACACCTGAGATGAGTGTGGCAGCTTTATTGAGCAATGTTCTGGACGCGGGTTCGATTCCCGCCATCTCCACAAAGTATGAGTTTTTTAACATCCCAGAAAGACCGTAAGCCCTTGTTTTGCAAGGGCTTTTTTGTTTTCCGTGTCTCACGTGGTCTATGGGAATACACTTAAATAACGTCACTGGTGAGCAGGTGGCGGATCATGCAGGGTGGTGTGATCGTGAGGATTCCTGCGGTTATCACTTGAGACCGAGTGAGTACTTTCAGGTGACCGGCAAGAAGCCTTTCAGGGTTACGATGCCCACACACCGACCAAAGCAGCCAACATCTGAGCCGTCGTTTATTGATGCTGGGGTGATGCGCGCCAGCCTTGCCAGATATGAGCAGAACAACTTCTGCCGGTGGCTTTGTGGCGTGCTGGGTGAAGAGAGAGCCTTTGAGCTTACGGCATTGTACCAGATCGGGACGTCGAAGCATTGGGCAGGTTCGTCAGTCTTTTGGCAGATCGATACGGCTAACCGTGTCAGAGGCGGGAAGGTGATGCTTTATGATGTTGAAACGGGTCGTCGTGTGAAAGAGCCGTTTCCTCATGTGAATTGGGTGCATCGTGTGATGAAGATTGAGCCTTACCATTTGCGGCAGTGCTTTTTCGGTGAACACTTGCTTACCCTTGACACCGTGAAGCCGGTGGCGGTTGTTGAGAGTGAGAAGACGGCTCTTGTTGCCAGTGGTTTTATCCCTGAGTTCATCTGGATGGCAACAGCAGGAAAGCAGAATCTCAACAAGGAGAAGTTGAAAAGCTTGCAAGGGCGGAGGGTGAAGCTTTTTCCTGACTTGGGCGCGTTTGAGAGATGGCAGAGCCTGAGCAGAGGAGTGG
>CAIRXW010000006.1 GCA_903882665.1 uncultured Chlorobiaceae bacterium | reverse complement strand
CACCGCTCAATCACCCTTGACTTCAAACCTGAACAGGAGAGATTTCCGGTGACCGGCAATATCTACAAGTTTGAGCAGGTGATGTTCAATCTTGTCAAGAACTCCATGGACGCTCTTGAAGAGAAGAAACAGCTTCATGCCATACCATTTGAAATGAAAATTCTTATACGCTCCTTTGCATTGAACGACTCCGTGGTCGTAAGCGTCAAGGATAACGGCATCGGCATCAGCGAAAAGAATATGGAGTACATTATGCACCCTTTTTATACAACCAAGGAGTCAGGAAAAGGGACTGGCCTCGGCCTCTCGATCAGTTATGGAATCATCAAGGAGATGAATGGCACTATCAGGATAAACAGCGCTCCAATGCGTGGCACCACAGTCATCATGACTTTGCCCAAAACGGCAAAATGATTCAGGAGCGCCTCAATAACGTATCCTTATGGCTATCGATGATGTTGCCTCACTTTGCAGGGCGAATGCGGGGCTGCGCGGTCAGCAATTACAAGAATTGAGTAACTCATGAACGTTGCTTATGAGCGTTTTAATGGAAAAGGGCTTTTGGATAAACGTAACTCCATCTTCAACCACTTCAGACAGTCGGCTCAACCAAACCGCATATTGTGAAACAAATGGTGGTAGCAAATGTGCTGAAAATATCAGCAATTAACCCTAATATAACTGAAGTGGCGTGCGTGTCCAGGAGCAATCCTGATGGTGAGGGAAGCTGATTTGTGTTCGTCAATTACTCCCCGTTTTATTACCTTTCAGCAACAACTTTGTCCTGTCCGGCAAACTTGCTTTAACCACCTCTCTCCATGACCATTCAGGAGTACATTGAGACCATCAACAGGCGGTTCAAGGCTGGAAATGCAACCGAGCACAGCTACCGGGGAGATCTGCAAAACCTGTTGAAGGCGCTGGCACCACAGGTTGAGGTCACCAATGAACCACAGCGGATTGATTGCGGCGCTCCTGACTATATTCTGACCCGCAAGGGCATTCCGGTCGGCTACATCGAGGCCAAGGATATCGGCAAGTCGCTCGACAGCAAGCTCTATAACGAGCAGTTTGCCCGTTACCAGAGCTCGCTACCCAATCTCATCATTACTGATTACCTTGAGTTCCGGCTCTATCTGTAGGGCGTACTGACCACCTCCATTTTTCTTGCCGGGATACAAAACGGCAAAATCGTAGCCCGGCCCGAAAGCTTCAAGGCATTCACAGACCTCATCGGGGAGTTCAGCCGATACGAAGGGCAGACCATCACTTCGGCATCAAAGCTCTCCAAAATGATGGCCGCGAAAGCGCGGTTACTGGCTGACGTGATCGAAAAAGCGCTCTCCGCCCTCATCAGTGAGCCCAACACGCAGCTCCACGAAGCCAACAACAGCCTGAAAGAGCAGTTGGAGGGGTTCCGCGATTTGCTCATTCATGACATTACCCCCAAACAGTTTGCCGATATTTACGCACAAACGATTGCCTACGGCATGTTCGCCGCCCGTCTGCATGACCCGACGCTGGAAGATTTCAACCGAAAAGAGGCGGCTGAGCTGATTCCCAGAACAAACCCCTTTCTTCGCAAGCTTTTTCAGTACATCGCCGGTTACGATCTCGACAGCCGAATTGTCTGGATTGTTGACGCTCTCGCCGACCTCTTCAAGGCCACCGACGTTGCCGCCCTCCTCAAGGATTTCCGCAAAGCGACACAGCAGCACGACCCCATTATCCATTTTTACGAAACCTTTCTTGCCGAATACGACCCTGCACTGCGCAAAAGCCGTGGCGTCTGGTATACTCCCGAACCGGTGGTCAACTTTATTGTCCGCGGCGTTGACGAGATTCTGAAAAGCGAGTTCGGCCTCAGGGAGGGGCTGGCCGATACCAGCAAAACCACCGTTGATATCAAACGCGCAACGACCGACAAGCGCTCAAAAGATGGCTACACCACCCGGCAGATCGAAGTTCATTAAAGTGCAGGTGCTCGACCCGGCGACCGGTACAGGCACCTTTCTGGCCGAAATTATCCGGCACATCCACAAGCAGTTTGCCGGGCAGGAGGAAGTCTGGAGCAACTACGTCGAGCATCACCTTATTCCGAGGCTGAACGGCTTTGAAATCCTCATGGCCTCCTACGCAGTGGCCCACCTCAAGCTCGACCTGCTGCTTGCCGAAACCGGCTACAAACCAACTATCGAACAGCGTTTCCGGATCTACCTGACCAACTCACTCGAAGAGCATCACTCCGAAACCGGCACACTCTTTGCAACTTGGTTGTCGCAGGAGGCCAACGAAGCCAACCACATCAAACGGGACACGCCGGTGATGGTGGTGTTGGGGAATCCGCCCTATAGAGGTGAAAGTGAAAATAACGGTGAGTGGATATTAAAATTGATGGAGAGTTATAAAAAAGAGCCCTCTCGAAAAGAGAGACTGCGCGAGAAGAATATGAAACCGATAAATGATGATTATGTGAAATTCATTCGTTATGCTCAGTCGTTTATTGAGAAAAACGAAGAGGGAATTCTTGCGTTTATCAATAACCATAGCTTTTTGGATAACCCCACTTTCCGGGGGATGCGATGGCATCTCCTTTCTACCTTCGATCGAATCTATATTCTTGACCTTCACGGCAACTCCAAGAAAAAGGAAGTTTGCCCTGACGGTTCGCCCGACAAGAACGTCTTTGATATTCAGCAGGGAGTGAGTATCAACCTCTTTGTGAAAACCGGAAAAAAGAAAAATAACGAGTTGGCTGAAGTGCTGCATTATAACCTTTATGGTGAAAGAACCTTCAAATACGATTTTCTCTGGAAGAATAGCCTTGCAACGGTTGGTTTTGTTCCTCTTATTCTCTCCGCACCGCAGTATCTCTTTGTCCAAAAAGATGTAAGCGGACAGCAACAGTATGACGAAGGTTTTGCTGTTCATGAACTTTATACGGTCAATTCGGCAGGAATATATTCTGCAAGAGATGAGTTTACCATCAAAAGTGAACGTAACGCGGTTCAACGTAATCTTGAAGAATTTCTTTCGCTTGATACCGAAAATGCAAGAATCCGGTTTAATCTCGGAGACGATGCTATGGACTGGAAGGTTGAATATGCAAAAGATGATGTATTGAAATCGGGCCCTGATTACACAAATATTGTGCCGATCAGTTACCGCCTTTTTGATATTCGATACACCTATTACACCGGCAAATCCAACGGATTTATTTGCAGGCCAAGAAGAGAGGTCATGAGGCATCTACTGCAAAACAATATCGCTATCTCTTTGATCAGAAGGTCAAGAGCCAACTTTTTCAATACTCCGTTTCTTGTTGCCCATATTGCAGATAAAAGCATTTCTTCGTCTCTCGATAATGCCAATATTTTACCTCTTTACCTCTATCCCGAATCAGGAAATCAGATTGCCACAGATGGCCAGCAACAGAGAACCCCAAACCTCAACAGGGCAATTGTCGACGAGATAGCCACATCAATCGGCCTGACCTTCACCCCGGAAAAAGAGGAGAGAGCCGGAACCTTTGTCCCCATCGACCTCCTCGACTACATCTACGCCGTGCTCCACAGCCCAGGCTACCGGGAAAAATACAAAAAGTTCCTGAAGATCGACTTCCCGAGAGTGCCATACCCGAAAAATCAGCAAACCTTTTGGCAACTCGCAGCCCTTGGCAGCGAACTGCGCCAACTCCACCTGCTCGAAAGCCCGACCGTTGACCAGAGCTTGACCAGCTATCCCGTCACCGGCGACAACATCGTGGGCAAACTGAACTATCAGGATGGCAAAGTGTACATCAACGAAACCCAGTATTTCGAAGGAGTCCCATCGGCAGCATGGGAGTTCTACATCGGCGGATACCAGCCCGCACAAAAGTGGCTGAAAGACCGCAAAGGCCGGGAACTCAGCTTTGAGGATGTCCGTCATTACCAGCGCATCATCGTAGCACTCACCGAGACCGATAGAATCATGAAAGAGATTGATACTATTGGTGAGGAGGATGCTTCGTCAAGCTAAAAAATCTTTCAATATTCTACTGTCATTGTAACCTCTCATTAGTCGTGTCGCAAAGCGCAGATTGCAGTATTATTTTTTTTGTTATTTTCTTTGAAAATTATTCAAAAGTAACCAGTCTCATAAACAGTGCGGCGTCGCCGGTGCAAATATTTATAACAGGAATGTTTTCCGTGTCCAACTCTTTAAAGCGGTTTTGAATACGGTTTGCGAGATTTCCGCGCCTTGTTGTTTCAGCTCTTTTTTTCTGCCGTTGTTATCGGTTCTTCTTGTTTTACTGTATGAATATCTCCAGTTTTTTGCCTAACGCCTCAGCATAATGAGAGAGCGTTGAAAGCAGGAGATGACCTCCGCATGGATTTTGATGCGGGAGATGGCTGATTTATGAGTTGGTTTACCTGAAAACAGCTACCAGCGTCGGGACAGTGAGTCCGACGCCAGCAGCTCATCAAGTTTCTCTTCGTAATCGGTCAGTTTGGCAACCGGGAACTCCAGCGTTTGGCAACAAAATCATGGAAGAAACAAGAAGCAAGCAGGTAAACGCTGCTGATTGAATGTTCAGCAAGAATGGCCACAGCCAACACCAGTTTGTGTAATCACTTCATAAACGATAAATTGCTCACCAACTGCTTTGAATTTTCACGCAATCCAAAATCCGGGACAAAAGATGAAACCAGAGACGATTCGTGACAGAGTTACGTTGTCGGGCGGTGACAGGGAGCTTGAGAGTGGCTATGCAGCAGCGCTCATGAAAAACACACTTGCGTTGCGGCTGATTATCAAAGCTTTTTATGCAGGAATGGTTTGCGACAAACGCCTCCTGTTGATTGGTGCCAGTTTGTTCTGTTTTCTCAGCGCCTGTACAGATTCCGCAAAGATGTCAGCACCACTTTTTGAACTAAAGAATTTTGTTTTCATCCATGGCGGCGAGTTTACGATGGGGAGCCCTGATGGTGAGGTTGGCAGGGATGACGCCAAAGCCAGTTATCAGGAAGATGGGGTTAAGTATAGCGAGACCCAGCATCAGGTGAAGCTGAGCAACTTTTATATAGGCAAATATGCGGTAACCGTCGCTGAATTCAGGAGATTTGTTGAAGCAACGGGGTACCAGACCGATGCTGAAAAAGAAGGTTTCAGTGTTATTTTTACCAATGGTGAGGTGAAAAAAGGGGAAGGATTAAACTGGCGTGACGGAGTATCTGGTAGTTGGTGGTATCCTTGGCGACGCTGGTTTCGGCTCGAAGAGAACCATCCTGTATTGCATGTGAGCTGGAATGATGCAGTAGCCTACTGCAAATGGCTCTCAGCAAAAACGGGGAAACATTTTCGTTTATCGACTGAAGCCGAGCGTGAATATGCTTGCCGGGCAGGTACGACAACACCATTTAATACGGGCAAGAACCTGACGACTGATCAGGCCAACTATGACGGCGACTATCCATACAACAACAATCAGAAAGGTGTGTACCGCCAGAACACCGTTGCGGTAAACAGTTTTGCTCCAAATGCGTGGGGGCTGTACAACATGCACGCCAACGTCCTGGAGTGGTGCAGCGACTGGTACGGTGAAACGTATTATGACGATTGTAAAGCGAAAGGCGTAGTTGAAAACCCTGCAGGACCTGAAACGGGTTCGAAACGTGTGCTTCGTGGCGGGGGCTGGAACTACATTGCCGAGTACTGTCGGTCGGCGTATCGTGACAGCGGCACCCCCGACTTCCGGAACAGCTACGTTGGCTTCCGCCTGGTTTTCGTCCCGTAGTCAGTTGGCAGCTCATTGCGGACTTTGTTTTTGAGCGAGAGGGCATCAAAATGTTCTGGTTACCTCCGACCAGTCAAGCGCTTCAAGCTTTTTTTAGCAGCATCGGGAATGCCTGCCGCGCCTCAGCTTTTTTGCCACTGCTCAAATTCACTGAGCGACATAATTGGCGGAGTTTTAAAGAGATCCTTAAGAACAAGCAGGTCATTATCACCAGTCACCAAAGCATCCGCCTTGCCAACTACGGCTAACGTTATAAATATTTGATCTGCTTGATCTCTGATTACTGGCAAGTTAAGTGGCACCTCAAGCGAAGTGACCGTTTCAGCGTAAGGCAGAAAATCAGCCAGCAATACCAATTTCTCCGTTTTTGTGAGCTTGAATTTTGGATAGGCCAACACTTTCAATAGTTCGCTGGCCGTTTCCTTGCTGACTAACGGGATGATCGCCCCGGACTGCCAGTTGTGAGGCAACCATGCCATTTTCTGGCGTGAAAATATCAATGCGGAAATAATGCAGTTCGTATCAAGCACTATACGATAGCTCACGGCTGACTTTTTCTTGCCCACTGTATTGCATCCAGAACATCCTGGTCATTAATACCCAAAGCTTCTAATTTGGTACGCACGGCATCTGCCTGCTGCATACGCACAGGCGTAAGCATGATGCGACCATTCTCAACTTCCACTTCAAAGTAATCTGTTTCAGGAATTGATGTTATAATAGATTTTGGCAAGGTCAACTGATTCTTGCTGGTAAGTTTGGCTAACATGGCATGTACATCAAAAATAGTAATGGAGTAAGAATACCTTACCAAAAATAATATTGTTTACCAAAAAGTATCACACCATCGGCAACATGGTTCTCTCTCTTCGGCAATTTTGCCTGAAAAAAAAGAATCCGGAAAAAATGGCAGAATTGCACCAGCCGTTAACACCTTTTTGTGAAACCACTGCATAAGCGCTAAATTGCTTGCCAACTGCTTTGAATTTTCACGCAATCCATAACCAAGGGCAAAAGATGAAACCAAAACGCCCATGTTCTATCGTTTCAGCCCTTTTTCTTGCAGTGTTCCTGCTTTTCAGCGGAGCATTGCCAGCGAAAGCGACTGCGGCATTCTATGAGCCAGCAAACTATGTACTGATACGAGGCGGGGAGTTTACGATGGGGAGCCCTGAAGGTGAAGTTGGCAGGGCTGCAATAACGGCTTTTTGGCAGAAAAATGGTATTGCCTACAGTGAGACCCAGCATCAAGTGCGATTGAGTAACTTTTCGATGAGCAGATATGCTGTAACGCTTGCCGAGTTCAGGAGATTTGTTGAAGCAACGGGGTACCGGACAGATGCTGAAAAAGAAGGCTTTAGCTCGATTTTCTCCAATGGTGAAGTTAAAAAAGGTGAAGGAGTAAACTGGCGTCATGGAGTTTCTGGAAGTGTTCGCCCTCAGAGTGAAGAGAATCATCCTGTATTGCATGTGAGCTGGAATGACGCTGTCGCCTACAGCAAATGGCTCTCAACAAAAACAGGGAAGCATTTTCGGTTACCAACAGAAGCGGAGCGGGAGTATGCTTGCCGAGCAGGAACCAGAACCCCATTCAATACGGGGGAGAATTTGACGACCAATCAGGCAAATTATGACGGTAACTATCCCTATAATGGCAATCCAAAAGGGGTATACCGGCAGAATACCGTTGCGGTAAACAGTTTTGCGCCTAATGCTTGGGGTTTATACAACATGCATGGCAATGTTTTGGAGTGGTGCAGTGACTGGTACAGCGGCACTTACTATGATGACTGTAAAGCGAAAGGAACGGTTACCAACCCTACGGGGCCAGCAAGCGGTTCGCACCGTGTTATTCGTGGCGGGAGCTGGGACGACCCTGCCGGGTACTGTCGGTCGGCTTCTCGGTGCAACCGCCCGCCCGACTACCGGAACTACTACGTTGGCTTCCGCCTTGTTTTCGTCCCGTAGTCAGTTGGCAGCTCATTCCGTCTTTGCTTTGAGCGAGAGGGCAGTACCAACATTTTGGTGAGCGGAGGTGAGGGACGAACCACCGCACGCCAAAATGTTCTGGCACCACCGACTAAAGAAATGTCCACCGAAGGTGGACCGATGTTATGGAAATAAAAATCGGTTCTTTTTTCGTTAAAAATGTGTTTCTTGACTGTTGGTTGACTTTAACCAATCAGGGTATCCCAATCATGCTGGACCATAGAACACCATGCAACTCCTTCTTGAAGTGCCAAGCAATCTGCCTGATGCAGCACAATGCACACCGCAGCAATTCATAAAAGAGGCCAAACTGGCCATGGCAATCAAACTTTTTGAAATGAAACGTTTGTCGTCAGGGATGGCTGCTGCGTTTATTGGGATGAGCAGGGTCGAATTTCTGGCTGAGTTGCATCGGTATGGTGTACCAATGATTGATTTGGATCAGAATGAACTTGCCCAGGATGTCAGTAATGCCTGATCAAACGAAAGTGGTTGTTATCAACACCACGCCACTCATTGCCTTGACTGCCGCAACCTGAAACCTTGATGTGCTACGTTGTCTGTACTCAAGGGTCGTCGTCCCCTATGAGGTGGCCAAAGAAATCAGGGCTGGTGGTCGGGATGCTTTTGGGGTCGAGGTGTTTGAGCAGGCATCATGGTTGGATATTAGCCCTCAGCCAATGGTGCTTATGCCTTATCTGCAAAACACGCTTGATAGCGGAGAAGCATCGGTTATACAAACGGCCTTACAGCTTGGCATCAATCTGGTATGCATTGATGAAATACTTGGCAGGCGCACTGCCCGTTTGTCGAACCTTAATGTTACCGGAGCTATCGGTGTACTGCTCAAAGCAAAATCTACGGGGTATCGGGTATCAATGCCTGATGCAATAAGCCGGATGCGCGAGCATGGCATTTGGCTTAGCCAAAGTGTTATCAATTTTGCACTGAATCACTGACTTGATTATCTCATCCAAAACTCGCGCTAAACTATTGCCCTCTCTTACTCCGGTTTCAGATGCGGGAAGAAGATGACCTCCCTTATGGAGTCCTGCCCGGTAAGAATCATCACCAGACGATCAATACCGATGCCGATACCGGCGCATGGAGGCATACCGTACTCAATGGCGCGGAGGAAGTCTTCGTCCACAATCATCGCCTCTTCGTCGCCGCGCTGCCTTAATTTCGCCTGCGATTCGAGCCTTTCGCGCTGGATGACGGGGTCGTTGAGTTCGGAGAAGGAGTTGCAGACCTCTTTGCCGCCGATGATCAGCTCAAAACGCTCAACGATACCGGGCTGGGAGGGGTGCTCCTTGGCAAGGGGCGACATCTCGGTGGGGTAGTCGATGATGAAGGTTGGCTGAATGAGCTTTGGCTCTACAAATTCACCGAAAATTTCGTCGATAATTTTGCCGCTGCTGATTTTTGGGTCGAGTTCGAGGCCGAGATCCTTGGCGGTGTAGCGCAGTTGCTCTTCAGTTTGGCCAGCAATATTTTTGCCGGTGTATTCGGCGATGGCGTCAATAATGCTCAGGCGGCGGAAGGGGGGCTTGAGGCTGATGTCGTTGCCGAGGAAGGTGGTCACTTCGCTCTTGTTGACTGCCAAGGCGGTCTGGCTGAAGAGCTCTTCGACCATTGTCATCATCCAGTTGTAATCCTTGTAGGCAACATAGAGCTCAACCTGGGTGAATTCAGGGTTGTGGAAACGGTCGATCCCCTCGTTGCGGAAATCCTTGGCAAATTCAAAGACGCCGTCAAAACCGCCGACGATGAGCCGTTTGAGGTAGAGTTCGTTGGCAATGCGCAGGTAGAGCTGCATGTCGAGCGCATTGTGGTGCGTCGTAAAGGGGCGAGCCGCAGCGCCACCGTAGATGGGCTGCAAAATCGGGGTTTCAACTTCGAGCCAGCCGTTGCCGGTAAAAGAGTTGCGCATGAAGGAGACGATGGCGCTTCGCTTGATAAAGGTATCTTTGACCTCCGGATTGACGATGAGGTCAACATAGCGCTGGCGGTAGCGAAGCTCTTTGTCGCTGAAGGCGTCAAAAACAACCTTTTCGCCATCAACCTCTTTCTCTTTGGCGACGGGTATGGGGCGCAGGGATTTGGTGAGGAGTTCCAGCGATTCGGTATGGACGGAGATTTCGCCGGTTCTGGTTTTGAAGGTAAAGCCCTTGACGCCGATGATATCGCCGATGTCGAGCAGTTTGAAGGTGTCGTAGGTGGCGTCGCCAACCTCATCCTTTTTCATGTAGATCTGGATTCTGCCTGCTGAGTCCTGGAGGTGGAAAAAGGAGGCTTTTCCCATCTTTCGGATGGTCATGATGCGCCCGGCTACAGAAACCGGTGTTTTGGCTTCTTCTACGAAATTGGTGATGATTTCCAGGGAGGAGTGGGTGACCTCAAAGTGGGTGGGGTAGGGATTTACTCCTGCATCCATAAGCTGCTGGCGCTCTTCAAGACGGCGCTGCATCTGGTCGTTCAGCGAAATCGGGGCTGGCTGTTCAGGAATATTCTTGTTCGGTTCGTTCTCTTTCTGCATGATGGTTTGGCGGCCTCTTGAAATTCTGTAAGTTAAAAAATATGGTGAGTCTGCATGCTCCAGCCCGTCAGGAGCAGGTACGGGTTTTATACCATACGTAGGGAATGGTGCTGATTTTCTGAAAAAAAGAGCGATAGGCTCTCTTTGAAAAGACATCGTACCGGTTTTTCTCGATGGCGGTTAAAATGTTGCCGTAGTTGACGCTGCTGATGGCGACACCAAAGCGGCTTCGTTTTTCAAGCATGGGAATTCCTTTTTCGGAGGAGCGGTAGTAGCCTCTTGCCCGTTCGACCTGAAACTTCATCAGATTGAGGAAGTTGTCGTTCATGGCCTTTTGCATCAGCTCCTCACTTGAGTAGTTGAAACGGCGCAGATCCTCAAGCGGGATGTAGATTCTCCCCCGGTCAACATCTTCGCCGACGTCGCGCAGGATATTGGTTAACTGCATGGCAATGCCGAGCTCTATGGCGTGTTCGAGCGCTTTTTTGTCGCTGTAGCCGAAAATTTCGGAGGTCATCAGTCCGACGACGGCGGCCACCTTGTAGCAGTAAACGTAGAGTTCGTCGAAAGTTTCGAAGGGTTTGAACTCGATATCCATGGCAACACCATCCATCAGGTCGAGCGGAAGCTCTATCGGGATCGAATGGCTTTTCAGCGTGTCGTGCCAAGCCATCATGATGGGATCATTGTCGGTTTTGCCGGCGTAGCAGGCCAGAAGCTTCGATTTCCAGCCATCAAGCAACCTCTGGATCTCGTCACTCGTAATCAGGCCGTTGCTCAGTTTCATCTCTGCCAGATCGACAATGTCATCAACCGTGCGCAGCAGTGCGTAAATGGCGAAAATAGGTTTCTGCTGTTTTTTTGGCAGAAACATGCTTGCAAGGTAGAAGGTTTTTGCATGATCTTTTGAAATCTGCCGACAGTAGCTGTAAGCATCTTCAAGAGTTGTCACCTTGTCAGGCTCCGGCACTGCATTGTTTCGGTTATCGTTCAGATTCATCTGATATGCGCTTTTATGGGCCTCTTCTGGTAGTCACAGCTTTTTTACCCTTTTGCGGTGTGGGGTGAAAGCAAAAATGTGTACCTTTTTATCGACTGAGTACGTTTACAACAATGAGCTGTCAAGATAAAACAATGGTTGTAATATAGCAACATGCCATATAGCAGTCCTTTATCATTCAAATACTTACGTAATTTATTACTGCGCCGTTGAATACTGTCACCCCTGAAAACAGGAGGGAAAAGGCCATTCTGGTCGGTCTCTGCTCCCCCCCCGAAACACCACGATCCCTTGTTGAGGAGTACCTCGATGAGCTTGCTTTTCTTGCCGATACCGCCGGAGCGGATGTGGTGGAATCGTTCATACAGGACAAAAAACTGCGTGACCCGGCTTACTGTATCGGAAAAGGGAAGGTTGAGGAGCTTGTGCTCTTTGTCAAGGAGAAGGAGATTGATCTCGTCATTTTTGATGATGATCTTACCCCTGCCCAGGCAAGAAATCTTGAGAAGACGCTTGAGTGCAAGGTTATCGACCGTACCGGCCTGATTTTGCAGATTTTTGCCATCAGGGCGCAGTCGGCCCAGGCAAAGATGCAGGTTGAACTTGCCCAGCTTGAGTACATGTTGCCCCGCCTCTCGGGGCAGTGGACCCATTTATCGAAACAGAAAGGAGGAATCGGCAACAAGGGGCCGGGCGAAACCCAGATTGAGACCGACCGCCGTCTGGTGCGCAACCGGATCTCCCTCTTGAAAAAGAAGCTTCAGGAGGTTTCGCTGCAGCACGATACCCAGACCCGCGGGCGACAGAGCGTGCCGAGAGTCTCCCTTGTGGGCTATACCAATGCCGGCAAGTCAACCCTGATGAACGTTCTCTGCCCCGAGGCTGAGGCTTTTGCCGAAAACAGGCTCTTTGCCACGCTCGACACCAAAACCCGTCGTCTGGAGCTGAACATCAACAAGCTGGTTCTGCTTTCGGATACGGTTGGTTTTATCCGCAAACTTCCGCACACGCTTGTCGAGAGCTTTAAATCGACCCTCGATGAGGTGCTGCAGGCTGATTTTTTGCTCCATGTCATTGATATCAGCCATCATAGTTTTGAGGATCAGAGAGATGTTGTCCGAGAGACACTCAAGGAGATTGGCGTTGAGCACGACAACATTATTGAGGTTTTCAACAAGATTGATGCGGTTGAAGATCCCGTGCGTCTGGCGGAGATCCGCGAAAAGTATCCCGATGCCGTCTGTATATCCGCTATCAAGGGGGTCAATATTGCTCTGCTCAAGGAGATGATCGGCGAGCAGGTTGCCCGCGAGTATGCAGAGCGCAAAATCAGCGTGCATGTCTCCAACTACAAGTTGATCACTTACCTCTACGAGCATACTGAAGTTATCGACAAGCGCTATGTTGATGAAGAGGTTGAACTCACCTTCAGGGTGCGCAAAAATCAGATCAAGCATATTGATGCCCTTATCAACTCATCACAAACCCTTCCCGGATGATGCTGCAAATCCATAACACCACCAAAAAAGAGATTCCGGAGCAACCCATTGAGCGTGCCTTGCGTCTCGTTATGGAGATCGAGGGGTGCACGGTTGAGTCAATCGTTGGCGTCTACTGCGGCAACAAAATGATACAGCGCATCAATCGCGAGTTTCTTGGCCACGATTATCCTACTGATACCATCACCTTCCCCTACAGCACGGGGAGCGAGGTTGATGGCGAGTTTTATATTTCGCTTGATGTGGTGAAGGAGAATGCTGCCCGATTCGCCGTTGATTTTCAGCAGGAACTGCTGCGCGTCACTATCCATTCCGCACTGCATCTCATCGGCTATGATGACCAGTCACCCGATGAGCGCACCGTGATGGAGGAAAAAGAGGTATTCTATCTCAACCGTTTTGCCGAGGCAACCTCATCATTATCGACCAATGAAGAACAGCAATGATTTCGGGGTAACCCCGCAGCCAAAGCCATCAATCTGGAAACGCATCTTTCTGATCGCGCTTCCTCTGGTTCTTGCGCTGCTTGTCGGGGGAATTTTTTTGACCCGCTACCTTGGAGAGCAAAAGGTGAAAGAGCTTGCGGAGCTTGCCGAGAGCCGTTCTGTGATTATTCAGCGCCAGGATATTCAGCTTTTCACTCTGCCGCTTGCCTGGTCGGTGCGCAAGGAGTTGATGCGTTCCAATTATGACCAGATTGATGACTATTTCAACGAACTGATCCAGCGCAAGGGGTTTGGTGTGATTATGCTGCTTGACCCTGCAGGCACCATAAAAGTATCGACTGACCGAAAGTTGCTGGGGAGCTCTTTTCTTATTCGTTACCCCCAAATGAAGCTTGGGGCATTGGTACAGGTCTCCTACGTGCTGCCGCAGGGGAAGAGCATGTTTCTTGTGCCGGTTATGGGGCTCAACTCAAGGCTTGGCACCATTGCCTTCATCTACAGCTACCGGACGCTTTCGCTTCCCTGAAGGGTGCAGATGGCTCCCTGGGCATCAAGTTGCGGGTAGGGCGCACCCTTTTGGCGGAGCTCCCGACTCAGGCGCGGATGGGTGTACTCAAAAAGCATTTGCCGAAAGCTTTCCGGATCGAGACGCGCCTGGCTGTACATCTTTTTGGCAGCTCTCTGTCGCTGCGCTTCGAAGAGAATGACTGCTGTGGCGACAGAGACGTTGAGGGACTCCGCCATGCCAAGCATCGGCAAGGTAATGGCGTAGTCGGCCCCCTGAATTGCCTTTTCTGATATGCCATCCCACTCGGCGCCTACCACAAGGGCCGTTGGAAGGGTATAATCGACCTCCCTGAAATCCAGCGCACCTTCCTTGCCGGTTGCGACAACAATCTGCATACCACACTCCGAGACCTTCCTGAAGGCCGATGTAATATCTGAATGAAGGCTCAGCGTCAGCCATTTGCTTGCACCTGCTGCGGCATTCTGTTCGGTATAGATTGATTTGCGGTATGAAACAGCGTGGAGTTCATTGATACCAACTCCATCACAGCTACGGATAATAGCCGAGAGGTTGTGGGCTTTGTTGACGTTATCCATGATAACCGTCAGGTCAGGCTGGCGATGAAGCAGCATTTCATGGATTTTGCGGAATCGTTCAGGAGAGATCAAGATGGTGCAGCGTAATATTGATGAGCCATTGTTTGTCGTGTTCTGGAAGACAAGAAAGCTCTTTTTTTCTTTTTTCCTCAATCGCGCTCGAAAAAGGGGAAAGATTGCTTCCCTGTCGCAACACGTGAGATAACCCTCTTCCGGCAGGCTTCAATCTTGCGGGGGTTACTTTTTTTGAGTATATCAGAAGTGGGCCTTCCCTCCGGGATGGCAGATATTCCGGAGAAAGGAAGAACGGTTCTATCACTATGAGTTTCAAGTACAAAAAACATCCCTATCTTGAGCGCCTGCTTCAGAATGCAAGGCCGATCAATTTGGACAACACCTCAAAGGTTCTGATTCTCAGTGATCTGCATATCGGCAATGGCGGACGGCGCGATGAGTTCAAGCGCAATTCCGAACTGGTCAAAACCATGCTCGGGAGCTACTATCTGCCTGAAAAATACAGTCTTGTCCTTAATGGTGATGTTGAGGAGCTTTTCAAGTTCCCGCTTGAGAGCATTGAGGCGGTGTGGGGTGAACTCTACGACCTTTTTTTGAAGTTTGAGCAGAACGGTTTTTTCTGGAAAATATACGGGAACCATGACGCTGAGTTGCTTGAGGAGAGGAAGTACCGGCTTGCTTCATCAATGGTTGAATCGCTGAAGTTTCAGTACGGCAAGGAGACCCTTCTGCTGTTTCACGGCCACCAGGCATCGGTACTTCTGTGGGAGACCTATCCGATAGTGAGCCGTGCTGTTGTCCTCTTTATCCGCTATATCATAAAACCGGTCGGTATCAGGGGTTTTTCTATCGCCTACAACAGTACCCGACGCTTTGCCATCGAGAAATCGATTTATGAGTTCTCCAACCATGCAAAAATTGTCTCGATTATAGGCCATACCCACCGTCCCCTCTTTGAGTCGCTCTCAAAGGTGGATTTTCTGAACTATCGGATAGAGGAGCTGTGCAGGGCCTATCCGGCAGCAGATAGTCAAAAACGTGCGGCTATCGAACAAAAAATCGCAGCACTGAAAGTTGAGCTTGAGGAGTGCTACAAACAAGGCAAAAAAATTGGTCTCCGGAGTGGACTCTACAATAATCTCACCATTCCAAGTATCTTCAACTCCGGCTGTGCCATTGGAAAACGGGGTATCACGGCTCTTGAAATCGAAGGGAACAAAATCAGGCTGGTCTACTGGTATAACGGCAAGCAGAGCCGCAAGTTCACCAGCGACCGCGATAATCGGCCAATGGAACTAGGCTCGACAGGCTTTTCAAGGGTTGTCTTGAACGAAGACTCTCTCGATTACCTCTTTACCCGTATTCATCTTCTGGCTTGAAAACACTCTATAACCATGCGACAGGCACCATTTTTTTTAACGGTCAAATTCATGTTTTGCCTCTTTTTCCTTGCTTTTGCAGGTTGCCAGAAGAGCGACCGGTCGGACGGCTACGGCAATTTTGAGGCCACAGAGATCATTGTTTCATCCGAAGCAAACGGAAAGCTGGAGCAACTGAGGGTCGAAGAGGGGAGCCGAATGGCGGCAGGAAGTGTGGCCGCCGTTATTGATACCACTCAACTGCATTTCAGCCGTACCCAGCTTCAGGCAGAGCGTAGGGCGCTTGCTGCCAAACGTCCAGCCCTTGCCGCCCGCATCGGTGTGCTGCTTGAGGAACGGCGGAACATGAAGCGCGATGATGAGCGCTACCGGCGGCTTTTGAGTGAGGGGGCAGTTCCCTCAAAACAGCTTGAGACCATCCAGAACGGGATTGCTGTGATCGACCGGCAGATTCGCTCCCTTGAAACGGAGAACCCCGGCATTGCCGGAGAGATCAGCGCCAAGGAGGCCCGCATCTCCCAGCTCGACGATCAGATTAGCAAGAGCGTTGTCCGCAATCCGGTTGATGGTGTCGTGCTCACCCGGTATACCGAGCAGGGTGAGCTCACCTCATACGGCAAACCACTCTACAGGATTGCCGATCTCCAGACCATGTTTTTGAGAGTCTACCTGAGTGGCGCGCAACTTCCGCAGGTGAGCATCGGCGAAGAGGTCGAGGTGCTGATTGATGGCAACAGGAGCCTCAAGGGGCGCATCACCTGGATCTCTGAAAAAGCCGAGTTTACCCCGAAAATAATCCAGACAAGGGAAGATCGGGTGAGCATGGTCTACGCCGTGAAGGTGCAGGTCAACAACCCCGATGGCCGCCTTAAAATCGGGATGCCCGGAGAGATGAGGTTGCCCAAAAAGCGTGGCTCATGAAGGAGGCTCTGCTGGTTGCCGGTGTCGGCAAGCGCTTTGGTAAAGTCCAGGCGCTTCGGGAGATCAATTTTGCGGTCGGAGAGGGTGAGCTTTTTGGCCTTATTGGCGCGGACGGGGCAGGCAAGACAACGCTGATCCGGATTCTGGTCACCCTGCTTTTGGCCGATGAGGGGCGCTCAGAGCTGCTCGGGCTTGACGTGGTAGGCTCCTACCGGGAACTTCGCCAGCGCATAGGCTACATGCCGGGCAAATTTTCACTCTATCCTGACCTGAGTGTCGAAGAGAATCTCCGCTTTTTTGCCTCGGTTTTTGGCACGACGGTCGAAAAAAACTACGAGCTGATCCGTGAAATTTACAGCCAGCTTGAGCCCTTTAAAACAAGAAGGGCAGGCAAACTCTCTGGCGGAATGAAGCAGAAGCTCGCCCTCTCCTGCGCGCTGGTGCATCGGCCTGAAGTGCTCTTTCTCGATGAACCCACCACTGGCGTCGATGCCGTCTCGCGTCAGGAGTTCTGGCAAATGCTTGGCCGCCTTCGCGAGCAGGGTATGACCATTCTCGTCTCGACACCCTATATGGACGAGGCGGTGCTCTGCGACCGGATCGCCTTTATGCAGGAGGGGAGGATTCTTGCAATCGATACCCCGGCGGGCATCACCACCCTTTTCCCGAAACCGCTTTTTGCCATCCGTGCAAGCGAAACAGGTCGGCTGCTCTCGGTCTTGCGTTCCTCTTCCCATGCCGCTTCCGTCTACGCCTTCGGCAGCGCCCTGCACTACACCGACAACCGTCCCTCCGTCAGCGCTGATGAACTTCTTGCCTCTCTCCATGCACAAGGGTTTTCGGAGCTTTCGGTTTCGGTGATTCAGCCCGGCATTGAAGATACCTTCATCGCCCTCATGGAGGAGAAACAGGGGGCTGCCCATGAGTGAACTGGTGATTCATACCGACAAACTGACCAAACGGTTTGGCGATTTCGTGGCGGTTGATGCCCTTTCGCTGAGTATCTCCGGCGGCGAGATTTTCGGCTTTCTTGGAGCGAACGGGGCAGGAAAAACCACCGCCATCAGGATGCTGACCGCCCTCCTCGCCCCGACATCAGGGAGTGCAACAGTTGCCGGGTTCGACCTCTACACCGGCTCGGAGGGAATAAAGCGGAACATCGGCTACATGAGCCAGCGCTTCTCCCTCTACGATGACCTGACGGTGCGCGAGAACATCCGCTTCTTTGCCGGTATCTACGGTCTCACCACTCAGGCCATAAAAGAAAAGAGCCGCCAGCTCCTTGAAACGCTCAAACTGGTGGAGGTTGCCGATGTACGCCTTGCGTCGCTCCCCCTCGGCTGGAAACAGAAGCTTGCCTTTTCAGTCGCCATCCTGCATGAACCAAAGATTGTTTTTCTTGACGAGCCAACCGGCGGTGTCGATCCGGTTACAAGGCGCCGCTTCTGGGATATGATCTATGAAGCCTCCGGGCGTGGCTTGACCATCTTTGTCACCACCCACTATATGGACGAAGCCGAATATTGCGACCGCCTCTGCATCATGGTAGATGGCCGTGTGGCCGCGCTCAACCGGCCGGAAGCAATGAAGCAGCACTTCAGCGCCGAGAGCATGAACGACGTCTTTATCCAGCTTGCCCGACCCGGAAGAATGGAATAAATGGCACCGTAAGGGGCAATTCAGATTGTTTGCGGTTCTTTTTTTTGTGTCAGTTTGATTTCCAGTTCGCAGCCAACTGCATCGGCGTATTTCCTCAGTGTGGCAACAGAGGGGGTATGCTTGCTGCCGGACTCCAGCCTGGAGATGGCACTTTTTGACGTGCCAATTTTCAGAGCGACAGCTTCTTGCGTCATGCCTGAGCGCTTGCGGGCGGCAAGGAGTTCCCTTATCAGGGCATACTTCGTTCCAAGAGCCTCATACCCCGCTTTAAATTCTTTATTTACCATCGCCTTGCGTAGAAATTCTTCGTGATTGTGTTCCACAGGCTGGTATTTGAGATCATCCATTGATTACCTCCTTCATTCGTTTAAGCGCGAGCAACAACTCTTTTCGTGGCGTCGCTTGCGATTTCTTGATAAATGCGTGCAGGATAATGATTCGCTGTCCTGCCTGAAAACAGTAGAGTGCTCTTCCAATGCCATCCTTTCCCTTGGGCCGAATTTCAAACAAGCCATTTCCCATTGCCCGTGAATAAGGCATACGCAAATCATGGCCATAATCCATAAGCAATTCAACAATGCGTGCGTAATCTGTCTTGATTGACTCCGGCCAAGCCTCAATCTCTTTCAGGAGCCGAGGGTGAAAATAGTCAATTTGATAAGCCATAGTCTGAAGTTACCAAAGATGGTAACAATTCAGAAATTATTTCTTTCCCTCGCCACCAGCCGAGCATTATTGCCTGAAATATAACTCATTATATTTTCTTGTGATGGGTGGTTGTGTGATAAAAACAGCTTGTCTGATACGTGTTTTATCGGAAACGTTGTTCCGTTACTTCTCTTTTTACTACATTATACTCATGATAAAAACGTATTTTGGCGGCGAATTTCCCGTTTGTTGTTACCATACGCAGTGCCATCTATGGGTGGCATTTTCTTTTATCTCTTTGGACAGAGCATACTCTAAACATTGAAAATATGAAAAATTCTTTTCGGCTTTTTATGCTTTTTATTGTTGCATTTATGCTGAGTAGTAATGTGGGTGTTGCAATAGCTAAAAAAAAATTTACATTCGTTGATACATATTATGACTCCACAAGAGATTATTCTTGATCGAGGGAATGCAAAATACAAATTGAAGGATTACTCTGGAGCTATAGCCGATTTCAATAAGTCAATAGAGCTTAACCCGAAGTCTGCCTACTCGTATGAACAACGGGGAAATGCAAAATACGAATTGAAAGATTACTATGGAGCAATAGACGATTACAGTATGACAATTAAGCTTGGCTTTGAATATTGCTATATCTATAACGAACGAGGTCTGGCGAAAATCAAAGTTCAGGATTACTATGGAGCAATAGCTGACAGCTATAAGGCAAGCGAACTTGATCCAAAATCCGCATCGTCTTATAATCTTAGAGGCTGCGCAAAAGACGGATTGAACGATTACTCTGGAGCAATAGCTGACTATAATAAGGCCATTGAGCTTTATCCTCAATATGGAACCGCTTATTACAATCGAGGTGTTGTAAAAAACAAAACCGGTGATAGAACCGGTGCTTTGTAGGACATGCAGCAGGCAAGTGGACTTGGTTATTCTAATGCCCAAAATTGGGTTAATAAGTGGAATGATGAAGCCCAGAGAGCAGTTGCAGCCCAAAGGCAGAGTGAGGCTGAAAAAGCAAATTATTCAAGTGGGTACAGCAGTGGACAGAGTAGCAGTTACCACTCCTCCAGTTTATCGAAACCATCATACAATAGCTCATCGTCATACAGTTCTCTGTCGAGTAGTTCATCCTCATCAAATTCAAATTTTGGCAGAGATATTCAGAAAATTGGTGATCAAGGTGTGAAACAGACGAACAGCTATCTTGATAAGGTGATTCAAAATATGCGATATAAGTGATGATAGTGTGAATCGAACAGCATGAGCTTGCTCGGCGGTTGGTAGAGTGTGGGAAGAGTGACAATCAGCTATCGGTTACGCTCAATATGGATCACGAGTTGTACCTGATCGGCATTGTCAAGGGTGACGTTGATGGGAGCCTGGCGGCTTAAATTGAAGAGCCAAAACTTATAATGTTGAATTTCTGTTTTTTTACATAATCGTTTATAGCGGAGAAATTTTTATACTTTGGTCGTGGAGAAGCGTAAATTTCCTGAAAGGATGTTGTTACAATGGTGGAATGAAAATGTTCCGAAAGCAGTTCAAGGAACGGTTCAAAGTCAAAGTGCGTTCGTTATGATTATTGTATCAACTTTATTATAAAGCAGGTGCTTCTTATGCAAATAGCCATTGATTTACCCAATGATTTTGTCGCATTTCAGGCAGTGCCCGACATTCGGCAAGAAATTCGCATCTCTTATGCTCTTTGGCTCTATCAGCAAAGGAGGGTTACGCTGGGTAAAGCGGCGGAGTTGGCCGGGTGCAATATTTGTGATTTTATGAGTATCTGCAAAACCAATCGACAACCGGTCATCGATATTTCGCGGGATGAGTTACTTGAAGAACTCAATGGGTTTTCTCAATTATGATTCTTGTCGCAGATGCTTCCGCCTTGATTGCTCTTGCTGCTTCAAGCCAAACGGGTCGAGTTGCTGATTATCGTTTTTTTACTTGAAAGAGGCGTTGCCCTCCTCGTTTGTACATCTGTTTGAAAAAAGGAGGCTTTGGTAAATTTTGGTATGGGTTAAGTTTGCCAAACTTTTTATTTTTTTGTGAAAGCAAAATATTGCTGATATTTGAAGTGTGTTATTCAACGTAACGGCTTATTTGATTGAAAGCTATGTATGCAGAACGATTGATATTGGAGACCGATATGATGGGTAAACTGAAGCGAGTGCCGAAACTCCCCCCCAACAAAAAGCTTGAGGCTATTTTTCTGGTTATTTCAGAGAATGCTGTTTCTACGGAAGCCCTTCGTCGAGTGCCACATCCTGATATAGCAGGAAAGGTTGTCATTAAAGGCGATATCATGAGCAGCGTGCCTTGCTCAAATTGGGATTTGCCTGAATGATTGTTCTTGATACTCATATATGGCTTTGGTGGGTGAACAGGGATACTGGTAATCTTGCTCAGTGTCGAATCGAACAGATCGCAAATGCTGATATCGTCGCTGTATCGGCAATAAGCTGTTTTGAAGTGGCTTGGTTGGAGCATCACGGACGTATTGCTTTACCTGCTGGAAAAAGTGATTGGTTTGAAAAAGCGCTTGATGGATCAGGTATAAAACTGCTACCCGTTACTCCTGAAATTTCCTGTACAGCGGTTGAGTTGCCTGAGCACCACAGTGATCCTCAGGATAGAATAATCATTGCAACAGCTCTCGTGCATAATGCGAGTCTTATGTCCTCTGATCGAAAATTCAGCGGTTATACAGAACTGGAGAACAGGTTGCTATAGCGTAGAATAAGGATATTGGTCAGATATTCTTGATTTTACAGGAGTAAGAAAACACCATAGGACATGATAACCGTACCTGTTACCTCAGCCGAAGGGTTGTATGGAATGTATAAAGCATTGCTGCACGATGAACAGCAACGCTTTTTGCAAAAGTTACTGCATCAAGAAGCTGACAGGCTTGAAACTTTGGCATTGTATGAAGCGTGCCGTGAAGCCAAAGATGAAGGTGATTTTTTAACAGACGATGAAAGACCGCCTTTCTTGCCAGTTTGCCACAATGAAACTCTTAATCAATAAGCGTTTTGTAATGGATACCCGGAAAATTTAAGATGATCGTATTTTAATTGAAATTGCGTAAAATAATTGCTGCTATCGAGGATTGTGGTTCACTTAAAGATATTGTTGAAGCCTCTGGGTTATCAGGATATTTTGGTTATTATCGCATCCCTTTTGAATATCGTTATCGCATCGGTGCTTATGTTGCGAATAATACAGTCAAACTTTTGCGGGTTGGACACCGTGAAGATTTTTATAAATATTTCTCACCAGAATAATTCATTCTCATTTCCTGTGTAATTTTTTCGATGAGGCCAGTATGAAAGTAATGCCTGATGATCATGACATGCTTGCTGAATATGATTTCTGCAAAGGCATAAGGGGTAAGTATACAGCCAGATATTCTGAGGGAATAAATGTCATTGATACGGCATTTGATGAGGGCAAGGCAGAAGGGATGAGGGTATCGAAGAGGGCACGCTTGAGGTTCCCCGGCGGTTGGTGGAGAGTGGGATGAGTACTGAGCAAGTTGCCGGGATTGCTGGTGTGCCGGTTGCATTGCTGCAATAGTCTTGAGCCTTGAGTTACAGGATAGGAGGGATTTTTCATTACTATTAAAAGGAGACCCTGTGGGACAATTTTTAGCTATAGGACTTGTTACGCAAATTAGTGTAGATAAAAAAAAACTTGCTCGAACTCAACTTACACCTGAACAACTGCAGGAACGAATGAAAGCGGAGTTGCATTATGATCCTGCACTTTATCTCTTATGTGACAATGATGACTTTTATAGCTTCGACTTGAAAGAAGATATTTTTTATGCACAACTGCTTCCGTTGTTAGAACAACTCTATCCGCTGCTTTATGAGAATAGCGAAATGTATCAATATCCTCTTCAGAAACTCCCCACATTGCCGCCTTCAGAATGGATTGCCTGGGCAAAAAATAAACCAGATGAATCGTTTCAATTTGATAAATACGGCATGAGAGAGACTATACAAGAAAAATTTACCGATGTTCATTTTCATTATGAGAGCATTATGCTTTCCATGGAAGGTAAAATAATGATGGAAGCATACGGAAGACAATTCAGGTTTGTTAATTATACCGTGATGCAAACATTTAAAGAGTTTCCTCTTGCAGGAGCATTACGAATGTATATTACCGGATAGTGACGCGCTTCTATCGTTGTCGAAATTACCCTCCATCCAACATTTTCAATCAATGCGAGTGTAATTGAAATATTGTTGGCGACAATGCCTTTCAATTCGTTGAATTTTTTGTAATGATGCTCGTGAAGGGAATGGACAGTTTCAGGGGCTTTGTGCTCAAGGAGTTTTACCACATTTTTCGTGACCGCAGAACGGCGTCCATTCTTTTCGGGATGCCGCTTATTCAGTTGCTCCTCTTCGGTTTTGCCATTCGCAACGAGATTCAGGAGGTCACTCTCGGTATCTTTGACCAGTCGCACGATACCGTCACCCGTGAAATTACTGACAAGCTCGCCTCCTCCGGCTACTTTATCCTGACCAAAGAGCTGCACTCCACAAAAGAGATAGAGCAAGCCTTCTCGGAGGGGAGCATTACCGAGGCAATGGTGTTTGAACCGGGCTTTGCTTCGCGCATGATGCGGGAGGGGAGGGCGACCGTCTTGGTGATTACCGATGGGTCGAACCCCAATGTTTCAAAAATTATCACCGGTTACACCGCCTCGGTGTTGCAGGAGTACCGGAACGCGGCATTCGGGGCGGCACAGGTCGGCGTTGAGGCGGTGCCGCTCATGATGTTCAACCCTGAGCTGAAAAGTGTCTACCTCTTTGTGCCGGGGCTGATGGCGCTTATTCTCATGCTCGTTTCGGCGTTGATGACCTCCATCAGCATTACCCGGGAGAAGGAGAGCGGCACCATGGAGGTGCTGCTCGTTTCGTCACTCAGGCCGGTGGAGATCATTGTCGGCAAGGTGGTGCCCTACTTTCTGCTCTCTTTTGTCAATGTGGTGACGGTGGTGGCTCTCGCCTCCTTTGTTTTCGGCGTTCCCTGCAGGGGGAGTGTGACCTTGCTCATGCTCGAATCGCTCCTCTTTATTGTTACGGCGCTCTCGCTTGGCATCTTCATCTCCACCATCACCGACTCGCAGCAGGTTGCCATGATGATCTCCCTCGCCGGACTGCTTTTGCCGACCATTCTTCTCTCTGGTTTCATTTTTCCGGTTGCGAGTATGCCGCTGCCGCTACGCCTCATCAGCAACCTCATTCCGGCAAAATGGTACCTCATCATTGTGCGGGGGATTATGCTGAAGGGAACAAGCTTCGGCTATATCTGGAAAGAGACACTCATCCTTGCCGTGATGGCGACGGTGCTGCTGGCCGCCAGTGTCAAAAAATTCAGGACAAGGCTTCAATAGTGGGCCTCTCAACTCAGCGGCAACTTGTCCGCTTATGACGGTGCCTTGAGGCTCATGGATAATAAAGAGGGAACAAGCTGATGCGTACGATATGGTTTCTGGTGCAAAAAGAGTTTTTGCAGATCTTCCGCAACCGGGGGATGCTGCCGATCATCATTGTCATGCCCTTTATCCAGTTGGTGATTCTCTCCAACGCCGCAACCTTTGACATCAAGCGAGTGCCGATGCACCTGCAGGACAGGGATCGCACAGCCCTCTCGGAGAGGCTGACGGAGCGCTTCATCGCCGCCGGATATTTCCGTTTGACGGGCACCTCCTTTTCTAACCGCGAAAGCATCGGGGAGCTGCTCAGCCGGAGTGCCGACCTTGTGCTCGTCATCCCGCAAGATTTTGAGCGCGACCTTGCCACAACTGGCCATGCGAAGGTACAACTGATGATCAATGCTGAAGATGGCTTTTCGGCAGGTGTGATCCAGGCCTACGCCAGTGAAATTATCGGCAACTTCAACCGCGAAGAGCTACCGAAATCATCGGGCGCGATAACCCTTGAGGCGAAGCCGGAGATCGCCCTTGTCTCCGCAGGCTGGTATAATCCTGAACTTGAGTACACTCACTACATGGTGCCGGGCATTCTTGTCATTCTCGTCACCCTCATCGGCCTTTTTCTCTCAGGCATGAACGTGGTGCGAGAGCGGGAGATTGGCACTATCGACCAGATCAACGTCACCCCCATCAAGCGATACGAGTTCATCACCGGCAAGCTGCTTCCCTTCTGGATTATCGGCCTTGCTGAAATGAGCATCGGCCTGCTGATTGCCCACTTCCTTTTTCATGTACCCATGCTCGGAAGCTACTGGCTTGTTTACCTCGTATCAGCCATCTACATGCTTGTCGTGCTTGGTATAGGGCTGTTCATCTCCACTATCACCGAAACCCAGCAGCAGGCGATGTTTGTCGCCTGGTTTTTCATGGTCATCTTCACCCTGATGAGCGGCCTCTTCACCGCCATCGAAAGTATGCCCCACTGGGCCCAGACCATGACCCTGATCAACCCCGTCCGCCACTTCGTCGATATCATGCGCCGCGTCATGCTCAAAGGCTCCGGCTTGATGGAGATCCGGGTGCAGGTGCTCTGGCTGGTCGGCTATGCCTCTGTGATGGTGACGCTGGCGGTGAACCGGTACCGGAAGGTGGCCGTTTAAGGAGATATAAACGGCGTTACAGTCGTCGGAGTCACATTCCGGCTATTCGATAAATCAATGTTTTGAAATATTTTGCTGGACTTTTTTTCGTCAATATTGTTGTTATTATCGTATATCAGCTTTATCTTTACTGAAAAACTTTTCATTCGCCTTCATCTGCTGGTATGAAAAAAGATTTCTTCATTAGTTATACCGGCAGAGATCGGCAATGGGCAGAATGGATTGCCTGGCATCTGGAAAAAACAGGCGGTTATTCCACGGTTATTCAGGCATGGGATTTTAATGCAGGAGGAAATTTTATTCTTGAAATGCATCGGGCGGCAAAAGAAACTGATCGTACGATTGCAGTTTTGTCATCTCAATATCTTGAATCTTTATACGCGCAACCGGAGTGGGCAGCCGCATTGGTTCAAGATCCTACAGGAATCAAAAGACTATTGATTCCGATTCGCATTGAAGATGTTCAACCTGATGGATTACTTGCATCGCTGATTTATATCGATCTGGTTGGATTATCAGAGAGTGTTGCGAAAGATCGTTTGCTCAAAGAAATACGGCAAACGTTAAGCAATGATTCTGCGCGACCAGAAACAGCACCCAACTTTCCCGGATCGGCCGTGCATTCCATGAAACAAGAGCCCCGTTTTCCGGGCACACTTCCACCTGTCTGGAATCTTTCACGGCGCAATCCGAACTTTACAGGTCGCGTTCAGGTGCTGGAGGAT
This sequence comes from uncultured Chlorobiaceae bacterium, assembly GCA_903882665.1. GTDB lineage: Bacteria > Bacteroidota > Chlorobiia > Chlorobiales > Chlorobiaceae > Chlorobium. The sequence goes on along the minus strand of CAIRXW010000006.1, from coordinate 27,368 downwards.
ATTCGCGACTCCTTGAATAAAGAGCATAATACCGCTCTGACGCAGCAGGCGCTCTATGGGCTTGGCGGAATCGGCAAGACGCAGATTGCCATGGAATATGCTTTTCAGCAGAGTGCATCCTACGATCTTGTCTGGTGGCTGCGCGCAGAAGCGCCATCAAGCCTTATTGCCGATTACATCGCACTCGCAACTGAACTGGAATTGCCGGAAAAGAGTGAGTCAGAACAGGAGCTTGTTGTTCGGGCTATGCGGAAATGGCTGGATAAGAACAAGGGCTGGTTGCTCATCTTTGACAACGCCAAAGATGCAAAGAGTATTCGCGATTATCTTCCGGAATCCTCTGGCGGCCATGTGCTGATCACCTCCCGGAATCAGGACTGGAGAGCGTTTGGCAAGCCATTATCCATTGAAGTATGGAATCGGAATGAATCCATTGCTTTTCTGCAGAAACGGACGGGTCAATCGGATGAAAAAGTTGCTGATAAGCTTGCAGAGGCACTTGGAGATCTGCCACTTGCTCTGGAACAGGCTGCAGCCTATATCGAAACCAGGAAGAAAACTTATGCAGAATATCTTGATCTGTTTAACTCCCGAAGAAAAGAGCTGTGGCAAAGAGAAGAACCACCAGATGACTATCCTGATACGATTGCAACAACGTGGAGTCTTGCTTTTGATGAGATAAAGAGCGTCTTCATGGCCAAAGAGTTGCTTGCCCTTTGCAGCATGGCGGCTCCTGACACTATTCCCAAAAGCCTCTTGGAAAAAGCTCTGGTGCATTATGAGCAAGAAGCTGAGGCAAGAGTAATCATTGATAGCTTTACGCTTGATGATGCTGTTGCAGCACTTCGTTCCTATTCACTCATCACGCCTGACACGGAAAAAGTTTCCACTCATCGGCTTGTCCAGGCAGTGGTTCGTGACCGGATGAGTAAGGATGAGCTGGCACGCTATCGGGATGCGATGATACAAGCGTTGAGTGTTCGATTTCCGGATAAGGCATACAACAACCCATCTTGCTGGCCTGAATGTGCAAGCTTGCTGCCTCATGCGCAAGCACTACTTGATGACACCGAGGATGATTTAGACGAAAGCTGGCGGGAACGCGCCATATTGTTGAACAATATTGGGGAGTATCACTATGGGCGGGCAGCATACGCCGAAGCGGATTTGCTCTTCCATCGTACATTGGTGATCAGGGAAGAGCAGTTTGTCCCTGAGAACCTTGATGTTGCCTATAGCCTGAACAATCAGGCTATGGTGCTGAATGAACAGGGGAAGTATGTAGAAGCGGAGCCCCTCTACCGTCGTGCACTACGGTCAGGGAAGAACAGTTGGGTCCAAAGCATCCTGATGTAGCAACAAGCCTGAACAATCTGGGTGCATTGCTGCATACAACTGGGAGATACGTTGAAGCGGAGCTGTTGCACCGTCGCGCACTTCGTATCTTTGAAGAGCAGCTATACTCTGAGCACTCTGATGTAGTCTATAGCCTGAATAATCTGGCTGGATTGCTAAAAACAAAGGGGGAGTTTGCCGAAGCGGAATCGCTCTACCGTTCCGCTCTAAAGATTGTCGAAGATAAGCGGGGCCCGGAGCACCTTAATGTTGCTTTTAGCCTAAACAATCTGGCTCAATTGCTGTATGCAACAGGGAGAAACGTTGAAGCGGAGCTGTTGCATCGTCGAGCTCTGAGTATTGTGGAAGAGCAGTTAGGTACGGAGCATCCTCATTTTGCAACAAGTCTAAATAATCTTGCGCTATTGCTGGACTATCAGAAAAAGTATACGGAAGCTGAGGCATTGCACCGTCGAGCATTGAGGATCAGGGAAGATAAACTGGGTACTGAGCATCCAGATGTAGCCATAAGTCTGGGTAATCTTGCGTCATTGCTGCAAACAAAGGGAAAGTTTGACGAAGCGGAATCGTTCTGTCGTCGAGCGTTGAGGATCAGGGAAGATAAGCTGGGTATTGAGCATCCTGATGTAGCCATGAGTCTGGGTAATCTTGCGATATTACTGGAAAAGCGGAAAAAGTTCACCGAAGCGAAGCAGCTTTACCGTCGAGCTCTCAGAATGATGGAGAAAACATTGGGGAAAAATCATCCTTCTACCGTTACCATTCGAAAGACTTGTGCCAGACTGCATATTAAATAACCCTGAAATTAACGTAACAGTCAATCCATCGAAAATTCAGGCTTTGTCACCGATTTCGACGACCGGTTCCCCTGAACGTATCAGTTCTACAGCCTTTTCAAGAGATTTTTCAAGGACTTCTCTCATTCTGTTGTTCGAAGCATTTCCACAAGTGATCCAGATGATTTGAGGTGGCGTGCCGAACTGATCGACAAGTTTCAGGAAATCCGAATCTTTACTCATGATCACTGCTTCCGAATGTTTTGCGGCATCAAATATGGCATGGTTATCCGCTCGAAGAAGGTCAAGTGATCTCAGTGATTATGCCTGAATATTCGGATAACTGCGGTTGATCCATGCCGCAATTGATGGTGATAGTTGTGCATCAATCCAGATGATCATGCCGCAATGACAGGATGATCGAGTTTGCGGCTTGCATATTTCAGCGCAGCCTGAATATCCTCTTTTTCGAGATCGGGCAGTTCATCAAGAATTTCTTCATTGTTGAGACCAGCCGCCAGCAGGTCAAGGATATCAATTACCCGTATACGCAATCCTCGAATGCAGGGTCTTCCACCACATTGTTCGGGGTTAATCGTAATCCGTTTTTGCCAATCAGTCATAGTTTCGAAATTTTGTGCTCCGCCCCCAATGTAATGAAAAATGACTTGAATGGGATACGGAAGCGTAAAATATGCGTTCTAAAGCAATGCCTATGAATATGGCAGGGGAGCCGAATCTGGAGTTGCCCGCTTGTTTATTCCTGCTTTTTTGATTTCCAGGGCTTGAGGATGGAAACAAAGAGGGTGATGATCAGCACCAGAACCTGCAACGTGCCGAACATCAGATTCATCTGTTGATTGAAGAGGTATGCTGAATCAGTTAACGATGCCAGTCCGATTTTACCGGAGATCTCCATCATGGCTGTTTCCCAGGGTCCGAGGAAAAAGGTTCCGAACAGAATCGCGGTGACCGTTACAATCCATTTGAAGGTAAGCCAGTTGTGTTTGAAAAATCCCCAATGACTGAACAGGGAGTAGAATAAGCCGGTGAGCAGGCTTCCGATAGCGCCGGGAATGACCACGATGTTCATGTCAACATGATGAATGCTCCGGTTTATTCCGTACAGGACGCCGCCGTCGTTAACACCCTCTTTCGGGAAGTAAAGCGCCAGCAGGGACACAGCGCCACCTATCCAGGAGGAAACAGCAATGAGGTGAAACCCTTTCAGCCAGTTCACTCCTTTGGTGGATCACTTTTTCATGTGTTTGTCATTGTGATTGAGGCGCCTGTTGTTTTCCTCCATCTTTTCAGGATTGAAAAATATAAAGTATTCCTGAAAGAGCGACTTTTTTGCTTTTGAAGCAACCAGTTATCGTCCTCCTCACTGATATGCACATGTTTTTCCTTGCTTGCGTATATAAGTTGGTAAAGGTAGCTATCGAAAAATTTTGGTGTGGGTTAAGTTTGATAAACTCTTTATCTTTTTCCATGCGTAACGCGGGTGGTATCCGATTAATTCAGAGCAAATCGAAAAATGGCCAAACATGCTGTTATTTGAGTGGGATAACCCAAAAGCGCTCAGCAATGAACAAAAACATGGAATTTCTTTCGATGAAGCCAGTACAGTCTTTGGAGATCCTCTGTCACTGACGCTTCATGACCCCCAGCATTCTGCAAATGAGGAGCGATTTGTTGTCATTGGGAGATCTCATAAAAACCGTATATTAATTGTTGTTCATACGGAGCGGGGCGATAGTATTCGAATAATCAGCGCCAGAAAGGCAACGAAAAACGAGAGGTCACAGTATATGAAAGTCATGCCAAATGATCCTGATATGCTTGATGAGTATGATTTCAGCAAAGGCGCAAGGGGCAAGTATACAGCGAGATATTCCGAGGGAACCAATGTCGTTGTTATTGATCCTGATGTGGCAAAATATTTCCCTGACCACGACTCTGTCAACGAGGCATTGCGGTCACTTCTGCCGATAGTCAAAAGGCATGAAAAGTCTCGTGCTGGATCCCTTTGACTTGATTTTACCAACCTCTCTTGCTGGTTTTATTTCCCCGTCGCTATCCTCAAAACCACACTGAAGACCGAGCCATGGTTGATGCGTGAACGTACCTCGACGTTGCCTTTGTGGGCCAGGATAATGTGCTTGACAATGGCAAGCCCGAGGCCCGTTCCTCCGCGCTCGCGTGAACGGGCCTTGTCGACCCGGTAGAATCGCTCAAAGATACGTTCGAGATCGGATTTCGATATGCCGATACCGTTGTCTTCCACTTCCAGCCGGATAGCATCATCACTTCTGAATGCTGAAATTCTGATCTTTCCGTTGCGGTCGTCAACATATTTGATGGCGTTGTCGAGGAGATTGCGGATAATAATGTCGAGATAGCGGGGATCAGCATAAACCGGCGGAAGCTCTTCGGGGATATGGACTTCAAGCCTGATCTGCTTTTTTTCAACTTCATGTTGCAGAAGATTAACCGATTTCTGCACGATGCTTTTGAGGTCAACCGCACTGAACTGGTACTCAATATAGCCCGATTCAATTTTGGACAGGTCGAGCACATCGTTGACGAGAGCGGTGAGTTGCTGGCTTGCCTGCAAAATAATTTGCAGGAAGGGTGTGGCATGTTCGGGCTCAAGCATGGCCCCGTCGAGCAGCGTCTCGGCGTAGCCGGTGATGACGGTGAGTGGGGTGCGAAGTTCGTGGGAAACACTGGAGACAAAATCCCTGCGTATTGCTTCAAGGTTGCGCAGTTTGGTGATGTCGTTCAAAACAAAAACGGTTCCTTCGAACTGCTCCTCTTTTGTAAGCGGCATGGAGCTGATCTGCATGATGCGCCCTCCCCTTGTAGTCATGAGTGTCATCTCCTCCTTGAGCAGGGCCAGGCGTGCGCTGTGAACCCTTGCAAAAAGCTCCTGAAGGTTGCTGTCGGAAAGATGGCGGAGCGGGCGAGACTTGAACATGGTGCCATCAATGCGGAACATTCTTGATGCCGCCGGGTTGACCAGAATGATGTCGCCAGTCGAATCGGTAACAATGATGGCCTCACGAATTCCTGAAAAAACAGCACGGAGCCACTCTTCACTGCGTCGCAGTGTTATGATTTCATCCGTCATGACCTGCAATGCGCGGGCAAGCACTCCTGTTTCATCCTTTTTTGATACAGGAGTGGTGGCTGAAAAATCGCCGTGAATCCTTTTTTGAGCGGTTTTGGCAAGAATCCTGAGCGGACGGGTCAGAAAAAACGCTGCCAGAAAACCTGCGATCAGTGAGAAAAATAAGGCCAGAAAGATACCTTGGGTGATCTCTCTCTGAATTACGCTGTCGAACACTCCGATATCGTAGAGCGGTTTTCCGAATCGAAGGATGGCGCAGGGTTTCGGCAAACCGACAGGGATGGCCATATAGAGCATGTGCTCTTTGACGGTTTGACTGTATCGGGTTCTTTCACCGTACCCTTTTGCAATGGCCTCCTGTACTTCCGGCCTGTTCCAGTGGTTCTCCATTCCGTAGAGCTTGCCGGGGGGGACAGAGGAGTCGGAGATGACCTCTCCCTGAAGGTCAATCAGGGTGACCCTGATATCAAGTGTGCGTCCGATACGCTCTACCCATGCGTTGCTTTGCTTATTTGTCGGCCATTCCCGCGCTTCCTCTTCAAACATCTGTTTGCTTTGCAGAAGATCACGGTGTAGCTCCTTTTTTGTTGCAGTGACCAGTATCTCTGTTAACCGATGCTCAATTGAGAAGTAGCTGATGACTACCGACAAAAAAATAATCATCCCTATAACAAGGCCGAACTTGAAGGAGAGCTTAACCTGCATGGTCATCACCCTCTTTTTCCTCAAACTTGTAACCAAGTCCCCGCACAGTTGTAATCATGCGGCCAGTTTCACCAAGTTTTTCGCGGATTCTGGTGATGTGTGTGTCGATGGTTCTGGTGTTGATGCTTTTATCGATATCCCAGACATCACTGAGCAGCCTCTCGCGCGATTGTGCCTCTCCCTTCCTTTTGAGGAGGGCGACGAGAAGCTTGAACTCCATCAGCGTCACCACAAGCTCTTTGCCTTCAAGCGTCACAAGGTGTCGTGTCAGATCGACTTCAAGGGCTCCTGCCTTGAGCAGTTCCTCAGTTTTACCGCTCTGCCGGTGATCCCGCTTGAGGATTGCCCGTATGCGCAGTGTCAGCTCACGGGGGCTGAAGGGTTTAACCACATAGTCATCAATGCCGAGTTCAAAGCCGAGAATCCGGTCGATCTCCTCTCCTTTGGCAGTTACCATGATGATGGGGATATCCTTGTAACGCTGATGCTGCCTGATTTTTCGGCAAAGCTCAAAACCGTCCATTCCCGGCAGCATAACATCAAGCAGCACAAGGTCAAAGCTTTTTTGTGAGAGCTGCTCAAGCCCATCTTCGCCGGTGCCGGAAAGATGAGATCTATAGCCTGCCCGATTGAGATTATATTCAAGCAGCTTTGCAAGGTTCTGGTCATCTTCGACAACAAGCAGCAATGGATTTGACATGGGATTCACTTTTTATATTGTGTGCTCTGTTACCTGGCCATGGATGAGCTTCAGAAGCTGATTCGCTCCTGTTGGCTCTTCATTCAACAACGGTACTACGGCGTAGCGTGTGGCATAAAGGCGGGCCACGGCGTCAATCTCTTTTAATTCGTTCTGCGCTCGTCGGTTGAGAAGAGGGGAGTGTGATCCGGCGGCGGCTATGCTGTTATTGATGATCCAGCCCCATGGCTCAATGCCGGCACGTCGCAACTCCTCTTGCAGATTGGCGGTTTCCAGCACCGGGGTAGTTTCAGCCAGTGTCACGAGCACGATGCTGGTCTGTTTCGTGTCTTGCATCCGCGTCATTGGCGTAAGAGAGTGCTGCTCTGTTTTTCCACTTTGACGGGTGAATTCACGGTGATAGGCACCGGTTGCATCAAGCAGCAGCAGGGTATGACCGGTGGGGGCCGTATCCATGACAATAATTTTTCGGTCAGCCTCACTGATAATGCGTGAAAAAGCCTGGAAGACGGCAATCTCTTCGGTGCAGGGCGAGCGCAAATCCTCTTCAAGCAGGACGATACCTTCCAGGTCGAGTTCCTTTCCTTTGGTAGCCAGAACTTGTTGTTGGTAGCGTTCGGTTTCGGCGCGGGGGTCGATCCGGCTGACGGTAAGATTGTCGATGTTCCCGTTCAATGTTTCCGTGAGATGAGCCGCAGGATCGGAGGTGGTAAGGTGCACCGGCAGGCCACGACGGGCAAGCTCAAGAGCTGTTGCTGCCGCGAGGGTTGTTTTGCCAACACCTCCTTTACCCATGAACATGACAAGGCCCTTGCCTTTGAGTGCGATGTCGTCAACCAGTGTCAGGAGGCCGGGAGCGTTGAGTGTGATGGCCTCTTTACTGGAAAAAGAGTGCTGCTCTTTGTCGGAGAATAACTGGCGCAGCGCTTCAAGGCCGACCATATTGAATGGCTTGAGTGTGACATGATCGGACGGCAATGCCCTGAGGCTCTCCGGCATGGCCGATAATGCTGCCTGCTCACGCAAAAAGAGTGCGGCAGCGAGTGCATCCTCTGCCGCTTCGCTTTGAGGGAATATGCCGTTGATGATGAGATAGTGTTGTGAGATGCCAATTGCGGCGAGCTCTTCACAGGTTCGGGCGACTTCGCGCAAAGAGGATTGCTGGGCCCGGGAGACCAGAATCAGGCGCGTACGCAAGGGGTCGGCCAAGGCTTCGACAGCCTCCTTGTATTGAGTGCGTTGCTTTCCAAGACCGGCTAATGGGCCGAGGCAGGATACGTCGCCCTTGCCCTCTTCAAGAAAACCGCTCCATGCGCCGGGCAGTTGCAGCAGCCGGATGGTGTGTCCGGTTGGCGCAGTGTCGAATATGATGTGGTCGAAGTCGGCGGTCAGGGCTGAGTCGCTCAAAAGGGCAGTGAACTCGTCGAATGCGGCAATTTCCGTTGTGCAGGCGCCGGAAAGTTGTTCCTCAATGCTTTTCACGATGCTCTCTGGCAGGAGGCCGCGTACCGGTTCAACGATACGGTCGCGGTAGTGCTGTGCTGCTGCCTGCGGATCAATTTCGAGCGCAAAGAGGCCCGTAACGGCATCAACAGGAGTGATTTTGCTGCCGATTGTGATACCGAAAACCTGGCCGACATTGGAGGCAGGATCGGTGCTCACCAGCAAAACATGTTGCCCTGCTTCAGCGAGTTGCATGGCCGTTGCGCAGGCAATTGAGGTTTTACCGACGCCCCCTTTTCCGGTAAAAAAAAGGAAGCGTGGAGGCTCTTTGAGAAATTTCATTGGAGTTGTTTCGTGAATTATCCGCAGCAATTGCTATTGGAGCAGCAACTTTTGGCTTGTTTCGACTCTGCGGCTGGCAGCGTGATGGATGCCCAACCGGCAAGTTCAGCCCGGCTTGGGTATCGGCCACTCAAGAGCACTTCGCCATCGACAAGAATCAGCGGCAGGGCTTCCGCCCCCAAACTGTCGAGAAATGATTTTACCGTCTGGTTTTCTGCGAAGGCCAGCGGTTGTCGGGCCAGATTGAAGCGCTCTATCTGAGCCCCATTCTGTTGAGCCCAATCCGCGTCAGCCGAAAAGCTGACCAGTGCCTGATCGACATCGATCCCGCATACCCCACTGCTGCAGCATAATGCGGGATCAAAAACCTGAATTATAGTCGTTATGGACATTTTGGGTGTTGTTTAAATTTGTTTGTTGAGTTGCAGAATTATTACAGGCGTTGCCATTTAATCCGTTTCAGATGTTCCTGAATGTACAGCAAAAATGGAGAGGTTGTTTGTAACAATTTTGCAACATTGTTCTCCCTGTCATGAAATCGAAGTTATATTGACTCTGGAGAACCCGGGCAGACATGATGAGGGTTAGACTATTTTCCCGAGGGTTTTAATCCAGCGATCTGTATGATTTTCTTTGCGATATCGGTATTGTCGTAAAAGCCCCTGAATGCTTCAGCTCCACGCCCTATGGCAAAAACCTGAACCGGCACTGCCGTATGGGCGTTGCTGCTCCAGCCGATTGCAGCTCTGCGGTTCAACAGGGAGGTTACGGCAGGGCTGAAGGCATCATTTCCCTTTGTTCCGGGAGCATCACTTTTCATGGTCGTCAGGTAAGCTTCCTGCAGTGCGTTGCGATCCCCGGCATCAACATTTTCAAGTCCGAAATAGACCTTGACACTGTCGAGCGCCATGGGGAAGGTTATGGTGCCCTGTTGTTTCCATGTGTGTACCTTTTCGGCAAAACGTTGCTGCGAAATTTTCTGATGGCGCAGAAGGTCAAAACGGGTTTCGTAGCCGTTTGCTGCGTTGCCAAGTGAAAGTCCGCCGCACTCGTGATCGGCGGTAACGACAATAAGGGTTTCCCTTGGGTGGCGATGGTAAAAGGCAAGGGCCTCCTCTATGGCTTTGTCGAATGCCTCAACATCGTGCGCTACTGCTGCGGCATCGTTTGCGTGGCAGGCCCAGTCGATCTTTCCCCCTTCAACCATCATGAAAAAGCCTTTTGGGTTGTCGAGCAACCTGATTCCCTCGCGGGTAAATTCTGCAAGTTCAATCTTCCCTCCATTCCGGCGATCCATGGCAAAGCTCAGTGCTCCTTTACTGTCATAATCGCTGTATGCCCAGCATCGCGTTCCCGGCTTTATAGTGTTCAGTTCTTTGTTGTTGCGGGCAAGAAGATAGTGAGCCGACTGCATGAGAGTGGTAATATCTCCCCTGAACGTTTTTGATTTTATCTGGTTTTCAGGAAAGTTTCCAAGGCTGTACCCTCCTCCGAAGTAGTCGAAACCGCTTGAGGCCATCTGCACGGCAATGTCGTACAGGTTGGCGCGGGAGGCGTTGTGGGCATAGAAGCAGGCGGGGGTTGCGTCGTCGATTCCAACACTTGAAACAATTCCTATTTTCATCCTTTTTGCCTTTGCCATTTCTGCAACGGTTCTCAGTGTATCGAGGTGATTGCCAGCCATGGAAATGGTGCCGATGGTGGTTTTGCTGCCTGTAGCAAGTGCCGTGGCTGCGGCTCCGGAGTCGGTGATAAGGCGCTCTGCCGAATGGGTGGTTGCCATACCGAGCACTGGTAACGAGGTCATGGCGAGGGTGTGGCCGCTCTCAAGCAGTGCGCTGGAGAGTTTCACCTGTGCAGCTCCCATGCCATCTCCAATAAAGAGAAAGAGGTAGTGCGGTGTTCTGATTATGTCCTTCTGAGCAGCCTGCGTTGTCCGGGGTGTGGGGTAAGATACTGATACCACGATGATCAGCAGCAGTGCAATTTTAAGCACCCTGAAGAGTGACTCTTTTTGACGATATCCCTTCATGAATTTTTCCTGTGACGGGTGGTTAAATGCTCAACATGCCGGCTTTTTATAAGTTAAATATCTGCGTTTTAATGCAGAGGACAATGTTACAGTCGTGTAAAAACTGAATGGGATTTCTGAGTTGCAGATGCTGAAGCAAGAGCGAGAGGGTTACCCGCTTTTTTCAAGGTGCGAGCGAAGCTCCTCCCAGAGGTTGCGGTATGCTTTTGAGGCTGGAGCGTTGGGCAGAACGGCATTGAGCGGTGCGCGGTAGAGCCCCATTTTTTCAACCTCGGAATTGTAAGGGATTGATTGGGTGATGAACTCCGGGCCATTACCGAATTCAAGAATGATGTCGCGGTGTAATTTTTTCTGTTTCTCCACCATACTGAAAAAAGGGCGGATTTTTGAGCCGTCGAGTTTATTGGCTTCAAAAAAATCCTTTAACTGGATGTAGGTGCGAATTGAGAGTGTCGTGGGTATCAACGGAACCAGGATCAGGTCGGAGGCCGCAAAAACGCTTTCAGAAAGGAGTGTCAGGTTTGGAGGGCAGTCGAAAAAGAGATACTGGTAATCTTCGCTTAGTTCTTCAAGGTTTTTTCTAAGCTTTTTTTGAGGCTTTTTCTCTTCAGAGAGTTCGATATCAAGATTGCGGTAGGAAAAGTCTGAAGGGAGCAGGTCAAGGTTCTCAAAATCGGTCGCCTTGATGTTGTGATAGATTTTTTTGTTTCCCTTCAGAAATTTGTCGCTGTTGTATTTTTTTGAGGCGGTAATCCTGAAATAGTAGGAACTGGCTCCCTGCGGATCGAGATCGCATATCAGGGTTGGCTGAGAGAGCAGGGAGGAGAGGTAGGAGAGGTTGACTGCAGCAGCCGTTTTGCCGACCCCGCCCTTGATGCTGTAGAGTGCTATGGTTTTCATTTCAGTTTGCTTGTCAGAAGATCGTGAAAGAGTTGAGCGGTTTTTTCATGGTCAAACGCCTCGAAGGTTTTGTGGAATGTACCCCTCGCCTCTTCCTGTTTTTGAAAAAGGATTGCCATAAGTCCACCCATTGATGCGGCAAGCAAGTTTGCCTCTTTTCCGAGAGGCAGTGTGGTCAGACGTTCATGAAGAAAGTGCAGTTGAACCGAATAATCAACAAAGTCACCGAGGTTGTCCTGCAGCTCTTTTAATTGGCGGAGCACAGGAGCGACCGATTTATGGGGAAAAATCGAGGAAAAAAATTCAAGCAGATAGCGCAGTTTTTTGCAGTCAATCCGCAGTGCATGGAGCTCGCTGTCCGTTGTCTCCTCGCTGACCTGACGGCCGTGGCGGATAACCCTTTTCCATGCTTTTTTAATGCTCTCCACAGCAACACTGGCAGTCGAAAGTGAGGCGTTCGGGCACTGCTCTGGATCAGGGGCAGATTGCCGATGTACAAAAGCCTCCCACTCGTCAAGAAAGGATTTGCAGGCGTCGGAGGCAAGATAGCGGCAGAACTGCTTGTGCAGTTTTTTGCGGGAAACAGCAATCTCACTGAAAAAAAGCTTGAGCGATGGCTGGAGACAAGGGGGCAAATTGTGAAAATAGCTTCCCTGCCGCAGAAGAGAGACGTCCCGGTCACGCAATTCGTTGGTTCGCGTTCCAATCTCCTTGAAAAGATTGAGATAATATGCGGTTTCTTCGGGCTCAAAAACACTTCTGAGCTGCTTCAGGATGGAACGGGTTCGGCGTATGGCGACACGATAGTCGTGCAAAAATTCCGTATCGAGGTTCCTTTTTATCCCCTCTTCATTGGCTCGCATGACAGAGAAGGTGAACTGAAGCAACTGACGGGCACTTTCATGAACAGGAGCATCGGGATCAAGATCGAGGTTGATTTTCGAAGAGTAGCCATGTACGCTGACGCCAGCCTCCTTCATGATCAGCAAAAAAAGCTCCCTGAAATCAAGAGTTTTCGCAATTTTGTCGTCGTTTGTCAATGACGTTACCATCTGATCCATCTCATCATCATATCCCCTGAGCGGCGAGAGCGAAAAGAGATGCACAAAGGGTTCCTGCTTTTCCCTGTCGGCAAGGCAGAGCGATTCGGAGGTCAGAAAGGCGATACTTTTCTCATTATCGTCAAGAATGCGGTATGTGGTGATGACGGTATCAATGGCGCAGAGCCTGATGAACGCCCTGATATCCGTTAGAGTTGAGAGCGCCGCTTTCAGGATGCCGGTCGGAAGTGCGTCGGCGTAAAAAGAGGAGGGAGCTGCGGGGAAGGGGAGGGTGGCTGTTTCCTGGCCGCTCTTGAGATCAACAAGAAAAAGGGTTCTCCTCTTTTTTACAATTGCAACCTCGTTCTCAAAAGCCTGCCACTCGAATGTATCGTAGAACTCCCGTCGTTCTTTGCGGGACGAATAAGCTTTGAGTTGCCATCCGGAAAAAAGTGCGCTTTCAGCCAGCGACTCAGTGGAGACTGCCGGATTCAATCTGAGATATACCGTTTTCGGGGAGGTGCGCATCCGCAGCTTACGTTAAAATGGAATGAACTGAACGGACAATAAACCCTCACACTATCAAGATAAAAGAGTTTACATCAAAGTAAAGTTAACAATTCAATTCCATCTTTTCTCTATTCAAATGGATAGACGTTATCAATTATTTTTGAAATATTCTTATTGAGTTGTCAGAAAAAGTGAAGGGAAGTTTGCACCAATGTAACAGAGTGCCTCTTGCCAGGTCAGCGAGAAATCGGTAAACTTTCTTGTAGTAAAGTAGATGTTGTGACGGATGCCAATTGGGCGTTTTTTATGCAGACTATTACCTCTAACCCCTTAACAATAAATGCAATGGAAAACAACACAGGCGAAACAATGCTGACGACACCGGAATTGCGCGACGAAGAGATCAGGCTCGCAGCATACTATCTGTGGAAAGAGAAAGGCGAAAATCATGGGTCAGATAGTGAAGACTGGTTTCAGGCGGAAGAGTATCTTGGATATTGAACAAAGACAATTGCGGTTAAACAGACAAAAAGGCCACTCTTTCGGGAATGGCCTTTTTACTGTCATTCATACAACATCATGGCATTGGCGATGGTTATGATTGGGGTTCTTTCGCTGTAACGGGTGTTGTTCCATCGATATAGTTTCCTTTTATCGAACATGTTGTCCGAGTCTCTTCTTCATCAAATATTCCGGCATTTCCTCCGCACATAAAATTGCCACCAACTTTCTTGAGCGATCCATTGAGAGCGGTTAGTTTGTTCCCTGAGCAATCGAAATTTCCCTTGACTTTTTTTGGAGCCCCTTCGAAAGAGGTTAACTGGTTATTTGAGCAATCAAAATCCCCCTTGACCTTTTTTGAGGCACCGTTGAGCGATGTCAACCGGTTTGCCGAACAATTAAAATTTCCACTGACTTTATGCGGGGCGCCCTGGAGTGTTGTCAACTGATTGCCGGAACAATTAAAATGACGAACCTCTTGAGGTGTTCCCGCAAGTGAGGTCAGTTGGTTTCCAGAACAATCAAAATCGCCCTCAACCTCTTTGGGGGCTCCCTTTAGGGACACCAGCTTATGGTTTGAACAGTCGAAGTTTCCGTAAACAACAATCGGCCCCCCTTTCAGTGACGTCAGTTGGTTGCCTGTGCAAAAAAAGTCACCGATAATAAAATTCGGGCATCCTGCCAGTGAGCTTAGATGATTGCCGGAACAATCGAAATCGCCGTGAATTTCATCCGGGCTCCCTTCGAGTGAGGTCAACTGATTATGGGAACAGTCAAAATCACCAACTTCCCGGGGAGCGCCTTCAAGTGAGGTCAATTGGTTATCCGAACAGGCAAAATCGCCGCCAACTTTACGAGGTGCACCATGGAGTGAGGTCAGCAGGTTATCTGAACAGCAGAAGTCGCCACCAATTTTTTTCAGAGTGCCCTGGAGTGTTGTCAACTGGTTGGCGGAACAATCGAAATTACCAGTCACCTTTTTTGGAGCGCCATCAAGTGAGAGCAATTGATTGTGAGAACAATCGAAATCGCCGTGAATTTCATCCGGGGCAGCTTCAAGCGAGGTTAACTGGTTATTTGAACAGGAATAATCTCCGGTAACGCTGTGAGGGCCCCCCTCCAGTGATGTCAACTGATTCCCGGAACAGTTGAAATTCCCTGCCACGATTCCCGGGCAACCATCAAGTGAGGTCAGCCCCCTGTTTGAACAATCGATGTCACCTGTACCATCAAGAGGGCCCATAATATTGGCAAATACTCTGTGCGTTTCTTTTGTACTCATTGTTTACTCTCCATAAATGAATTGATAGATACCCTTGTCAGCGGATCTCTGTTTTGGCCGTTCTTCTGCTGGCAAAGGATCAAGATTGCCCAATATACTTCTCCGATAAGAAGTGCTTCCTTTTTCCCCATCTTCGGGGGAACTTGTTTTCATACTCGTAACAAAAGCTCATTGGTTTGTGACGCCAAAGCCTCTACATTAGGTTCATTCGATGTTCATTGTGCCCAAAATTTATGGCATTCTTTTTTTACCGCATGGGAAAACCGGGGTCAATTTTTTTATGCCTCTTATGCAGACAAATGAGGAAGATGGCAAGGTAGTGGCGCTTCCGGATTTTTTCGACACCTCTTATTATCTCAACAGGGAGCTGAGCTGGCTCTCTTTTAATCAGCGTGTACTTGAAGAGGCGCTTGACGGTGAAGCACACCCGCTTTTGGAACGAGTGAAATTCATCTCGATTTTCAGTGCAAACCTCGATGAATATTTCATGATCCGGGTTGCCGGTATTCAGGATCAGTATGAGGCGGGCATTGTTGAGCGAACGATTGATGGTCACACCCCTTTTGAACAGCTCGAAAAAATCAGGACGATGGTTTTGCAGCAGCTCAGCCAGAGAAACAAGTGCTTTTATCAAGACCTGGTGCCGTCACTTCAGCAGGAGGGTATTGAGTTCCTTCGGTTTTCAGAATTATCTGTGACGAAGCAGCATGCATTGAGCCACTATTTCCGCAAGGAGATCTATCCCGTCTTGACCCCGTTGGCCTTCGATACGGGCCATCCCTTTCCCTTTATGTCGAACCTTTCGCTGAATCTCGCCATAGAAATTGACGACGATGAAAGCAGTATGCTAAAGTTTGCCCGTGTCAAAGTCCCAAGTATTCTTCCACGGCTTCTTCGGCTTAATGAGATCAGGGGTTTTGATGATGATGGCATTATTCGCTTTATCTGGCTTGAGGATCTTATTGAAAACAATCTGGAGCAGTTGTTTCCAAAAATGAGGGTAACCAAGGCCTATCTTTTTAGATTGATCCGCGACGCAGATGTTGAAATTGAGGAGGATGAAGCGGGAGATTTGCTGAAAACCATTGAAAAGGGAATCCGCTCACGCCGTTACGGAAAGGTTGTTCGCCTTGATATCACGTCCACAATGCCACTGCCGGTGAGAAAGCTTTTGATGAAAAATCTTGGTGTTGCCGAAAGAAACGTCTATGAAATAGATGGTGCTCTTGGCCTCGCCTCTCTTATGGAACTTTTGAAAATTGAACTACCCTCTTTAAAAGATGAGCCCTTTGTGCAAAAAAACCCTATCGAAGAGTACTCCACCCCCGATATCTTCAGCGCAATAAAAGCCAAAGATCAGTTACTCTACCATCCTTACGACTCTTTTCAGCCAGTCGTCGATTTTATCAATCAGGCAGCCCTTGATCCTGATGTGCTCTCGATAAAGCAGACACTCTACAGGGTTGGCAGTAACTCGCCGATTGTCAAGGCCTTGATGAAGGCTGCTGAAGCGGGCAAACAGGTGGCTGTTCTCGTAGAACTCAAGGCGCGGTTTGACGAAGGAAACAACATTATCTGGGCGCGGGCACTTGAAGATGTCGGAGCACATGTCGCCTACGGTCTTCCGGGGCTGAAAACCCATGCCAAGCTTACCCTGATTGTGCGACGTGAGCAAAATAAGCTGAAGCGCTACCTCCATCTTGGTACAGGTAACTACAACCCTGCAACCGGGAAAATTTATACCGATTACAGCCTCTTTACTGTCAATGAGCAACTTGCCAACGATGTTGCAGAACTCTTTAACGCCTTGACGGGATATTCAAAACATACCGAATACAGAAAGCTGCTTGTCTCGCCGATCAATACCAGAAAAAGGATTATCGAGATGATTGAACGGGAGGTCGAGTGGAGCCGAAAGGAGAATAAAGGAAGGATAATCATGAAAATGAATGCTCTGGTGGATGGAAAAACCATCCGGGCACTTTACAGGGCTTCGTGCGAAGGGGTAAAGATCGACCTTATCATCCGGGGAATCTGCTGCCTCAAGCCTGGTATAAAGGGGGTTAGTGAGCATATCAGGGTCATCAGTGTTATTGGACGTTTTCTTGAGCACAGCCGGGCCTACTACTTCCATAACGGAGGAAAGGAGGAGCTCTATCTCGGAAGTGCTGATATCATGCCACGAAACCTTGATGATCGGGTAGAAACCCTTTTTCCGGTGTTTGACAAGGCGATAATCCGTGTTGTCAAATCGGATCTTGATCTGATTATGAGCGATAATGTCAAGGCATGGGAGATGCATGCTGACGCAACATACTCGAAGATCAGCAGTGAGGGCCCGAAAGTGAACAGTCAGGCACTTTTTTTAACCCGTTCAGCCCAGAAAAAAATGTTGCAAGTACAATAAATTGATTCATCAATCGAACTTTTTGCACATAAACAGGCAAAGAGTCAACCAGGGATGTTGTTGGAGAAAATAACTCCGAAAATATCACTTTTTTTTACTTTCCGTTACGGTTAATTGGATCATATAACCAAATAATTCGGGAGGAACGGCATTGTCATTTATTCCAACAAAAGTTTTTTTCACCAAGGGTGTGGGACACCACAAGGAGTATCTCTCATCATTCGAGCTTGCTTTGAGAGATGCAAAAATTGAAAAATGTAACCTGGTTACCGTATCAAGTATTTTTCCTCCCCACTGCGAGCGCATCAGTGTCGAAGAGGGTCTGAAACTGCTCACCCCAGGGCAGATTACCTTTACTGTTATGGCCCGTAATTCAACCAATGAATATAACCGCCTTATTGCCGCATCGGTTGGTGTTGCCATTCCGGCAGACGATACGCAGTATGGCTATCTGTCGGAACACCATCCTTATGGGGAATCGGCCGAGCAGTCAGGGGAGTATGCCGAAGACCTGGCGGCTACGATGCTTGCAACCACCCTCGGTATTGAGTTTGATCCCAACAAGGACTGGGATGAGCGTGAAGGAATTTACAAAATGAGTCACAAAATCATCAATTCATACAACATCACTGCGACCGCAGAGGGTGAAAATGGTCTGTGGACAACCGTTATCTCCTGCGCAGTCCTTCTTCCGTAGTTTTTTGTAAAGTTCGACTAACCCTTATAAAATCTCATGTCAGAACGGCCCGTTCATGCGCAAATAACAGAACTTTCTGAAGTTCTTGTTCAACTTTCCAATAAAGTGTTGGAGAATTTTTTGCTTTCACTGCATGCGGTTGTACAGCATGATGAACATGGTACAGTGCAGAGCAAGCTTGCTGATTATGAAATTGATATGGCAGAAGTTGATCTCGAAGAGCGATGCCTCTCTTTTCTCGCCCTTCAGCATCCGGTTGCAAGTGACCTGCGCACCATAATGGCCATTATCATGATCAATGATGAGCTGGAGCGAATTGGCGATCTTTCTCTTCATAGTCTTGATCTTATGCTTGATATCACTCCCGGGATTATCGAATCCTTTGAGTTCGAGAAGATGGGTGTACTTGCTGCCGAAATGGTTAAAAAGTCGATTGAGGCCTTTGCTGTAAAAGAGCAGGTTCTTGCTGATCAGCTTTCTGATCTTGATAAAGAAATTGAGGCAATGCACCGCGCAGTCGTTAACAAGGCAACAGCTTTGATAAAAATCCCGGATGCTGATGTGAGTCAGCTTATGGCGGTCTTGAATATCTCCAGGTATATCGAGCATATTGCCGACCATGCTGTAAAAATTGCACAGGAGGTCATTTATCTTGTGACAGGTGAAGTCATCCATAAGGAATCGTCACATTAAATGCGTAAAAAATCACAGGAAAATAATTTGTTATTAATAAATGACGATAACTTGTTTTTCAACGGAGGTACAATGAGTAAAAAAGTAACGTTTGCCGATGTCATTGGGGAGCTTGATGGAAAAAGTGACATTGATTGTTCCAATAAGGGATTAACTTCGCTTGAAGGGTGTCCGGAGAGGGTAAAGGGAGATTTCAACTGCTCAGGCAACAAGCTCACCACACTTGAGGGGAGCCCAAAAAAAATTAAAGGAGATTTCAACTGCTCAGGGAACAAGTTGACCTCACTCGAAGGTGGTCCTGAGGAGGTTAAAGGGGACTTTGATTGTTCAGGCAATCAACTGCCCTCTCTTTTGGGTTGTCCAACATTCATTATGGGAGATTTTTCATGTGCAGGAAATCAGTTGACCGTGTTCAAAGGGGAGGTTCTTACAAATACGGATACCCTTCTCGCGGGCGGCTTGGAGATAGTAGAAGGAGATTTCAACTGTTCAGCAAACAAGCTCACCTCACTTGAGGGGGCCCCTTTGATAGTGGGTGGTGATTATAACTGCTCAGATAATAAGCTTGTGACACTCCAGGGTGCGCCAATAAAGGTGCAGGGTGATTTTGATTGTGCCCGCAACCAACTTGCGTCTCTGGCAGGCAGCCCCGATGTTGTCAGGGGAGATTTCTCTTGCAGCGGAAACCAGTTGACCACGCTTAAAGGAGTCTCTCTTGAAGTGCGCTGCACCTTCGATTGTTCAGCAAATCAGTTGACTTCTCTCAAAGGTGCTCCTCAGGAAGTCGGGGTATTTGATTGTTCCGGTAATCAACTGACATCCCTTAAAGGTGCTCCTCAAAAAGTTGACGGGCTTGATTGTTCAAATAATCAATTGATTTCACTCAAGTGGGCTCCTGAAAAAGTGAAGGGTTATTTTAATTGCTCAGATAATCAGCTCGTAACACTTGAGGGCGCTCCCAAAAAGGTCAAGGGTAATTTCGATTGTTCAGGAAACCAGTTAACTGCACTTGAGGGTTCCCTGAAGAAAGTTGGAGGAGACTTGATTTGTGGACAGAACGCTCAACCTTTTAGTGCGGAACACGTTAGAGCTGCTTTAAATGTTAAGGGCAACTGCTTTTTATAACCATCCCGGTTGCCTTAAAGGGCTTCGTCATGATTCTAACGTACAGTATCAGGCAACAGCCTCATTATGGTTGTTGCCTCATGCTGAGTGCCTGAAACAGGTTGGGCCAAGGGGGCAGGAGCAATGGCAGACACAGACGAGTGTGGACGACCTGCAGGGGAGGGTTTTGCCGGCAGTGATGACGTTACAAGGCGCTTTGAACGGTGTTTTATTATGGCAGATGTGTCTGCTGTAGTGACTGATGGCCTTGCTGTTAAAACTCGCGGGCGAGGAGTTGAAACATTGGTACTCTGGTCGTTATAACTGGAGCAGACGCCTATAAGAACGCCGACAAACATGCCGATGGTTAACGGTAGTATGGACTTCATAAGCTCCGATTTATAGATGTTTATCTTGCTCAACGAGTTCTTTTCATTATGTCCGGAACCTGTTTCGATGATCTCATTCTTGTTAAGTGCACTGTGTAATTGGAGATCCTTTTTGCATTGTTCAAGAATTTCGTTGCAGTCGAGTTCCATAGCCCTTATGTATGCCTTTGCAAAGGCATATACATAGGTGTTTGGCAGAAAACCGAAATTCCCATCCTCAAGTTGTTCCAGGTATTGTTTTTTAATCCTGGTCAACTGACTCACATCATCTACAGAAAGTTTTTTTTCCAGTCGGCCTCTTTTAAGCTCTTTTGCCAAAAACTCAAGTGAGTCGTTATTCGATAAGGTGTCTGTCATAAAAAGCCCGGAACCACGGTATCCGACGTGTTTGTAAGCCATTCATGAATTGACTTGACCTCTTCGGGGTGCTCCGTTTTTGTCATGTTTTCCGGTGGTCAGGGTTTCTTTTGCTAAAAGAAAAGTTTGATCATGTAATAGTTATCATTCGGGCATTTTATAATCCAGTCACTGGCATATTCCGCCTCTTCTGGTACTGCTGTATCGAAATAGTCGGTGGTCTTGAGTTTCCGCATCTCCGTTTCCCCGTATTTTTCATTCATATCATCATCAAAAAAAAGAAAATCCGGTTCACTTGAAGAAAAATCCTTTCCCACGGTAGCAAGAAAGAAGCCGTCAGAATCATGAGCAGTGACAAGCTCTCTCAGTGTCATGTTTTTGTGCCTTCTTCTGTTAATGAGCCGTTTGTTTTTGAATCTGGAATTGAGAGTTCAAATATATCGGTAGTACATCCCAGGAACAAAACGAAGTTTCTGCAATTTGCCCTCTGGAATAGAGCAGACTTTATTTTTCTCTTTGTCGGTCATTATCGAAATGATCCGCTCTGCAGCACCATTGATCGTTTCAGGCCAGGGTGATCTATTGTTATGCATAGTCAGAAGAAAAGTTATGACAGTTTTTATTGCTGCATATCATCTATACTTTATGACAGTCCAGTAAATTTTGTCAATAATATATGAAGAGGACGCGTAAATCTATTTTGCTCTTATGGTTGTTTTCAAATAATTAACAGAACTCCGGACAGCTTGCATTTCGACAGGTTTTGCAAAAAAAGTTAAATGTCTGCTTTTTATTCGAGGTTAGAGGATAGCTCTTGTTTTGATGAAGAGATATGGCAGGCAAAGGTTCCGGGAACCTGCTCCTTTTCGAGATGAAGGTGAAGAAGATGGAGCAGTTGGTCTATTTCATGGAGCAGATTGCGATGATTGAAGGCGAGAGCGACAAGAAACAAGGGAAAGGCAATATGTTCTTTTCGAAGCTTTCTGAGAACATTGCCCATCGCCTGTGCCATGACGGGAAACGTTCTGGCTTTACTGACAGGGGGATTCTGCCCGGTTTTTTCCATATCAGGACGAGCGTAATCGCAAATGAAATAAAAATCTTCCTCACCTTTCCATTCTATGATGATCTTATAGGGCTTAACGTTGTTCATTGTTCGTTTTGGTTTTTTTTACTCTCTTTAAAAGAAAAGTTATCCCCGTTTCAGTCTATATAAACTTTGCCAGGATTTTAATCGAGCATCCTTATGTTACGGAAGCGCAAAACTTTCCTGTTTTCTGCTTTGCCCTCATCCTTAACCCGTATTTTTATTCATAGCGGAGGGCTTCTACCGGTTTGAGGTTCGCAGCTTTTCTTGCAGGCCAAAGGCCGAAAAAAATGCCGGTGAGCGCTGAAAAGGTTGTTGCAAGCAAAACCGAAACAAACCGGGTTTTAACCGCCCAGCCAGCATAAGTTGCGAGAATCAGGGAGATACCGATACCGGCAAGAACCCCGATGACGCCTCCACTGATAGTCATGCCGACCGATTCAATAAGAAATTGCATCATGATATCGTTTTTTCTCGCGCCAATGGCCTTGCGCAAACCAATTTCGCGGGTTCGTTCGGTCACGGAAACAAGCATGATATTCATGATGCCGATTCCTCCTACCAGCAGCGAAATGGCCGCAATGGAACCGAGCAGGAGACTCATGGTCTGCGTGGTGCTGCTGAGCATCTTCTGGATCTCGGTCATATCCCTGATATTGAAGGAGTCATCATCCGCTTTCAGCCGATGGCGTTTACGGATCAGCTCACTGATGCCGCTTTTGGCTTGTTCAATCAAGTTGGGCGAAGCGACTTCGACAAAAATTCCACTGAGATAATCCTTACCGAGCACCCGGTACATGGCCGTCGTTACCGGTATGATCACCACGTCATCCTCATCTTGCGGACCTGAAAAGCCTTTTGCAGGAGCAATTCCGATGACCTTGAAATTAATTCTGTTTATCTTGATGGTTTTGCCCAGCGGATTGCTACTGCCAAACAACTCCTTGACCACCGTCACGCCAATAATGGCCAACTTTTCACGCGTCTGAATCTCTTCACGGGTAAACCACCTTCCCACTGTGGGTACCACCGCACGCATGGTACCGTAATCAAATCCCACCCCTGTCAACTGCGAGCTCCAGTTTTTGTTGCCATACACCATCCTGCCGTTGCCATTGACAACTCCGCTCGCATTCTTGACCAGCGTTCGAAGCGAGGCAATATCATCAACATCTATAAAGGTAAAGCGTGCAACGGCGCCAGCCCCTTGAGCCGCGCCATGAATCTTGGCCGATCCTCCCCTGATGGAGAGCATGTTCGACCCCATGGATTTCAACTGCTCCTGCATGGCCGCTTTTGCTCCTTCGCCAAGCGCCATCATGGCAATCACCGAGGCAACCCCGACAAAGATTCCAAGTACAGAAAGAAAAGAGCGCATCTTGTTGGCAAGAATGGACTGAAAGGCCTGTGCCAAAAATCCGGCATAACGGCCGTCCTGCCATAACGAACCCTTTGCGGAAATGGTTGATTCAAAACCGATCTCCCCTGCTGCAGCCTCCGAGGGCTGCATCCCCGCCCGACGTTCATCGGAGACAATACGACCGTCTTTCATAATAATGACCCGCCCCGCATAAGCCGCAATATCGTTTTCATGCGTAACCATGATGACGGTCTTTCCCTCGTCATGAAGCCCCTTGAGAATCTTCATGATCTCTGCGGAGTTTTTCGAATCGAGATTGCCAGTCGGCTCATCAGCAAAGATGATCAGCGGATCGCGGATCAGCGCCCTCGCGATGGCCACCCGCTGCTGCTCACCACCTGAAAGCTGGTTTGGCGTATGATTCATTCTATGATCCAGTCCTACCAGCTTCAGCCGAGCTATCGCCTCCTGACGAAAGTCCCCTTTCAAACCGCTGTAGATATGCGGCAACCGCACATTATCGACAATGGTCATACGCTTGAGCAGATGAAACTGCTGAAAAACAAATCCTGCAACATTATTGCGCAACCCGGCCTGCTCATCTTCCGTCAAGGTGTTGACATTATTGCCCATAATCATGAACTCTCCCTTGTCGGGATTGTCGAGCAGTCCAAGAAGCTGAAGCAGAGAAGATTTCCCTGACCCCGAGGCTCCCATGATGGCAACAAACTCACCCCGCTCTATGGTCAGGGAAACCCCCCGAAGCGCATGAACGGTGCTTTCACCGATCTGGTATGTCCGGTGAATATCCCGAACTTCAAGCAGTGGTTTCATCATCGTGTCCTGTTGCGCTGAGGCATAAAAGGATTTGAACCGCCTTTTTTCCCTGGAAGAACAAAAGAGGTGTCGGGAAGCAGCACAACAGCGCTGTCCGTCAATCCTGCAAGAATCTCGATATGCGCTTCATCCTTCAGCCCGGTCTGCACCGACTGGTAGCGAACCTCGTCCGGCTTGCTGCGTCGGCGCTGCAACACCACCGTTTTGCCGTTTCTGCTCTGCACTGCCGCGACCGGCAAAAGCAGCGCATTGCTCTTCTCCTCGACAATAATCTCAATATTGGCACTCATGCCGGAACGGAACACTTCAGGAATCCGGTCAGGAACAACATCAACATTATAGATATTCACGTTATTCTGCAGGTGTGACTCGTAGTAGATATGGTCAACAACCCCGTTCACCTTGATTTCAGGATAGGCATCAAGGCCAATCAAGGCTTTCTGTCCAACCTTGACACGTCCGATATCGGTTTCATCGACGTAGGCCTTCACAAGAAGCCGGTCGGAGAGCACAAAGAGTGAGTCGCTCGTGGTGACCGTCTTACCGGGATCGACGCTGCGCACAATAACCTGTCCGGCCATTGGCGCAACAACAGCGGTCTCCTTGTAGACCTTCTGCCAGTAGCCCTGCTCACTTTTTCCCTGTAATTTTGCAGCATCAAGCAGCGCAGCCCGTTCGGTTGAACTCAACATGGCAAGCACCTCTCCCTTCTTCACGAGCTGTCCCTCTTCGACCAGAATCTCCTCAATTCTGCCGCCGACAGAAGACTGTATTTTTACGCGGGTTTGCGGTTCAACAGCTCCGGTCGTTGATACTGTTGAGGAGATGGTGCCTCTTGAAGCATGAACCTCCTGGAAGCTTTGCTTTGCACTGTTGTTGTTGCGAAAATAATAGAACCCGGCGACTCCGAGAACCAGGAATGCAACCAGAACACCCCATACCAGCTTTTTGCGACTACCCATCAATTCCCTCTCCTTTTGCCTGAATCCATTGAGCCTCGGCAATCAGCAGATCTGCCCCGGCATTGAGAAACTCCTTTTTTGCACTCACAAGATTGTTTTCGATAATCACCCAATCGTTGAACGAAACAAGACCATTCGAATATTGCGCATTGGCAATGGTAGAACGCTCCATTGCTGCATCAAGAAATTTTTTCTTCACCACAACCAGTTGACGGGCATCCTGATAATTTTTCCAGCTCTCTTCGAGCACGTTGAAAATCTGGAGATAACCACTTTTTTCCTCTCCATTCTTCTGGCTCAACACCGCCATCGCCCTGGAAACCCTTGCCTGGCCTGACCCTCCCTCATAAATCGGCACAGAAATCGTGAGCCCCGCACTCCAGTCCACTGCCTTGAACGGCAGGCTGTCAACAGCACGCCTTCCGATCGACGAAGTCAAATAAAGTTCTGGTGAAAAAGCATTTCTCTCCGTATCAAGATCAAAACGGGCAGCTTTGCTTTTGGTATCGAGCTGCTGGAAGAGTGGGTTGTTTTTTGCAAGAAGGGCAAGATCGGGCTTTGTAGTCAAAAGGTCACTGGCATTGAATCCTCCCTGAACCCTTATCGGCTTGTGACTGTCACGACCAAGGGCCGAAGCAAGCGTTGTCTGGGAAAGAACCAGTCCCCGTCTGGCCTGTGAAACCTCAAACTCCGCCTGGGCCAGATCGGCCTCCGCCTGGCGAAGCGAACCGATATGCTCCCGTCCTCCCTGATATCGTAAACTGATCAAGCGGAAATTCTTCTGCCGCCGGTCTGCAATCTCACCGGCAAGACCGACAAGTTCCTGTGCTTTGAGCAATTGCGTAAACGCCCTTCGAAGGGCAAAACGGAGATCAGCGGAGACCACATTATAATTGTACTGTGCACCCTTGATCGCCTCTCTGGTACTGGCAACCATGTTCGACGTTTTATGCCCATCATACACAAGCTGCTGTGCCGTCAGCGAGTAGGAGTATAATGCGGAGCGGCTGCTCCCTCTGGCTGTCGACCCGCTCTCAACGGAGCTTGCCCCCAAACTGAGCGAGGGAAGAAGTGCGCCGCCCGTGATGCGTTTTTCGGCTTCTGCCTGCTGCAAGAGCGCCAGAGCCGAGGAAAGGTCGGGATGCGCTACTTTGGCCTCGCTGACGCACTGCTGCCACGTCAGCGATTCTTCTGCATGCAACGGCGAGGCGAGGATGAGAAAAAACATCCCCAAAAACAGATAAATTTTTGATCTCATTATGCACATGTCCTGTTTCTACCTTTTTGTAAACGACCATCCTGAACAACAGCTTTTGTGATTCGACGCTTTTTGCTTGATAATCTTGTGCTTTATGTGATAAAATTTACAAAAAATCGGCATAGAACAATTGATCGACAAACAAAACAAAGCCCCGGCGAGTTGCACGAGGCTTTGTAACAAATCAATGCTTTGCTTATCTGTTGATGAGCACCGCAGAGTGACCTGTCCCTTGACTTGCGACATAACTGACGCTTTTTGAGGCATCCGGATTGTTTTGAGCTTTTATACTACCCTTGTACGATGTAGAACAACCGGCCAGAGCTACAATAGCCATGATTAATAACGCATAGTTTTTCATAATCGACTCCCGTTTTGTTATTGATGAACAGTTAAAAATCAGCAGGAGGGCGCTGAAATAATTATGCCGCACCCTCCTGCCTTATCATGAGAAAAAAATCAGTCAGTTTCTTTTTCCGCCATTATTCTGCCTGTCGTTGCTGTTGTCACCCTTAGCCGGCCTGTCGTTGCTGTTGACACCCTTACCCTGCCTGTCGTTGTTGATGACACCCTTACCCTGCTCTTCCTGGGTTCGCTGATTATCGGTGCCCTTTTTTGGCTGTTCCTGAACTCGCTTTATATTGTGTGCCTTGTTCTTGGGCTGAACTCGGCGGATCTCAACGGCTTTGTTCTGCTGCTGAACTCGGCGGGTCTCGACAGCCTTGTTCTGCTGATCCTGAACTCGACGACTGTTGGCCTCATTACGCTGATCCAGAATTTTCCGTCTGTTGTCATCGTTACGCTGATATTGGTTATCATTACGATCGGACCGGCGGTACTCAATGTCGCGATACCTTCTGATATCTTCCCAGCGATGCCTTCTTATCTGATAAGGAAGCCTGTTGTTCAAGATGATAATCCACGGGCCATGGTAACTGGAAGAACGGTACCAATGAGAGTTGTAGTATATGTAGTAATAGTCTCCGTAATAGACTATATCATAAGGGTTTCCGATGGATACTGAAAATCCCTGGGAACGCAGATAGATAAAATTCGGCGCTGACTTGATCACAAAAGAGGGGTTGCTCCCCGTGTTGATTTGAACGCTTATCGCCGCCTTGGCATCGGCAGCAGGATTGCCCAGAAGCATGCCTGCGATGCCTGCCACTAACCATATTTTTTTATTCATTATCACTCTCCTGTTAACATGCTGCTTGGCGACGACAAAAGTGGATCGCCACTGTAGATTGAAAAAAAACATCCCACCAGCTCTTTCCAAAATTTTCCGGGGTTACGAATACCGCCGCTGACTTGTTTTGCAAGTCAAATGCGTCGGCCCTGAATAACACGAATCAGAATATAGTGGACCCCGATTTTTAGACAGCGGTTTAAGATGTTAACTTGCCCCAAAAGGGAGCAAGTAATGACAAAAAGGACACGAAAAAATTTCAGCGGTGACTTCAAGGCCAAGGTAGCACTTGAGGCTATTCAAGGGGT
>CAIRXW010000005.1 GCA_903882665.1 uncultured Chlorobiaceae bacterium | reverse complement strand
GTTATAGTCCTGGATCAACGCGGCGCTTATCTCTGCCGAATAGACCGAATTGTTTTTCTTTTTCAGCAAGATCTCCCTGTTTTGAACCAACCCTTCACGAAGCGTTACATCAAAGATCTCTTCAATGACCTGCAAATTACCGGGGTAAACAATGGTTGAAAAGGGCAGTCCGATAAGGTCAGATTTTTTGCTCGCACCAAATATCTCAAGACCAATATCCGAAATGCTGCTGATGATTCCGTTGAGATGAGTCGTTATGATGCTGTCGGGAGAAGCCGATATAAGTGTCTGGTATTGTTTGTCCAACTGTCGGCGAGCTTTTTCAGCTTCATTGTATTCGTTATGCTTTGCAATAAAAACAGCCAATGATTCTATCTTCTTGTCCTCCTCATAAATGGGATATGCTGAAATTTGGTAGATATACTCTGCCCCCTGATGGTCACCGCCCTGAGACTCCTGATATTTGTCCTTGAAATGAACAGGCTCTCCTGTACTGAAGACATGTTCAAACTTTTTCTTTCTCTCTTCGCTGAGCTCTTCAGGAAAAAGTTTATGGAAATCGTGTCCTGTCAGGCTTTGTGCTTTTATGGCATAAAGATCTCTGAATTCATTATTTTCATCGAGTATTTTACCGTCTATCGTTATTGAGCAGAGCGGCTCCATGCCGGAATTCAGTAGATTGGTCAGGTTATTGTTGTTGATGAGAGTGGCGTTTTCATCGCTAAGGTGTTCGGTTATATCGGTGCAGATGCCCATATACCGCCTTATCTGTCCGTCATCGCTTTTTACCGGTAATCCCTGACAGCTTACCTTCCGGACAACACCTTCAGCATCGAGGAGATGATAGACCACGTTAAATGCTTTGCCCTCAGTAACGGCTTTCTGCGTAGCCTGCATGGTAATCTTCCGGTCGCCGGGTGCAATTGAATTCAGCCAACCCTCACTGGAAGGATTCTCCGAATACCATCGTCGATCGCAAAACAGCCATGCTTCATCACTCCATATCATCTCCCCGTTTGCCAGATTCCACTCCCAGTTACAGGTAGTCATCATCTTTACTGGTTTCAGCACCAAAACGAAGTAGCCTTTTTGCTGACTGTAGGCAGTGATATCAAACCGGCGGTTCAGTTTTTTAAAGTGGAATTCAAATTGTTCGGCAACACCGGTATCGGCAACACGTCCCAATCGCTCTATAAACAACAGATCTGCTTCAGTGATATCGGGTATTCCTTCAAAAAACTTTCTCCCCTCAAGTTTTTGACTTCCGAAAAATTTTTTAAAGTTCAGGTTAACTACTTCATAAACAAAATCTGCCGGACGATTGCCGTCATAAATCAGACGGCAGTAGGCAAACCCGTTCAGCATATTGTTGAAAAGGTTTCGGTAATGGATCCTGTAATCAAGCAGCTCATTCTCGGCCAGATTGAGCGATGTAATATCGGTGTTGGAAATCAGCAGCCTTGTGATTGTACCCTCATTATTCGGAACGGGATAGATCGTATGGCGATATCTGTTTCCTTTCCGTTCATCTTCAAAAGCAAGGCGCTTACCAGTACCGAGTACCTCTTGCAGCTTTTTTTTCCATTCCGCTGCATGATCATGAGAAAGGTGACTGTCGAAGGTTGTGCCGAGAAGAGTTCCCTGTTTTTTATTGAACAACTTCAGAAATGCCTTGTTGGCGATCAGAATTGCACCTTCCTGATCAAGAAGAATGATGGGTTCCGCAAAAGCGTCAAACAGAGTATCGAACGATTTTTCATCCTTCTCAGGGTCGAGTATTGTCAGAAGCGGCTCCTTTACCGAAGCGGATTCTGCCTCATGAAGAATGCGAAGCCGAAACGCTGTAAGCGACTCGTATTTTTTACGGTCGGTGACATCATGAACAATTGAGTAGAGAAGCTCCTCTCCGCCGACATTGATCATGTTGCTCAACACATCAACATCACGGATCGAACCGTTAGCCCGCCGGTGACGGAAAGAAAAGTGGTTCTGCCTCAACGTTCGGCTTTTTTCCATCTCCTTTTTTACATCTTCAGGAGAGAGTATGTTGATCTCCTGAATACGCATTCGCCGCAACTCTTCAATCGACCATCCATAATAATCTGCTGCTGCAAGATTGGCATTCATGATATTGCCTGTATAGGGATCAATCACCATCATGATTGCTGAGTGACCTTCAAACAGGCTTCTGAATCGCTCTTCACTTTGCCGCAGAGCCTCTTCAGCATGTCTGCGTTCCGTGACATCATGAATTATGGAATAGAGAAGCTCTTTTTTTGCAACATGGATAAGGTTGCTGAATACTTCGACATTGCGTACAGAGCCGTCTGCCCGGCGGTGCTCAAATAAAAAATGGTTCTGCTCTGCAGTGCGGCATTTCTCCATGTTGCGTTTCACCTCATCAGGAGTGACACTTGTGATCTGCTGTATACTCATCCTCCGCAGCTCTTCAGTTGACCAGCCATAAAACTCCGCTGCTGCATG
Organism: uncultured Chlorobiaceae bacterium; assembly: GCA_903882665.1. Lineage (GTDB taxonomy): Bacteria > Bacteroidota > Chlorobiia > Chlorobiales > Chlorobiaceae > Chlorobium. The sequence goes on along the minus strand of CAIRXW010000005.1, from coordinate 16,556 downwards.
GTTGGCATCCATGATTTTGCCCGTACCAGGGTCAAGAAGAATCATGACCGCAGAGTGGCTTTCGAAGAGTCGCCTGAATTGCTCTTCACTTTTTCTTAGAGTCTCTTCGGTCTGCTTGCGCTCTGTGATCTCATCGAAGATTGCAACGCATTCCCCTTTCTGAGGGCAGTAGACAGAAATGTCATACCATTTGTTCAATGCTTTCAGGTAAATCTCGAATTGATCAGGAATCCCTGATTCAACCACCTTTCTGTGCTTTTCGAGAAACTCTGGATTTGACTCGGTAACGCCTGGCAAAACTTCAGTCATTCTGAGGCCGGTCACATTTTTCAGTCCGGTCAGCTTCTCATAGCTTTGGTTTACTTCGAGATGAAGAAAATCAACAGTACCCCCCTCTTCAACAATCATTCGGCAGTGTACATAACCACTCCGCATGAAAATGATGGGGTTTATGTAGCCCGTTGTGTTGGCGCCTGATGCTTGCTGATGTTCCGTCATTGCGATAATGCCTCTGCCATTATTTTTCTGATCTGCCTTCAAGAATCACCTCGTTGAATTGTTGACCTCCCTTTACCGTTACCCTGGATCTTTGGTACTGAAAAAAGGCTTAAAAATGTGCTTGCGGATTTCGTCTGGTATGCCAGCCCATCGCTTGTAATTAATCAGTAAGCATTACGACGGTCGAACCATGTCATGGGTATTTCTATACATGCAGGCCCCAAAAAAGGGCTTGTTACGAGTGGCTTGCTCTGCTAAAAATGCAGATTATTTTTATTATTGGCTATCAGGATGGATGAAAAAAAATAATAGCCATACAGTAACGCATTTAATTCGTATTCACAAAACACAACTGTCAATACGACAAGGTTAAGCAGAGAAAAACAGTCGTAACAACAAGAGCTTTTTCCCCAAAAAAATATTTCCTGCTTCAGAAAAATTGGTAAATTTGACTACATCAGGGAGCGGACTTTTACTTGCATCAGTCAATCAGGCTGTTCTGAAAAACCTTTTATACCGCCAAAACGGGTTATCGGCACTCCTGAACAGAAGAACCTTTCACAATCAATTTCAATGCGTAACAACAACAAAAAGGTTCTGTTATTTACTGCCATATCGTTTGTTCTGTTACTGACTGAATCATACTTTTCAAGCCAACTCTCCTCTTACTGGCCTTTGTTCCGCAATATCGATATCCTGTCCGATATCAAACCATCGGATATCATTTTACAAAAATCAACACGGAAAACCCTCTTGTCAACAAAGCCGTCTCGCTCTCCTGATTCACTGAGAGCCAGCATGGCAAATTCGGGGGGTTCGTCGTTCAGCCAGTACCTTCTTCCAGGTGTTATTGTCAACTTTAAAGCCGATACCACTCAGCCAGTCCTTCCAGGGATGATGGCAAAACTTGCTGCACTGAACAGGGGAGAAAAAGTCAAGCTCAGAATCGCGTGGTTTGGTGACTCAATGATAGAAGGTGACCTGATTACACAGACCGTAAGGGAGTTGATGCAGAATCAATTTTCAGGAAACCATGGTGTTGGCTTTGTTCCTTTCCGGTCAATAACCGCAGGATACAGAATCAGCGCTACAGCCAAATCGTCAGGGTCGTGGCTGGATGACAATTTTAAAAATCGATTATCCCGGGAGCCTCTCTTTTTTTCCGGCCATGTTTATTATTCTAACAATGGCAAGCTCTCTTTGAAGGATAACACCATAAAAGACTCATCGCAAATCGTTGAAAAATGGCTGCTCTGTGGTCAGGTAGACTCTCCTGCAGTTATCACGGTGAACAAGTCAACCAGGTCCATTGCAGCACCCTCCCTTTTCAACAGAATCCTTATTGACAAGACTCCCGACACGTCAATTGAGGTTAGGGTTCCAACCGCAAGAATGGCGTTGTATGGCTTGAGCCTGGAGCCTGAATACGGGGTAATGATCGATAATTTTTCATTCAGAGGAATCAGCGGCTTCGAACTTGGCAAATTCGACGCCGAACTCCTTGATGAAATTTCTCAAAGCAGCGCCTATGATCTGATTGTCATACAGTACGGCGTCAATGTGATGTTCAGGCCACTTGATAAAAACTATGATTACTACTTGCGTGGTATGGATCCTGCATTGAAAAAGCTCAGACAGCATCTCCCGAATACGGAGTTTTTGATGATAAGCTGTTTTGACAGGGCTTTTCCTTATGGACAGAAATGGAAAACTGCTGTAGGACTGGATTCGCTTTTGAAAATACAGGCAACCCTCGCATACAATAACAACATTCCATTTTTCAACCTTTACCAGACTATGGGGGGAAACGGGACAATCGTTAAGTGGGTAGAGGGCGGTGAACGACTTGCTGCACAAGATTATATCCACCCTTCACCAAAGGGAGCCGTCATTCTTGGCCAACAGCTTTACCGTGCATTCATGAAAGATTATCAAAAAACCACAAGAAAGACAACGTATTAATAATGAATTTATTTATCATTGATGGGGCAGCCTTTGTCCGCCAGCTTCTGTATGATCCTGAAAACCCGCTGCTTTTCAACAACGGTTTTTTTGTTTATTTCTTTTTCCTGCTCACCCTTCTCTACTACCTGTTCAGGGAGCGATATACTGGGCGCGCAGTAATTCTTTCCCTGTTTTCGCTCTATTTTTTCTACAAGGCCAGTGGAAGTTTCGTATTGCTTGTTATCATTTCAGCCATTATTGACTTTTTTCTCTCAAATCTGATCTCTCGACAGAAAAATCTTGGCGCCAAACGGCTTCTTCTCTCATTGAGTATTGTTATCAATCTCGGCCTTCTTTTTTACTTCAAGTATACAAATTTTTTTATCGAGATATGCAATGAGTCTCTCAATGCTGGCTTTAATCCACTGAATATTATTCTGCCTGTTGGCATTTCGTTCTATACATTTGAAAATCTCAGCTACACTGTTGACGTCTATCACGGAAAAATCGAGCCGGAAAAAAAGTTTTTAAATTATCTTCTTTTCCTCTCGTTTTTTCCAAAATTGGTCATGGGCCCGATAGTCAGAGCACGTGACTTTATTCCACAACTTAAAAAGCCCTATGTGGTAACCAACCGTGATTTCGCAGACGGGTTCTATCTTATCATCACAGGACTATTCAAAAAAGTCATTATATCCGATTACATAACCGCAAATTTCGTTAACTATATATTTGATGCACCATCTCTTCATAGTGGAGTTGAGTGCCTCCTTGCTGTCTATGGCTACGCCATAGTTATTTATTGCGATTTCAGTGGATACAGCGATGTTGCAATTGGTATCGCGAAATGGCTTGGAATTACCATACCCGCAAACTTCAATGCACCTTACAAAAGCACTTCGATCTCTGATTTCTGGAGAAGATGGCATATCTCGCTTTCAAGTTGGCTCCGGGACTATCTCTACATACCTCTTGGCGGCAGCCGTCACGGGACACTCCGTACCTATACAAACCTTTTTATCACCATGCTGCTTGGTGGATTATGGCACGGGGCAAGCTGGAATTTTATTGTATGGGGTGGATTGCATGGAGGAGCGCTCGCTGTGCATAAGATATGGTACAATATCATGAAAAAGAATTCACAAAGAGATCCTGAATGGACACGAATTTTTTCAATAATACTCACCTTTAACGTTGTTTGTTTTGGCTGGATATTTTTCAGATCCTCAAGTATAGACCTTGCATTCCAGATGATTCAGCAGATAGCACTCGATTTCTCCTTCGACGGTTATCAACAGTTTCTGGAAAATTATGGCCCTGTGGTCATGATGATAGCTCTCGGTTTTATTCTGCATATTCTTCCGGCAAACGTAACTGAATTTGTCAAAACAAGAGTTGAGAAACTGCCTCTTGCTGGCAGCGTGCTGGTTTTTCTGGCCTTCCTCGCCATATATGCCTATTTTAAAACATCAGCGCCCATCATGCCGATATACCTCCAGTTTTGAGATGCTGAAATATTCAAGGAAACAACAGCGTTCATCACCTGTAACCAACAAAAACACTTTAAAATGCAAGCACGTCTAAAATTCCTGATTTTCATCCTTTTGCTTCTTGCCGTGACAACGCAAAACGGCCAAACGCATCCTGTGGACAAAAGGCACGCTGCAACTCATGTACAAAAAAGACATTCAGCAGCTCCAGCACACAAAACGCACGCTGCGACTCCTGCAAACAAAAGGCACGCAGCGGTTTCAGTACACAAAAGACACTCGGCAGCTCCTGTAGACAGAAGACATGCTGCAGCTCCTTTACACAAAAGGCACGCAGCAGTTGCTGCACACAAAAGGCACTCTGCAGCTCATGCAGACAGAAGGCATTCCGCGTTTCCTTTTCACAAAAAACATGCCATAACCGCAACCATCAAAAGGCGTTCATACAGGACGATGCCGCCGTCCGAGATTATGCCTGACAGCCTTCGACGCACCCTCATCAACAGCGAAAACAACAAAATTACCAACCCGGGCCAGCTTGCCAGATTAAAAGAAAAGCTGCAACAGGCCGTTGTATCAAAGGACAAGGTGGTCAGAATTGTTCATATCGGGGATTCGCATATCCAGGCGGACATGATGACAAGGGTATTGAGGTTAGGGTTGCAATACCGTTACGGCAATGCTGGCAGGGGAATCGTTTTTCCCTTTCAGGTAGCAAAGACAAACGGAGCTTCTGACATATTTTCATCTTCAAATAAAGCATGGCTGTACGGGCGTCTATCGCTGGAAAACAGCCCGGTAAGGTGCGGGGTTTGTGGATATGGATTACAGAGTGACGCTTCAAATTGGGCACTTGAAATCGGATCAATGCCTGAACGAGGGGATGAAGACGCTTTCGACATGGTGCGGTTGTTTACCGGAAAAAATTCAGGTTGCATCAACATCAGCTATAACGGAACGGAAGAGCAAGAGGTTTGCATGGAACCCAAAAACAGTTTCGATACAGCAGAGATAACGCTACGCATGAAAACCAACTCCATATCTCTTTCAAGAAAGTCACCTGATTCCAATGCGTTTGCTTTTTACGGTGTTTCATTCGAAAAGAAAACTGCCTCTGGAGTACTCTATCACTCAATAGGTGTTAACGGCGCTGAATTCGCCTCGTATAACAGCGACCCTCTTTTCTTTGAACAGATTGGAGCACTGAACGCCGATTGCTATATCATCTCGCTTGGAACCAATGAGGCTCAGAAACAGAGGTTAAATGATAACGATTTTGGATTGCAAGTCAGGAGCATGTTGATGAATCTCAGGAGGATATCCCCCGATGCCGTTTTCATCATCACCACTCCTGCACCATCTTTTTTGCATGGCGTCGCAATCAACCCTAAAATCAATACCGTTACAGAGGTACTGACAAAGGTAAGCGATGAAGAGAAAATCAGTTTATGGAATTTTTATGACATTATAGGAGGTAACAAGGGGCTTGCCATGCTTCAGACTTACGGGCTTTACCGCCCGGATGTTCTCCATTTCAACCGGACGGGATATGAGTTACAAGGTTTCATGCTGCTTTCTGCCTTGCTTAAAAGCACCTTATGATTCAGAGTGACACCGCATAATAATCGCGATACCATGAAACGAAACGGCGAATGCCTTCCTGCACGGTCGTTTCCGGCTTGTAGTGGACGTCCTCCATCAGTTGGTCGACGTCTGCGCAGGTATCGGGCACATCACCAGGCTGCAATGGCAGAAACTCTTTGATGGCAGTTCTGCCAAGCTGGCCTTCAAGCGCTTCAATATAATCCATGAGCTCGACCGGGCTGCTGTTGCCGATGTTGTAGACCCTCCAGGGAGCCTTGCTCGTGCCGGGATCAGGCGTGAGACCTGACCAGTCGGAGTTGGGTGTGGCTACATGATCGAGCGTCCTCAGCACTCCTTCAACAATATCATCGATATAGGTAAAATCGCGGCGATGCTTGCCGTAGTTGAAAACCTGGATGGGCTTGTTGTTGAGTATGGCATCGGTAAAGAGGAAAAGTGCCATATCAGGTCTTCCCCACGGACCGTAAACGGTAAAAAAGCGCAGACCGGTTGTTGGCAGATTGTAGAGGTTGCTGTAGGTGTGCGCCATCAGCTCATTGGCCTTTTTGCTTGCAGCATAGAGGGAGAGTGGATGATCGACATTGTCATGCACCGAAAAAGGCATGGTTTCATTGGCACCATAGACCGAGCTTGAAGAGGCATAGACGAGATGCTTGACATCGTTATGACGGCACCCTTCGAGAATATTGAGAAACCCGACAATATTGCTTTCAATATAGGCGTGGGGATTCTGGATAGAATAGCGCACGCCGGCCTGGGCAGCAAGATTGACCACCCGTTCAAACTTGCCTGTTTTAAAAAGCTCCTCCATCACACTGCGGTCAGCAAGATCAGCCTTCACAAAGGTGAACCTTTCAAAGGGCTCAAGCATCGAAAGCCGCGCCTCCTTGAGTGAGACGTCGTAGTAGTCATTCATGTTATCGAGACCGGTGACCTGCTCTCCCCTTTCGAGCAGCCGCTTGCAAAGATGAAATCCTATAAATCCGGCCGCACCGGTCACCAGTATATTCATGGTACTTGATCAGTCATGGGTTACAACCGCGATATGTGCGGCCTCTGAAAAGTTTGAGCTATTTTTTTGCCATCCATAATAAAAACAATTCAGCGCACCGACAAACTAAAAGAGAATCGCGACAGGTACATTGTTGAGTGCCGGGTACTTGCAACACACCGCACCGTAAGCTGCCTGTCATAAAAAATCTGACAAAACCGCAAAAAGCCCCTCGTTATTTTAATATTATTAGGTATACTAAACCATATTCCGAAATAATTTAAGCGTAAGCTGGCAATTTGAGTATGCTTTTTCATAAACAACAAGAATCCATACCTGTATGATTCGCTTCTTTGAGCGCTACGAAGCTGAAACCTCACAGTTTTTCGACGAGGTTATCTCAAAAGAGGGATCCCCGCGCCCCCATTACGACAAAATGCTTCACCGCTTCAGCCAGTTTTCGGTGGACGATATCAAGGCGCGCCGGGAGATTGTCAATATTTTTTTCCGGAACCAGGGAATCACCTTTACCGTCTATGGCGAGGAGGAGGGTGTAGAACGGCTCTTTCCATTTGATCTTATTCCAAGGGTGGTGCCTGCACACGAATGGCAGACCATCGAAGAGGGGCTTACGCAAAGGATTACTGCGCTCAATGCCTTTCTGCACGACATCTATCATGGCCAGAAAATCCTCAAAGACAAGGTCATTCCTGCTGAACTGATCCTCGGAAGCCAGCACTTCAGACGCGAATTTGTCGGGGTCAATCCACCTCTCGGCATCTACATTCACGTCACTGGCAGCGATATCATCCGCGACGGAGAGGGCAACTACCTGGTGCTTGAAGACAATCTGCGCACCCCGAGCGGTGTCTCCTATATGCTGCAGAACCGGCAGGCGATGAAACGCGCCTTCCCGGTGCTGTTCGACAAGTACAAGATCCGTCCGATCGAAAATTATCCGCAGGAACTGCTCCGAACACTGCAGGAGATCGGTCCGGTTTCACGCCGTGATCCAAACGTCGTGGTGCTTACCCCAGGCATCTACAACTCGGCCTACTTCGAGCACAGCTTCCTGGCCCGCCAGATGGGCGTTGAGCTGACTGAAGGAAAGGATCTTGTGGTCAACAACAACAAGGTCTACACAAGAACTACCAGAGGGCTTGAACGGGTTGATGTGATCTACCGTCGGGTCGACGATGCCTTTCTCGATCCGCTGGTTTTCCGCCCGGATTCGAAGCTCGGCGTTGCTGGTCTTGTCAACGCATACCGGAAAGGCAATGTGACGCTTGCCAACGCCATCGGTTGCGGCGTGGCCGACGACAAGGTGATCTACAGTTTTGTACCTGCAATCATCAAATACTATCTCGGTGAGGATCCGATTCTGCAGAATGTGCCGACCTGGCTGGCAAGCAACCCTGCTGACCTGAAATATATTCTGGCAAATCTCGACTCGCTGGTCGTGAAAGCGGCCAATGAATCGGGGGGCTACGGCATGTTGATCGGGCCGGAATCGACGATTGAGCAACAGGAGAATTTTGCAGAGATGATTGTGGCCAATCCACGCAACTACATCGCCCAGCCAACCATTTCACTGTCGCGTCATCCCAGCTTTTTCAATGACACCGAACTCTTTGGGTGCCATATCGACCTTCGCCCCTATGTATTGTACGGTAAAACTGTTACTATAGTCCCCGGAGGCTTGACAAGGGTGGCCCTCAAACGTGGTTCACTGGTGGTCAACTCCTCACAGGGAGGAGGAAGCAAAGATACCTGGGTTGTTGACGAATAAACACTAATTTTCTATTACTTATGTTAAGCCGTGTTGCCGAATCGCTCTTCTGGATGAGTCGTTATTTCGAACGGGCAGAGAATACTGCGAGGTTTCTCGACGTCAATTTCAACCTTTTGCTCGATCTCAATAAAATTGCCCATATTGAGAACCCGAGTTACTGGGTAGCGCTTATTCTTGTTACCAGCGACAAGGAGCGTTTCAACAGCCTCTACGATGAGTACTCGGCCCGTACCGTAACCGATTACCTGGTATTCAATAAAAATAATCCGAACTCTATCACCTCCTGTATCGGACTGGCGAGGGAAAATGCGCGCAGCATTATCGAGAGCATCTCAAGCGAAATGTGGGAGCAGGTCAATAACCTCTACCACTATCTGCAGAGTGTGACGCCGCAGTTTGTGCAAAACGACCCCTACGGCTTCTACAAGGAGATCAAAAATGCCTCGCATCTCTTCCAGGGCATTACCGATAACACCTTCTCGCACAACGAGGGGTGGGACTTCATACAGATTGCCAAGTATCTTGAGCGAACCGACAACATCGCCCGGCTCATTGATGTGAAATACCACATGCTGCTTTCCGAAGCGCAAAGCCAGCCTGAACTTGTAGCAGGCTCGGAAGACATCATTCAATGGATGGCCGTGCTCAAGAGCTGCAGTGCGCTCGAGGCCTTCCGCAAGGTTTACCTTTCAAAGATTGATCCCGACAACATTCTGCGTTTTCTCATTCTTGACCGCACCTTTCCGCGAAGCATCAACTTTTCCGTCTGTGCGGCTGAAGATGCCCTGTGGCGCATATCGGGAAGCTCCCGCCACCGCTACGTCAACAACGCCGACCGACTGATTGGAAAGCTGGAGGCCGAACTGAGTTATACGGCCATTGAGGATATCTTTTCGAAGGGGTTGCACCACTACCTTGAAGATCTGGAACAGCGACTGGTGAAAGTTGGAGAGCAGGTTCACCTCACCTATTTTGCCTACCACACTCCGGAAATTGAGTCATCAGACATTGAAGAGGCGCTTCCCTTTACCGGAATAGCCGGTGGACGAGCCAACTGGAGCCAGGCACAACAGCATCAGCAACAGCAATAACCCGACGTAAACCACAAGAGCATGATTCTGAAAGTTGAGCACTCTACCCTGTTTGAATATGACAATCCAATCTATGAAACAGCGACTGAAGTAAGGCTCCATCCCGACAATAATCCTGCGGCTCCACAGCGTTGTGCAAGCTTCAAGCTTCAGGTTGATCCTCCTGCCACGCTTTTTGAATACACCGATTTCTATGGCAACAATGTCAACCATTTCAACCTGCTACAAAGTCATAAACGGGTTAAAATTGTTGCTACTTCGGTAGTCGAGACCGGTATGGGGCACGCTGATGCAAGCGAGAATGAGGATATCTATCTGATGGATTTTTCATGCCAAAGCCGCTATGTCCATTTCGACGCTGCAATACGCGACTTTGCAACCCGTTTTACCACCAATACCGACAGTTTTCAACTTGCTGAATCGATCTGCCGCTACATCAACGACACCTTCATCTACGAGCCAGGCGTGACTGATGTTCACAGTACCAGCGCGGTGGTCATGGCACTCGGACGGGGAGTCTGTCAGGATTTTGCCCATATCCTGCTTGCCGCCTGCCGCTACCTCGGCCTCCCCGCCCGCTACGTCAGCGGTTACCTCTACGGAGGAAGCACACCCGATGGGCACGATGAGGCGAGCCACGCCTGGTGCGAAGTCTACTGCGGCAAGGAAAAAGGGTGGATTGGCATGGATCCGACGCATAAAACCCTCTTTGTCGACCAGCGCTATATCAAGATCGGTTCAGGTCGGGACTATGACGATATACCTCCGGTTCGTGGCACCTACAAAGGCAATGCTGTTGAAAAACTGACGGTCGCGGTGAGGGTGAGCTCCATGGAGTAGTATATTTATGAGTGCTTTACCGTAAAAAAAGAGTTTCATATTTCCGTCACGATCACTACATTGGTGCATTAAGCTGGGAAACTAATTATTATGGAAACAGCCGCACTTTGGTGAAGTCATTGCCGAAGTATGCGGTTTATTTATAATTCTCTTACGAGCGGAGGAGCTGTTATGGCACAAGAGGAAAAGCGCAGCGGACGAAAAAGGTGGATTTTTATATCGATCTTCGCATTGGTAGTCGCCATTGCACTTACTCTCCTGACACCATGGAAAAGTCGTCATCTCTCCTCTCACCCTCAACCGGCTCAAAACTATAGCGATGCTTTACGCCTCGTTGAACTCCTCAGGTCAGAAGAACCTCAGGGGATGGATCCGCTCAGCCGAACCCAATTGATGACCCATGGAAAAAAAACAGATCGCGCCATCATTCTGGTTCACGGCTATACGAGCGATCCGCAACAGTTTCAGGAATTTGGAACGCGTTTGTACACTTTGGGCTATAACGTGCTTATTGCCCCACTCCCGCACCACGGTCTGGCTGACCGGATGAGTGACGCACATGCCCTCCTGACGGCCAAAGAGTTGGCAGCTTACGCTGACCGGACAGTGGATATTGGCCAGGGACTCGGCAACAAGGTGGTCATGATGGGCATCTCTGCTGGCGGGGTTACTACTGCATGGGCAGCACAAAACCGGAACGATATCGACCTGGCGGTCATCATCTCCCCTGCCGTGGGATTCAAACAAATTCCTACGCCATTGACCGCCGCAGCCATGAATATTTATACCATCTTGCCCGATGTGCTCGAATGGTGGGATCCCGTGCTGAAAGAGAAGGTTCTTCCGGCACACGCCTCTCCCCGCTATTCCCGTCATGCTTTGGCGCAGATCCTCCGTCTGGGGTTTGTCGTTCAAAAAGATGCTGCGCTCAAGCCTCCTGCCGCAAAAAAGATGGTTGTTGTCTTCAACGCCAATGACCTTATGATCAATAATGAGATGACGATGAAGATAGTCAACATCTGGAAGGCCCACCATGCAAGCCTGAGCACCAGCGAGTTCGAAGCCGGTCTGAAGCTCCCCCACGACATCATCGACCCTGCCCAGCCCGATCAAAAGATTGATGTCGTTTATCCGCGACTCCTGGAGCTTATCAGGTTATAATCATTCACCGGGCAGAGATGGATACCATTATTCTATGATTACTCCAGTTTCCAATCACGGGCACCGTGGATAACTCCTGTAATCCAGACCTCATTTTTTTCGATACAATCAAGGGAGGCAAACTTTGGAGAAGCTTTCCTCCCTTAACTGTCAGACACTATTTACCGAAGGGTTGCGGAGGCGGTGTAGTGTCGGATGATGGCGGAAGCTCAAACTGAATCCGGCCCATCACCTCAACGGCTTTCGAGAGTGTTGCCGCGCCACCGTCATGGAAATAGGGGTAGGTCAGCTCAACATTCCTCAGTGTCTGCACCTTAAATTTGAACTTGTGCAAGTCTTTTGTTTTGTGCCGGGCTTTGGCTACTTTGGCAGATGAAATTCAGCCTTATTACCACCGATCCAAACAGTTCAGCCCGGTGCGGAGTTCTTGAAACCGGCCATGGAACCATTCCGACGCCAGTATTTATGCCGGTAGGCACACGAGCAACCGTTAAATCAGTTGAACCGCACGAGCTTAAAGAGCTCAACGTCCATATCATTCTGGCCAATACCTACCATCTTTATCTGAAGCCGGGAAACGAGATCCTGCAGAAAGCCGGGGGTGTCCACCGCTTCATGAACTGGGATGGCCCGCTTTTGACCGACAGCGGCGGCTACCAGGTTTACTCGCTCTCCGACCTTCGAAAAATCAGCGAGGAGGGGGTCATGTTCAAATCTCACCTTGACGGTTCAAAACAGCACTTTACTCCTGAAAATGTGATTGAGACCGAGCGCATTATCGGCAGCGACATCATGATGCCGCTCGATGAGTGTCCCCCCTCAACGGCCGACAGAGAGTATGTCCGCATCTCGGGAGAGCTGACCATTCGCTGGGCCGAACGGGCAAGAAAGCATTTCAGCCTCACCTCCCCGCTCTACGGCCACGAGCAGTACCTCTTCGGTATCACGCAGGGCGGAATCCATGCCGACCTGCGCACCCTCTCAACCAACGCACTGGTTGACCTTGATTTTGACGGATACGCCATTGGCGGCATGGCAGTCGGGGAACCTGCCGCCGAGATGTACCGGATCCTTGAACTCTCTCACCCGCTGCTGCCGGAACATAAACCGCGCTACCTGATGGGAGTGGGCACACCGGAAAATATTTTAAACGCCATTGAGCGCGGTATCGACATGTTCGATTGCGTCATCCCGACACGTGAAGGGCGCAACGGCAGGGTCTACACCCGCCAGGGCAAAATGAACCTCCGCTCCGCCAAATATTCAGCCGACTTCAGCTCCATCGACGAAGGGTTCGACAACGAGGTATGCCGCAACTATTCACGCGCCTATATCCGTCACCTCTTGAACGTCGGAGAGATTCTCGGCCTTAAACTCTGCACCCTGCAGAACATCTCCTTTTTCATGTGGCTCACCGCAACGGCACGTGCGGAGATCCGGAAGGGCTCCTTCATGGAGTGGAAACAAGATTTTCTTGAACGATTCAACTACAATGACAACGCATAAACTCTTTCTTCTGAGCCTCGGCTGCTCCAAAAACACGGTCGATTCTGAACGGCTGATGGCACAGGCTGAGGCCTCGGACATCATCTTTACCGAAACCGCCGATGAGGCCGACACCATACTCATCAACACCTGCGCATTCATCGAAGATGCCAAAGAGGAGTCCATCGCCGAAACCCTTGCCGCCATTGAAAAAAAGAGTGAGGGGAAAATTCAGCGGGTCTATGTGATGGGATGCCTCACCGAACTCTACCGCCGTGAACTCAAGGAAGAGATGGCCGAAGTGGACGGCTTTTTCGGCACGCGCGAACTACCCGAAATTCTTGCCGCTCTCGGGGCAAACTATCGCGAAGAGCTCTATGACCACCGCTCGCGCCTTACACCTCCCCACTACACCTATCTCAAAATAGCCGAAGGGTGCAACCACACCTGCTCGTTCTGCTCGATTCCGACCATCAGGGGGCGCTACCGCAGCCAGCCGGTCGATCAGCTCTTGCGTGAGGCTGCCCTGCTCAAGGGCGCAGGTGTCAGGGAGCTGAACGTTATTGCGCAGGATATCAGCATGTTCGGCTACGATACCATGGGCAAGTCGATGCTCAACGACCTGGTGCTCCGCCTCTCCGACATGGAATTCGACTGGATTCGCCTGCTCTATGCCTACCCGGTCAACTTTCCGCTTGCGGTAATTAATACGATGCGCGAGCGGGATAACATCTGCAACTATCTCGACATTCCCCTCCAGCATTGCAATGATCGTATCCTGCGCTCAATGAACCGCGGGATCAACAAGCTGGAAACCATTCGGCTCATCGAAACCATCCGGGAAAAGAACCCCGATATCCGCCTGCGTACCACCATGATAGCCGGCTATCCCGGGGAAACCCGTGAAGAGTTTGAAGAGCTGCTGGAGTTTGTTGAGACAACCCGTTTCGACCGCCTCGGCTGCTTCCCCTACTGCCACGAGGAACATGCCCCCTCATTCGCGCTTGAGGAGAGCATCACCCCCGAAGAGAAACAGGAGCGGGTGACCGAGCTTATGGAGGTGCAGGAGGCCGTCGCAGATCAAAACAACCGTCTCTTTGCAGGCAAAACGGTGAAGGTGCTGATAGAGCAGATCGATGGCGATACCGCTTTCGGCCGAACAGAGTATGACGCACCGGAGGTCGATAATGAGTGCGTCCTCTCGATTGGCGACGCAACGGCTACCGTCGGCTCATTCTGCATGGCAACCATCAACGACACCACCGCCTACGAATTGATCGGGAAGGTGAGGTAATCGGATAGCCATAAACCCGCTAACCCCCCATCCAATCGGGCATGTTATTACGCCTTGCAGCAGGTGTTGGTTTCCACCAACGCAGCGAATGCCTGCATGAACTTCGTTGCGAACCCCCGGAACGAATCGCTCGCAAGGTTACCGCTCTCGTCGAACAGGTCCGCGACGTTGCCGATGTAAGCCTCGGGCTGCTGCATGGTTGGGACGTTAACGGACACCAGCGTCTGGCGCAGATGATGGTTTGCACCAAATCCTCCTATTGCACCCGGAGAAACACTCATCACGGCACCGGGTTTTCCGCGCCAGATGTTTTTCCCATGGGGCCGGGAACCCACATCAAGGGCGTTCTTGAGCACGGCAGGAACTGACCGGTTGTATTCCGGCGTAACGAACAGAACCCCGTCAAACCTCGATACCCGTTCACGAAACTCCGTCCAAGCCGCAGGAGGTGTATCGTTGTCAAGGTCTTCGTTATAGAGCGGAAGCTGGCCGATCTCGACTATTTCAAGTTTCAGCGATTCAGGGGCAAGCGCCGTGAGGGCCTTTGCCATTTTCCGATTGAAGGATTCCCTGCGAAGACTCCCCACAAAAACCGCAACCTTTTTCTGTGTCATAGCCACTCTCCTTGTTTATACCATTCCATTGCCTCTTCCTGTTTGTTTCCGGAAAAGCTTTTAATTCAATCATAACACTATCTGAAAACATCTCACAGAAAAAACGTAAGGGCGAAAGGAAAGGAGAGCCTGAGCTGCCAACATGCCGCTCCCGACTTATCGAGACTGAATCAGAAAACAAGGTCCGCTTGCATAAAGGTAACCGCATGCCCCAGAAGAAGCACTCGGTCTGCTTTCACCTCGCAGGTAATGTTGCCTCCACGCTTCGATACCTGTTTCGCGCTCAGGGTATTCTTGCCAAGCTTTTTTGCCCAGTACGGTGCAAGTTCACAGTGCGCTGAACCGGTAACAGGATCCTCGGGGATGCCGTACTTTGGTGCAAAAAAACGGCTGACAAAATCCACATCACTGCCGGGCGCAGTGACGATGACACCACGCAAGTCGAGCTGCCGCAACAACGAATGATCGGGTGTGATAGCCCGAATGGACGCCTCGCTGTCAAACACTGCCAGGTAATCGTCTGCGGCAAGAACTTCGAGAGGCTGGAAGCCAAGAGCCGCAGTAAGTATTTCGGGGCAAGCACAAGGCTCCGGAGAAAGTGATGGAAAATCCATTTCCAGCAAAGCGCCATTTTTTGCGACGCTCAGCTCACCGCTTCTGGTTTCAAAGACAATGGCCTGTTTCGGATAACGAAGGATGTTGAAGATGACATGGGCCGTTGCAAGGATTGCATGGCCGCAAAGATCGACCTCCCTGAGCGGAGTGAACCAGCGCAACGCAAACCCCTTTTCCGAAGGCACAAAGAATGCTATCTCGGACAAATTGTTTTCCTCTGCGATGGCTTGCAGAGTGCCGTCATCCAGCCAGCTTTCCAGTGGACACACGGCAGCCGGATTTCCTTCGAATGCCCGTGATGCAAAAGCATCCACCTGGTATTGCCTGATGTTCATATTCGTTCGCATGTGATGATAAAGGTAATACCGGAAGTTAACTGCTGTTCAATAAAGAAATCAAAATCACGTTGCGAACAGATGGAAGAATTACCACTGGAACTACATATTTTTCATCATGATATCACCAGAGTAATTAAGCCATGTGCAAGACTTGAGCACTCGCCACCCTTGCTTTCGATACCATTCCTGCTTGTCAAGCGTAAAAAGATAAAGAGAATGAAACCCAAGGTCTGCCGCCTTTGCTTCGACAATTTGGCAAAGTCTGGTTCCGATGCCATGTTCTCTTAACACCGGAGCAACATACACCCCGCCCAGCCAAGGACTCAGATCAGGATGATTTTCGTGATCGAGGATACGAAGCGATGCCATACCCAGAGCCTTGCCGTCAGCATGAGCAACCCAGGCTATGGGGAGATCGCATGTATTCAGGTGCCTGGAAAGCTTTGAGGAAAAATACTCGATTGAGGCATCGGGAAAGATCGGCTCCCACTGCATGACAAGCTGTCCGGCAAGATCAGGGATCAGATGAGGCGCTTCAGCCAGGAGCTGATAATGGTCAAAGTAGTTCAAAAGTTTGAATTCACTAACCTATTTGAACTTGCTATATTTTCGTGGACGGTGTGAGAAGTCATATCTTCAATCAAAAGGAGATGTGAAAAATGACAGAGAAAGGCAACGAGGGTCGCAGAAAGTACAGCAAAGAGTTCAAGGTTGATGCCGTTGAACTGATGATTCGAAGTAATAAATCCATCATGGAGACTGCCACCAGCTTAGGAATCAGAGCTGATTTGCTACGCC
>CAIRXW010000004.1 GCA_903882665.1 uncultured Chlorobiaceae bacterium | reverse complement strand
TTAAGCTCATTTGAACTGAGCAGTTAACTCTTTCAGTTGTTGGCTTCTTTGAAATGAATAGTTTCTTGTTAACTCAATCGCTCCAAGGGAGTTGAGAATGGTCGAGATTGAAGACCGTTGGTTATCGATCCATGAGATTTGTAGTCATCTCGGTGTCAGCAAAGACACCGTATACAAGTGGATTGACAAGCATGACATGCCTGCGCACCGTATGGGCCGCCTTTGGAAGTTCAAGAAAAATGAGGTGGACAAATGGGTCAAAGCTGGGGGAGCTTCAGCAAAAGCTGTAAAGAGTCAATCACAGAGCAATAAGTAAATGACATGGCGGGAATGATTCACGAGAGAATAAAACAATCACTTCAAACGGCTGAGGGCTTATATCATCGTCTCGTGTTGCTCGTGGGAGAGACCGGTTCCGGCAAGACAAAGGTTCTTCGTGAATTTGCCGGAGAAATTGGGACCGAAGTCATCAATATCAATCTCCTGCTATCGGCGGAGTTGCTTGGGTTATCGGAAAAGCAGCGATTGCTTCACTTGCCGGAAATTTTGGATAAGATTGTGGGAAAAAAACAGGCTACGGTGGTGCTTGATAACATCGAAATTCTGTTCGATCAGCGGCTGAAACAAGATCCATTGAAACTCTTGCAGCTCATATCGAGAAATCGCTCAGTTATCGCCGCCTGGAATGGAAAAATTGAACAACAGAGACTCACCTATGCTGAAACCGGCCATCACGAATACAGGCAGTATGATGCTAAAGAGTTGCTTTTGGTTAGTATGGACGGAACAGCAACTCTTGAACGGTGCACTTAAAAATGAGGCAATATGAAATACGGAGAGCTTATACAGTTTGACCCCATCGAGTCAGTTGTTCAGTTGCGCGATGCAAACAAAACCAGTGCTGCCGAGCAACTTATCAAGACTTATGTCATTTCCGACGAAATGGCTGACCGCCTTACGCATCTTGTTTTTCCGCAGTTGCAATTCGATCATCCTGCCGATAACAAAGGCTTGCTGGTAGTGGGTAACTACGGTACCGGTAAATCGCACTTGATGTCGGTAATTTCAAGCATTGCGGCAGATGCATCACTGCTCCAAGGCCTAAGCCACCCGGTTGTCCGTGATGCAGCCCATCAGATCGCTGGTCGGTTCAAGGTGATCCGCACCGAAATTGGTGCTACCACCATGTCACTGCGGGATATCCTTGTTTCCGAACTGGAAGAGCATCTCGATAAATTTGGGGTTGAGTATGTTTTTCCCGATGCGGATACTATTAGCAGCCATAAGCGGGCATTTGAAGACATGATGGAGAAGTTCGCCCAGGTTTATCCTGAGCAGGGGTTGCTTCTTGTGGTCGATGAATTGCTGGATTACCTGCGCAGCCGTAAGGAATATGAACTTATTCTGGATCTCAATTTTCTTCGGGAGATTGGCGAAATATGCAAAGATCTGCGCTTCCGCTTTCTGGCTGGTGTTCAGGAAGCCATTTTTGACAGCCACCGTTTCGCCTTTGTTGCCGACAGTATCCGCAGGGTAAAAGATCGTTTTGAGCAGGTTCTCATCGCTCGAAATGATGTCAAGTTTGTGGTAGCAGAGCGGCTGCTCAAGAAAAGTGTTGAGCAGCAGGCCAGTATCCGGGAATACCTCCTCCCTTTTGCTCGTTTCTATAGCGCTCTTAACGAACGCATGGATGAGTTTGTGCGTCTCTTTCCCGTACATCCCGATTATATCGACACCTTCGAGCGGGTTACGGTCGTGGAAAAGCGTGAAGTGCTTAAAACCCTGTCATTCAGCATAAAAGCCCTTCTCAACAAAGAGGTGCCGTCGTATGAACCTGGAGTAATCGCTTTCGACAGCTACTGGGCCACGCTGCGCCAGAATGCATCATTCCGCACGCTCCCGGAAATCAGGGCGGTTATTGAATGCAGTGAGGTGCTCGAATCACGTATTGAAAATGCGATTACTCGCAAACAATACAAGCCGATGGCCTTGCGCCTGATTCACGCGCTTTCGGTGCATCGTCTGACCATGGGCGATATCTATGCTCCGATGGGTGCATCCGCCGAGGAACTTCGTGACCGCCTTTTTCTTTATGAACCATTGATTGCCGAAATGGGCAGCAATGAGCCTGATAAGGATCTGCAAACCCATGTGGAAACTGTTTTGAAAGAGATTATCAAGACAGTCAGCGGACAGTTTATCTCGTTCAATGCGGACAATCGCCAGTTTTATCTTGATCTTAAAAAAACCGACGACTTCGATGCCCTGATTGACAAACGGGCTGAAAGTCTGGATAACAGTCAGCTTGACCGCTTTTACTATGAAGCGCTGAAGAGGGTTATGGAGTGCCAGGATGCAACCTGGGTTTCGGGTTACAAAATCTGGCAGCATGACCTTACCTGGCAGGAGCGCAAGGCCGCCCGCACCGGTTACCTTTTTTTTGGTGCCCCAAATGAACGCTCGACGGCTGTTCCGCAACGGGATTTCTATATTTACTTTATACAGCCAAACGACCCACCGCGTTTCAGAGATGACAAGCAGAACGACGAGGTTTTCATCAGGCTCAAGGGAAGAGATCAAGAGTTTATGACTGCACTCAAGAGTTATGCTGCTTCACTGGATCTTGCTTCGACTTCATCAGGGCAAGCCAAGTCAACGTATGAATCCAAAGCCAACTTATTCCTGAAAAAACTGGTGCAATGGCTTCAAAAACAGAGCAGCGATGCCTTTGACGTAACTTGGCAGGGGCGTACAAAATCCATGATGGAGTGGGCAAAGGGCAAGTCCATCCGTGATCTTACGGGAATTCTGCCCCATGAAACCATTAACTTTCGTGATCTGGTCAACACCATTGCCGGTATTTGCCTGGCTCCTCATTTTGCCGATCAGGCCCCCGACTATCCCTGTTTTTCTGTGCTGATTACTGCCAATAACCGGTCACAGGCCGCACAGGACACTTTGCGGGCCATTGCAGGGCAAAATCGCACCAAACAGGCAACCGCTGTCCTCGACGCATTGGGGTTGCTTGATGGAGAAAAGATTGATCCTCACAAGTCGAGTCATGCCAGGTTTATTCTTGAGCTTTTCAAGAGCAAAGGCCATGGTCAGGTTCTCAACCACAGTGAGCTTCTTCAGGATGACCACGGCATTGAGTATATGAATCCTGGAGCATCCCGTCTTGAACCAGAATGGGCTGTTGTGATTATTGCTGCACTGGTCTATTCCGGAGACGCAGTACTCTCCATTCCCGGTAAAAAGTTCGATGCTACCCAGCTTCAGCCGCTTGCGGCAACAGGTATGGATGAGCTTATCCGCTTCAAGCACCTTGAGCAACCAAGAGAGTGGAATATTCAGGCACTGAAGGCACTCTTTGAACTGCTCGGAATGACTCCAGGCATGGCTCAACTGGTCACTCAAAGCAAAGATGAACCGGTACAAGCTCTTCAACAAGCGGTTGAAAAAACAGTCAATCGCCTTGTGATGGCCCGTCAGACGACGAATGC
>CAIRXW010000003.1 GCA_903882665.1 uncultured Chlorobiaceae bacterium | reverse complement strand
CATGGGTGAATCGTTTGCAAGCCGGGTTGCGGCAAGCCTGCTCAATGCCATCCGGTTGCCGGAGCTGATTACCTCAACCCAGGAAGAGTATGAGGCGCTTGCGATTGAACTGGCCACCAGTCCGGAAAAGTTGGGCACTATCCGCCGTAAGCTGGAGCTGAACCGTCTCACAACGCCACTGTTTGATACCCAGCTCTTCACTCATTATATCGAAGAGGCGTACAGGCAGATGTATGAGCGATATCAGGCAGATTTGCCGCCGGATCATCTTTATATTGAGCATTCACATCCTGTGTACAAGAAAGAAATGACGCAGGAACTGGTGAAAGATCAAAGAGTTGTTGCACCGGATGGTGGAGAATTTGTCGCTTTTTCTAAAGCGGCTTCGGGTGATCTCCCTGTCATGTTGCAATCGGCATTGACTCTCCATCAACCGAGGTGTTTTGATAATATATTTATTTATCAAATTTTTTATAATCAGGACTCTAAAAATATGTTAGATCCTGGTTTTATTCCTTTGGATAATTCTTTGAATGAGAGGCCTGATTGGTATGAGTTCTGGGTTATAAGAGATTTTTTAAAAAAAAACAAATTGCAGGAAAATGGCTGGTATGGCTTTCTTTCTCCAAAGTTTGCTCTAAAAACCGGATTTAATTCATCTATTGTATTTGATGCCATTGAGAAATGTTGCGAATATAGTGATGTTTGTATCATTTCAAGCTCTTGGGATCAGCTTGCTTATTTTTTGAATCCTTTTGAGCAAGGTGAATGTTGGCATCCCGGATTACTAAAAATATCGCAATATTTTTTTGATGAGATTGGACTAAATATGGATCTTGAAAAATTGGTCACTCACTCAAAAATATCGGTATTTAGCAATTATATAATAGCTAAACCGCGATTCTGGGAAGAGTGGCTCATAATTGCAGATAAATTTTTTGAAATTGTTGAAAGTAATGCGGTGCCTGAATTAAATCAAAAAACAAGTTATGGCTCTTTTGATTATCGAGCGCCTATGAAAACATTTATTCAAGAAAGATTTGCTACAGTAATCCTCGCTCAAGGCGGGTATCGTGTGGTGTCCCTTGATCAAATTCCAGAACAGGCACTGTTTTTCAGGCTTTTTAAAAATGATGTCAGAACCCGAAATATGCTGAAAGCCTGTGATTCACTTAAAGAGAAATATTGCCGTACTAAGGATGAAGAGTTTTTGAATATGTATTACAGAGTTCGCAAAGATATTGATTTCTGCAAACCTCGAATATAATTATTTCTTTAATTGCGTTGAGTCTCAATGGCATTAAACGCTCCGTACACTCCCTTTTGCACTCGAATTCGGTAGTGGAAAAGATACAATGAGCTGAAGCATAGCATATAAGAAATTTTGCTGTAGCATTATTCATCTTTATGATTCTTGGTGCTTCCTTGCTGAATTGCGTACCCGTATGGTGAAGGGCGCTCTTTCTGAGTTTCACGCATTTCGAGCGCATCACATTGGAGCGTTTTGCGGCAAACAACTTCAGTGGCGACGGGATTCTGCCGATGAGGTGAGGAGTTATCTGGCAGAAGATTCCTCTGCTTTTTTGTTTTATTTGTGATTTTCAAGTGTTAACTTGGAGCTGAAGGTGTTATACCTGCTTCTGTTTGTCGATGAGGGGGGCTTGAAGTATAAGACGTTTTGTAAGGGTGTTCATGTTTGGTTGTGTCCCCGCAGTTTTGATGATGAGGTGCTTGTTCACAATAACTTGATAGATTATGAAACGGTTTTTGAAAATACTCTGTATTCCACTCCTGAGAACGTTACTGCTTTCGTGTCTCGGTATTGTTATGGTTTCGTCCATTTTGTCTGCTGCTCCGATCAATATTGGAGATCAATATGGGGGTGGGAAGGTTGTTTATCTCTTGCAGCCTGGTGACCCGGGTTACAAGGCAGGCGAGTCGCATGGTTTGATTGCAGCCAAGGATGATTTACCGCAGGAGTCGCTCTCATGGTTTGAGGCAAAGAATGCAGTGGAGAGGATGGAGTTGAGCGGCAATAAGGGATGGAGTTTGCCGAATGAGAAGGAGTTGATCATATTGTATCAGAATAAGGATCTGGTTGGTGGTTTCCGCGATTACAGCTACTATTGGAGCGGGTCTGAGGTTGGCAATCAAAAAGCGTTGACGATTGATTTTTTCAATGGAGAAAAGGTTATCAGCGTCAAGTCGGGTGCCATGCCTGGTATCAGGCGTGTTCGTCCAGTACGGAAGTTTTAGGTGAGGCAGGGTTTGTTTTTGTGTTGTGTTTGGTATTCTGGCGTTTTGGAAGTTTTTTATTGAGCTCGTGTTGTCATGATTACTCCAGGTGAAACGTTGTTGTTGATTATTGACGTGCAGGGTCGACTTGCGCAGGGTGTTGTTCGTTCATCAACTCTTGAGGCGAGTATCGGAAGGCTGGCGAGGGCGTGCAAGATTCTTGATGTGCCGATTTTGCTGACCGAACAATACCCGAAAGGGCTTGGTACAACCATAGATTCATTAAAGGAGTTGCTGGGGGGCACTGTTGCTATTGAAAAACTCTCTTTCAGTTGTTGCGGAGCACCGGAGTTCATGAGGCAACTCCGTTCGTTTAAACGAAATGATGTTCTTGTTGCTGGTATGGAGGCTCATGTTTGTGTTTACCAGACGGCGGTGGATCTCATTGAGTCGGGTTACAATGTTCATCTGGTGACTGATTGCGTTTCGTCGAGAAGTGACGAGAACAGGCTTCTTGGAATTCGCTGCATTGAAAAAGCGGGAGCCTTCCTTACCAGTAGTGAAATGGCGATTTTTGAATTGTTGCGTGTGGCCGAGGGTGAGCGGTTCAAGGCGATTTCAAAAATCATAAAAGAGTAGGGGCAATCCCTTGTCGTTGCCTCCGCGCCAATCCAAAATCCATAACTCATTTCATTTCTGCTGCTTTTCGGAGCATTTGCTGAAGTCTCTCTTTTCCTTCAAAAATATCGGTTTCGACTTTCAGGTAGTAGCAGGGTCTTGCGGTGATAATGCGGATAAGTTCGGGATGGCCAAGCATCCGAAAGTAATCTTTTTCTGTTGTAATCAGGCTTAGCCCTTTGGCTTCGGCCTCCTTGCGTATGGCCTGCAGCTTTTTAACACTATAGGGCGCGTGGTCATTAAAAAAGCGGTGTGCGGCGATGTTTACACCTTCTTGTTTGAGGCTTTCTATAAAACTTTCGGGTGAAGAGATACCAGCAAATGCAAAGGCGTTGATCTCTTTCATGGAACGAGCCTCTTCTGAAGTTGTAAATGCGCCTGAAACACAGACAAGTTCTGCAGTTTTAAGGCGGGCTTTTATGACAGGTTTGCCGGTTTGGTCAAGTTTTTTTTCTATGGTGTCCGCTTTTTGGGGATCACTGATTTTGTTGAGCACAATCAAGTTTGCTCTTTTAAGGTTTTTCAACGGCTCCCTCAAGCGTCCTTCGGGCAGCATTTTTGCATTGAAAAAAGGTTCTGATGCGTTGATTAGAGCGATGTTGAGTTCTCTGTGGATTTGGCGGTGCTGGAAGGCATCGTCGAGGATGATGACAGAGGGCAGCCTTTTGGCAAAGCGCTTTACAATGTAGGTTATGGCATCTTTTCGTTTTTCGGCAACCATGACCATGGCATTGGGGTTGTTCCATGCGAGCATTGCCGTTTCATCACCGCTCTCTCTGCTGCCAAGCAGGATGTTCTGGCCATCAGAAACAAGTTGTACCCCTTTTGTCTCCCGCCGATATCCACGTGAGACAATTGCCGGTGTGCATCCGATTGAGAGATAGTATTTGACGACCCAGTCAACGAGAGGAGTTTTTCCTGTACCGCCGACCGAGAGGTTTCCTATTGAAACAACAGGAATTGGTGATTGCCATGCTTTGAAAAAATGGCGGTCAAACAGTGTATTGCGAAGCAACACGATACCCTGGAAGAAAAGGGCCGCAGGTCTGAGCAGTATGGAGAGTGGGTTGTGCATGGCTGAGCTTGATTGAAAGTTGCTTCGTATATGATTGGAGCTCTTCTTCATTATTGAATTCAGGAAGATCAACAAGGTGAAGTTTGACAATGGTTTTACTGAAAGGTTTTGGAATTTCAAACAGGTCCCAGCTTTTGAGTTTCCATGTGTGTGCATGGTGGATTTCAGCAAAAACAAGCGGATAGTGGTTTTCTGAGGCTAAGTGCAACATGCCGAATTTGTATTGGTTTGCAGGCCCGCGCGGTCCGTCGGGCGTGAGAGCGACAATCTCCTCTCTCTGAAGGGCGTGCTGCATGGCGATCTTGACCATATCGCCTCCCTTTGAGCTTGATCCCCGAATGAGTGAGAAACCCAGTTGTTCAAGCGTTTTGGCAAGAATATTGCCATCTTCAGAGCTGCTTACCACTGCAGTAATTTTTTTTTCGGGAAAGAGCGCTTGGGCAAGAAGCCAGCCTGTTATCATTTTTCCATGCCAGAAGGTGAAAATGGCTCCTTTTTCGGGGAGCTGCATCTGCTCTGGTGTTACTGATATCCGCAGGCTTGCATGGAGAAGCTTCATCGCAATGGGAATGATATGGCGGGTAATCAGTGGTGAGAGTTGCATGGGTGTTGAAAATAATTGTCAATCGGAAAAGTTGAGTGCACAGGAATAAGTTTTTTAATTATTAATTTTCAGGCTGGCACATTATATACTGGCTATCTGCTTATAAAAAGAGGAGCAATTTAACAAACCGTATTGATAAACCACAGAGTCAAATGCCCACAGTAAGCGCTATGAATGTTTTGATTATTGGAAGTGGTGCGCGTGAACATGCCCTATGCTGGTCTGTCGCACGGAGTGAAGGTGTGCAGAGGGTCTTTGTGGCACCGGGGAATGGCGGTACCGCCTTGATGGGTGGGAAGATATCTAATGTGCCATTGAAAGTCACAGCGATTGATGATCTGCTTCGTTTTGCTGTAGACAACGGTGTCGAATTGACGGTCGTCGGTTCTGAGGCTCCGCTTGAACTCGGTATTGTGGATCTGTTTCGCAGAGCGGGAAAAAAAATAGTCGGTCCCACACAATCTGCAGCCCGACTTGAGTCAAGCAAGGTGTTTTCCAAAAAGTTTATGCAGCGACACCATATTCCTACAGCCGGGTATCATGTTTTTCATGATGCGCCTTCTGCCAATACCCATATCGAGTTGACGCAGACTGTATTTCCACAGGTGATCAAGGCAAGCGGTTTATGTGCCGGAAAAGGGGTTTATATTGCTTTTGACAAGGAACAGGCATTGAGAGCAATAGGGGAGTTGTTTGAAGAGCGCATTTTTGGAGATGCGGGAAATGAGGTGGTCATTGAGGAGTTCCTGCAGGGAGAGGAGGCAAGTGTATTTGCCTTGACTGATGGTACGGCATACCGGCTTTTTTTGCCAGCCCAGGATCATAAGCGTATCGGCGATGGCGATACTGGCAAAAATACCGGTGGTATGGGTGCTTATGCTCCAGCACCGCTTGTAACGCCTGAAGTAATGCGGAAGGTTGAGGAGCGGATTATCGAGCCTACCCTGAAGGGCATGAGGGATGAGGGGGCTTTGTATACCGGATTTTTGTATGTAGGACTGATGATTGACAAGGGAGAACCCTTTGTGGTTGAGTATAATGCACGTATGGGTGATCCTGAGTGCCAGGTGGTACTTCCGTTGTTGAAGAGTGATTTTGTTCAAGCCCTTTTGGCGAGTCTTGAAGGCTCGCTTGATGATGTGCCGTTTGAGATGCACCGGAAATCGTCGGCAACGGTTGTGATGGCTTCGGGAGGCTATCCTGACCATTATGAAACGGGCAGGGCGATCACCATTGCGGATGAGCTTTCTGCAATGGTGGATTGTATGCTGTTTCATGCTGGAACGGAGTATGACGGTGCGCGGCTTGTCACTGCCGGTGGCAGGGTTTTTTCAGTGACAGCAGTTGGATCAACACTCAGGGAGAGTATTGATCGTGCTTACCGTGCGGTTGAAACGATCGGTTTTGAGGGCGCCTGTTATCGTACCGATATAGGAGCCAAGGCCCTTTAATTTTTCGTCAATTGTTGTTCTATGAAACTGCCAAGGCGTCAATTCGAGATTATCCAGGAACAGGCGTTTCGGGAGTTGCCCTATGAGTGTTGCGGGCTGCTTGTCGGAATACAGAATAGTGATCACAGGGGCAATGTGGAGAACATTGTCTATGAAGTTGCACCTTGCAGGAACTGCCTCTATCATGGCAGGGAGCAGGGATTTGAAATCGCCCATCAGGAGTATCTTGATGTGGAGCGTGAAGCTGAGAAGCTTGGGTATGAAATTATAGGTTCTTACCATTCTCATATCAATTCACCTGCTTTGCCGTCTTTGCATGATGTTGATTTTGCGCGTTCAGGCCATACATTGCTGATCATTTCATTGACCAATGCGCGCCCAAGGGAGGTGACAGCATGGCTGAGACGGGAGTCGGGAGGGTTTCATCAGGAGCAAATCCGTGTGGTTGAGTAGTTTGCCCGGCATGGGTGTCAATAACTCTTCAAATATTTTGTACATTACCTTTTTTAAGCTTGCCAAGTACTAAACCACCTGAATAACGTGCCAAAGCGGGAAGATATAAAGTCGATTTTAGTGATTGGTGCCGGTCCTATTGTGATCGGCCAGGCCTGTGAATTTGATTATTCAGGTACCCAGGCGTGCCGAGCCCTCAAGGAGGACGGGTACAGGGTTGTGCTGGTGAACAGTAATCCAGCAACCATTATGACTGATATAGAGTTTGCTGATGCAACCTATATTGAGCCGATTACACCGGAGTACGTACAGAAAATTATCGAACGGGAAAAACCGGATGCGCTTTTGCCTACTATGGGCGGCCAGACGGCACTGAACATAGCCGTCAGTCTTGCTGAATCTGGTATTCTTGAACGGAACGGAGTTGAACTGATTGGCGCGAAGTTGCGCGCGATCAGAAAAGCTGAAAACCGGGAATTTTTCAGCGATGCCATGAAAAAAATAGGCCTTGAAATGGCCAAAGGTTTTTTTGTTCGCAATGAAAAAGAGGCGAAAGAGGCGCTTGAGGAGATAGGCCTTCCGATTGTTATCAGGCCATCGTTTACGCTTGGGGGTACTGGTGGAGGTTTTGCCGAAACAAAAGCGGACTACTATGAAGCTGTTCGGAGGGGACTTACGGAAAGTCCTATCAGTGAAGTGCTTGTTGAGGAGTGTTTGACCGGCTGGAAGGAGTATGAGCTTGAGGTTATTCGTGATCTGGCTGATAATGTTATTATTGTCTGTTCGATAGAGAATTTTGACCCGATGGGGGTGCATACCGGTGACAGCATCACTGTTGCGCCAGCCCAGACGCTTACAGACCGCCAGTACCAGGAGCTTAGAGATGCATCGGTACGTATTATCCGCGAAATCGGCGTTGAGACTGGCGGTAGCAATATCCAGTTTGCAATTAATCCACTCGATGGTCGTATTGTGGTTATCGAGATGAATCCTCGTGTATCGCGCAGCTCTGCTCTGGCCTCAAAGGCGACAGGCTTTCCTATTGCCAAAGTTGCGGCAAAACTTGCCGTTGGTTACCGACTTGACGAGATTCTCAATGACATTACCAAAACAACTCCGGCCAGTTTTGAGCCGGCGATTGACTATTGTGTTGTCAAGATTCCGCGCTGGGATTTTGAAAAGTTCAAGAATGTTGATGCCCGTCTTGGAGTGCAGATGAAGTCTGTCGGTGAGGTCATGGCCTTCGGGAGGAATTTCAGGGAAGCATTGCAGAAATCGCTCCGTGGTCTTGAAATAGGTCGTGCAGGGCTTGGCTCGGATGGCAAGGATGTGATGAATGTTCTCGATATGACTCAGCAGCAGAAAAAGTTTGCTAAAGAGGATATTCTTGAAAAAATCAAAATACCGAAGGCTGACCGCTTGTTTTATCTCCGCTATGCATTCCAGGCTGGAGCTACCATTGAAGAGGTTCATCAGTCAACCGGTATTGATCCCTGGTTCCTCGACAATATTCTCCAGATTGTTGAACTTGAAGACCAGCTCCGCGATCTGGCCTCCGCAGTCTGACCGGATATGAGTTATCTCAGCAGGATATTGGAGGAGAAAAAGCAGGAGGCAGGGGAGCTTCAGAAGGAGAGGCCAGAGCAGCGTTATCAGGATATGCAGTGCTCTCTTGCTCCAACCCGTGATTTTACAGCGGCACTCCGGCGCAGTGACGGGGGATTAAGGCTTATTGCTGAAATCAAGAAGGCCTCTCCTTCGCGGGGTATTATTGTCGCTGATTTTGATCCGGTCGCCATTGCGCGTCGCTATGGGGAGCTTGGTGCAGCCGCTTATTCG
Source organism: uncultured Chlorobiaceae bacterium (assembly GCA_903882665.1). GTDB lineage: Bacteria > Bacteroidota > Chlorobiia > Chlorobiales > Chlorobiaceae > Chlorobium. The sequence continues at coordinate 107,409 of CAIRXW010000003.1, read as the reverse complement.
GTGCTGACCGACCGGCTCTTTTTTCAGGGATCGAATGAGTATCTCCAGTTGGTAAGCCGTTCATTTCCGTTACCGGTGTTGCGAAAGGATTTCATTATTGATGAGTCCCAGATTTTTCAATCACGGCTGATTGGAGCTGATGCCATTCTGCTTATCGTTGCAGCGCTTGAACCGTCTCAGCTTGGCGATTATCTGCAGTTGGCTGCGGCCATAGGTCTGCATGTGCTTGTGGAGGTGCATGATCACAATGAGCTTGACAGGGCACTTGAGAAGGGTGCGCCGGTTATCGGGGTCAATAACCGGGATTTGAACGATTTTTCCCTAAAGCTTGAAACCTCTCTTTCGCTTCGCCCTTTTATTCCTTCAGGTGTTGTTGCTGTCTCCGAAAGTGGCATGAAGAGCTCTGCCGATATAGCCCTTATCGCTCAGGCATCGTTTGATGCCGTGTTGATAGGAGAGGGACTGCATACAAGCGCAGAGCTTCACGCGATTACCTGGTCATAGCCCTTATTTTTGCCGCTGTTTGTGCCGGATTGGCCGCTTTGAAGAATGCTGTACCGGCAATCAGCGCATCGGCTCCAGCCGAAACCACTTCCTGTGCATTTTCTTCCGTAATTCCGCCATCAATGGCAATGACCATCTGTGGATTTGCCTTGAGGCGCATCTCATGGATCTGGCGGATTTTGCCAATTGATGAGGGTATAAACTTCTGTCCCCCGAAACCGGGATTGACCGACATCAGAAGGACGAGATCAAGGTCAGGCAGGATGGATTCGAGTGTCGATACTGGTGTTCCGGGATTGATTGAGACTCCGGCTTTTGCGCCAAGGCTTTTGATGAACTGAATGGTGCGGTGCAGGTGCGGACATGTTTCCTGATGCACGGTGATCTGATGTGAACCAGCCTTGACAAACTCCTCAATGAAGCGGTCTGGATTGGCTATCATCAGGTGGGTGTCGATAATCATTGGTGTGCACGATGCAATCGCCTGTACGATGAGTGGTCCGAAGGTGATGTTGGGTACAAAGTTGCCGTCCATGATGTCGCAGTGCATCCAGTCGGCTCCTGCTTTTGTGGCGATCTCGATTGAGTGTTCAAGCCGGGTGAAGTCAGCCGAAAGAATGGATGGTGCAAGAAGCGTGGATGGTGCAGGCATAATGATAACGTTCGTGATCGTGAAAAAAATAATCCGCTTAAATAATTAAAAAGCTTCGCCAATTCCAAAATTGAAGGTGTAGTCACCGAAGTTCAATGTTGAGAATCGCCATGGTTTTGTCTGGGCAGGATCATGGAGTTTATAGGCGAGATCAAAACGGAAGGGGCCTATGGGGGAGCCTATCCGCAGTCCAACGCCGGCGTCCCAGGCAAAATCTGTGGTCAGCGCTCCAAGGTTAAAGCCGTAGAGTCCTTTTCTATCCCAGATGTTTCCGATATCCGTAAAAAGGGTTACACCCGATGGTTGATTGAAAAGCGTGAAAAACTTTTTCCGGTATTCCAGATTGAGTTCAAGCTTGATGTCTGCACCGAAATTAGCCGCAGCCTTGCTTGTGCTTTTGCCAGGTCCGAGGGTATTGAACAGCCAGCCTCGCATACTGTTTGGCCCGCCTGCATAAAAACGGCGCTCTTCAGGAGTTGTTTCGGCTTTGCCGTAAGGCATCATCCATCCGATCACTCCTCTTCCTGCAAGCTGGCTCTGTGGAGAGAGGCTTTTTGCGAGCCCCAGACTGCTTTCGAGTTTTCCATACTGCGAATAGGTGGTGCCGAATATCTGTGGATCCTTGTCACTGAATCCGCTGTATGTTTTTGTGTCTACATATTTGTCAATCAGCCATGCAAGGCTTCCTGATTCTTCCACAAGAAGATCAAGGTTCCAGATTGTTTGTTCGGGCAGAACTCGCTGACGGTTTGTGGTGTTGTAGCGAAGCCGGAAGGTTTGGTTGACATGGGTTTCAAGAAGGCTGTCAATTCCAGCCTTGACGGCAGCTTCATTGGAAGGGTTTATACCGATATTTTTTGCAAGATCGGTTTTAAAAAGCTGTTTGAACCCTTTGAGGGAGTCTTTTTTAACCCATTCAAATTCAAAAAAATCAAAATTCAGGCGCGATGAGGGGTTCAGGCGGGCGCTATAGGTTCCTCGTATCAGTCCGTTTTTGTTTGAGAGCAGTACAGGCAGTTTTGCCGCTGAGTATTCAAGAGTTGTTGCATAGAAATTGCCGTTTTTTTTGAGAACCGGCATGACAAGGCTATTTTTAAGGCTGAACTCATAAGGAATCACCTTGGCATATTGGTTTTCGTCAAGGTTTTGCAGGAGCAGGTTGTTGTAACGGGCCTGTGTGCCGTATTCGATTGATGTACGGAATTGTTCGGCTCCTCCGAGCAGGTTTTTGTTTTCATAGGCAAGAGATGTGCCATAAAAAAGGGATCCGTATCGGTTGTCAACCAGTATTTTTGGTTCTATCTGGTGCTTGGGCGCAGTTTCAAGGTGGATTGTCGAATAGAGTTTGTCGCCGCGCACCGAGTCGGGATTGATGTAAATGGAGGAAAAGATATTGTACGTACCAAAATTTTGCAACGTGCGCTGTTCGAGACTCTGGCGGGTAACGTTGCCCGGTCGGAATTCGATGGATGAGGTGATCAGACGGCAGGAAATTTTCTGGTTGCCGAGAATTTTGCCGCTGATATTGTCTTGTGTAAATGTTTTTGGTGTGGTATCGCCTTTTGTCGGATTGTGGACTATAGCATTGACCGGCCCATATTGCAGTTTTTTCGGCAGTTTAAGTTGAAAGAGAAGGCCTGCACGAGTGCCAACGGTATCAATTTTGATTCGGATACTGTCTTGATGAAAAAAGGCAAAGCCATACTCTCTGAAAAATGAGATCGTGCGATCCCGCTCTTCAATCAGTCGGTCAACGGAAAAAATATCATTGACGTTCAGCCTTTTTTTTGTGAGATACTCTTTTTTGAGTTCTGCCGCAATATTGTCAAGCCCTTCATAGGTGACGAAGTCAACCCTTGAAGGCTCATTTTCATGGATATTGATGTTGAGGGTTACCTTTCGCTGGGCTGTTTTTCGGGTAATGGTGGTGTCTACGTCAGCGAAAAAATAGCCTTTATAGGTGTAAAGCTTCTTGATGAGGAAGATGTCTTTGTCAAATTCCTCTGAATTAAAGGGTTTGGCGGATCCTCCGAAAAGGCCGAGTCCAAGAAAGGAACGCTGTTCGGAGGTTGAAATGATCAGACGGAGTTCTTCCTCGCTGATAGCCTTATTGCCGCTGAAGTGGATTTTGCTGACATAGGGCGATGCGTCAGCTTCTTTCTTCCCTGCCTCAGCAGAATGGCCCTGTGCCGGATATGCACAGAGCAGAAGAAAAGCGATAAAAGCAAATGCTTTTGCCAAGCATGAATCCCGTTTTGTGCTATGTTAATGGTTCTTCATCTCCGTAGCCAAAATCTTCGTCAGTCGGATAGTCAGGCCATACTTCGTCAAGACTTTCATACATCTCATCACTTTCAGGAAGGTCGAGCAGGTTGTCGATCACCTGTTGGGGAGCTCCGCTCCTGGTTGCGTAATTAATAAGTTCATCTTTTGTTACAGGCCATGGAGCATCAGCTATATGACGGGCAAGATCTAAATTCCAGTACATACTACGTTGATTGAGTGTTTCAGGTTACGAATTATTGCCGCTCGGTTCCGGTGAAGTTTTTTGTGTTGTGATGAACTTGTCCGGATTGTTTTGGTCAAAGAAATAAGCGGTCGGGTTGACTTGTACGTTGTCTTTTTGTACTTCGTAGTGCAGATGCGGGCCGGTCGAAACACCGGTGTTTCCAGAAAGTGCGATGATTTCTCCGCGGGTGACTCTCTGTCCCTGGCGAACCAGTGATTTGGAAAGATGGGCATAAACGGTTTTAAAGCCGTATCCGTGATTGATGGTTATTTTTTGTCCATACCCTTTGTCATATCCTGAAAAGGCTACAATTCCGTCACCGGTGGAATGTACCCGTGTTCCCTCTGAAGCGGCAAAATCAATGCCAGTGTGAAAAAGAGTAACATTATAGACTGGATGCAGCCGACGACCGAAAGCGCTGGTAATTGATCCGATGAGCGGCTTGATGTTTGGGATACAGGAAAAGAAGGGGGCTGGACTGGGGTTTTCAGTGAGTTCTCCTGATTCGGCGGGGCTGTTTTTCTGTGACTCTATCTGCAATATCAACTGCTCAATCATTTTTTCGGTACTTGCAAGCAGCCCTTCAGTGGTGTTTTCCTGGGCGGTGTTTTTGGCCTCAACAGGATTTTTTTCTTCAGCAAGAAGAGCTTCCGGTACCCATAAAAATGAGGAAAGCAGGGTAAAAGAGAGAAAAAGCGCCCTCGCCGGGAGGCGCGCAAAGAGAAACGTTCTCACTTTACTGCCGTATTCAGATGGAGCTATAAACCGATTGTTCGAAGTCATAGGATATCGGGGATTGTTGGTCTGAACAGGAATGCTTTCAATGCTCAAATATAAATAAACTTTTTTTTATAAGTCAATGATTAGTGGGCTTCCAGCCAGTTTTTTCCAATACCGGTATCGACCAGTACGGGAACGTTATTTAGACCGCAAATTATTGCCGCATCAATCATTGCTTGTTCAACAAGTGCTGAAAGCAGCTCTTTTTCTGCATCAGTGGTTTCAAAGAGCAGTTCGTCATGTACCTGGAGAATCATGACGGACTTCATGTTGTGATGGTGCATTCTGCTGCTGCAGAGGTTCATGGCACATTTGATGATGTCGGCGGCTGTGCCCTGAATTGGCGTATTCATGGCAGCCCGTTCGGCTGCTTTTTTCAGGTTTGTATTCCGGCTGTTGAGGTCAGCAAGGAAACGGCGCCGTCCAAGGATAGTTGAGACATACCCTTTTTCCCTTCCGGTTTCAATAATACCCTGCAATGCTTCGAAGAGTTTTGGATACTTCGATATGTAGGTGTCAATAATTGCCTTGGCCTCTTTTTGCGTGATATTGAGTCTTCGTGCGAGACCAAATGGCATGATGCCGTACAGGACTCCGAAATTCACCTCTTTTGCCTTACGCCGCATATCGCTGGTAATTTCGTTGGAGTCGAAAATCACCTTTGCGGTTGCGGTGTGAATGTCTTCGCCGTTTTGGAATGCTGCGAGGAGTTGGGGATCTTTGGAGATTTCGGCGGCAATTCTCAGCTCGATTTGGGAATAATCGGCTGAGAGAAGCCATTTCTCTGGCGATGATGGGATGAATGCTTTACGGATCTCTTTTCCGAGTGCTGTGCGTATGGGAATGTTCTGGAGATTCGGTTTGGATGATGAGAGTCGACCTGTTGCCGTGACATATTGATTGAAAGAGGTGTGAAGCCTGCCTGTCAAGGGGTTGACCATTTTTGGTAATGCGTCGATATAGGTGCTTTTGAGTTTCTGGAGGCTCCTGTATTCGAGGAGATCACGTGCAATGGGATAGAGCACGGCCAGTTCTTCAAGTACTTCGACATTGGTTGAGTAGCCTGTTTTTGTCGCTTTTTTGGGTGGAATGCCAAGAACATTGAAGAGGATATGGGCAAGCTGTTTCGGAGAGTCGATGTTGAAGAGGGAGCCTGCGGCAGTATAAATTTTTTCTGTCAGCCGTTCGAGCTCAATTTTTGCTTTTTCAGAGGCTTTTTCAAGATGCGCGGTGTCAATACAGACGCCTTCATATTCCATTGCGGCAAGAAGTGATACCAGCGGGAATTCAATGTTTTCACAGAGCCAGAGCAGCTTTTTTTCATGGTCCAGTTTTTTGCGGAACATTTCTTCAAGCTGAAGGGCGAGATCGGCATCCTGGCAAGCATAGTCAGAGAGTTTTTCGGGTTCTACCTCAAAGATATGCTGTTTTGTTTTTCCTGTTCCAACCAATTCATCGAAGGTTGTTGTCTGGTATCCGAGATGGTGGGCCGCCAGGTCATCGAGATTGTGCCGCTCATCCGGGTTGAGCACATAGCTGGCAAGCATGGTATCGAATCCAACAGGCGAGAGCTCTATGCCATATTTTTTCAGAACGAGAATGTCGTATTTGAGGTTCTGGCCGATTTTTGGAAGAGATGCATTTTCAAGCAGCGGTTTAAGGAGTTCGAGCGTTGTTTTGCGGTCAAGTGTGCTTTGTGCAAAAGAGATGAATCGTGCCTTTCCTGCCTCTTTGCAGATCGAGATACCAGCCAGTTCGGCTTCAAAAGTATCAAGGCTGGTGGTTTCAGTATCTACGGCGATGCACCGGGCTCCCTTGAGCGATTCCATAAGTTCCCGCAATTTTTCCTGTGTATCGACGCGTGCATAGTCCGCTCCCTCTTGCGGGGATCGAAGGGGCAAAAAATCAGCCGTCCCCTCCTTCTCCCGTAGGGGTGAAAGATATTTCGCACCTACAGACCCGGTATCCTCTACAGCCCCTACAGAAGGGAATCGCAGGGCTGATACTCTTGAAGCAACGGTTTTAAGACCAAGTTTTTGCAGCAGCGGAAAAAGTTTTGCCGGATCTGGTAGGGCGCAGCTAAGTTCTTTCAGGGTAACCTCAATCTGCAGGTCGGTACGTATGGTGACCAGTTTTGTTATCAGGTCGAGCGTTGGCTGAAATTCCTGGAGGCTGTGACGGTTTTTGGGGGAGATGTCGTCGAGGTGTGCATAGATATTCTCCAGGGAGCCATATTTGCCAAGCAGGGAGACTGCGGTTTTTGGACCAATTCCTTTTGCTCCGGGAATATTGTCTGAGGTGTCACCGGTGAGAGTCAGAAACTGGGTGAAGAGCTCCGGCGGCACCCCAAACTGCTGGATAATCTCTTTTTTCCCAAGCAGCTCAAGTTCATTCTGGTTCTTGCCGGGTTTGAGGATTTGTACCCCTTCATGCACCAGTTGGGCAAGATCCTTGTCGGGGGTGACAATGTAGATTTGGCATGTTTGTGCGAATTTACGCGAGGCGGTGCCGATGAGATCGTCGGCTTCGTATCCCGGGGCTTTGATGAGTGGAATGTCGAAGGCTTCAAGGAGCTCGAAGATGGCGTCAAGCTGCATGATGAGATCTTCAGGCGGGGAAGGTCGATTGGCTTTGTACAGCGGGTAAAGATCGTGCCGGAAGGTCTTTTCCTTGCTGTCAAATACCGCTGCGAGGTAATCGGGTTTAAAGGTTTCAAAGATTTTCAGCAGCGCGGAAGTAAAGCCGTAGATCGCTCCTGTGGGCATTCCGTCCCGGTTTGTCATGTTTGCCCGTTGCAGGGCAAAAAAGGCCCGGTAGACGATGGCCATGCCGTCGAGCAGAAAGAGTGATGGTTTCTCTATGAGCGCTGCCGCTTTTTCAGGCATTTTTTCCATTGCAGCGGGAGAAAAAAAATCGAGCTGTCGGTGGTTCATTCTGCAACCACTCCGTAACTTCCAAGGACGTTGACCATAGTGGCAAATTCACGGAGGTGGCAAAGTGCATTGTGGATGTTCCGATCATGCTGCTCTCCGATACAATCGACATAAAAGAGATATTCAAAGGCTTTTTTCCTGAACGGCCTCGATTCTATTTTTGTCAGATCAATATCACGCAGGGCAAAAGTAGCCAGTGCCTTGAAAAGTGATCCCGGTTCATTGGGGAGCGTGAATACGACGGAGGTCTTGTGCTGGCGGCTCTCCAGTGTGGTTTCAAGCGGCAGGGGGGCTGGATTTTTTGCATGGGCAATGCAGAAAAAACGGGTGATGTTCCACTCTTCATCAGCGAGGTTTTCCTGCAGAATTTCAAGCCCGTAGAGTTCGGCAGCCCTTTTTGAGGCTATGGCAAGCTTTGTTGCATTCTGGTCGGCAGCGATCATTTTCGCACTCCCGGCTGTATCGTAGGCCACTTCAGCCTTGAGATGCTGGTGAGTGGCAAAAAAGTTTCGACACTGGGCCAGTGCCTGGGGGTGGGAGAGTACCTTCAGGCCACCTTCTATCGATGAACCGGGTATGCCGAGTAGACAGTGTTTCACCTTGACGAAGGTTTCCGCCACAATAATGACCGGGTGCTGGAGCAGCAGGTCATAGTTTTGATGAATGCTGCCTCCCAGTGAATTTTCTATGGGGATGACGGCATAATTAACCTCCTGGTTTTCAACGGCCGCAAAAACCTCTTCAAATGATTCGAATGGTTTTGGTTCTCCGATCCGGAGCGCGGCAATTTCACTGTAAGCTCCTGGTTCACCCTGATAAGCGGTCATCAAGTTTGTCATTGTTTTTTCTTGTTGGTAAATTGCATTAATGCCCTCGGATTTGATTTTATTTAAAGAAAATAAATCTATTATCATAGGCGGGCTTTTGGAGGAAATAATAAATCAGCATTTTTTATTATGTCAGGACATAGCAAATGGGCAACCATTAAAAGAAAAAAAGCGGTAACCGATCAAAAAAGAGGCAGTTTGTTCACCAAACTTGTCAAGGAAATTACGATTGCGGCAAAAATGGGTGGAGGTGACCCGTCGGGTAATCCCCGTCTCAGGCTTGCAATTGATACGGCAAGAGATAATTCGATGCCGATGGACAATATTCAGCGTGCTGTCAAGAAGGGCACAGGAGAGCTTGAGGGAGTAACCTGGGATGAGATAACCTATGAAGGGTATGGCCCGGCCGGGATTGCGCTGATTATCGAGACAGCAACGGACAATCGTAACCGGACCGTTGCCGATATCCGTCACATTATGAGCCGTAACAATGGTTCACTGGGAGAAAGCGGCAGTGTCGCATGGATGTTCCAGCGCAAGGGGACGGTTGATATTCTGAAGTCTGCTGCCAGCGAGGATCAGCTTATGGAAATTCTGCTTGATGCCGGCCTTGAAGATCTTGGAAGTGATGATGAAAACTATTTAACGGTCATCAGTGATTTTAAGGGTCTTGAAAGCGTCAAAAAAGCGCTTGACGATGCAGCTATCCCTTATGAGAATGCAAAAATTGATCTTATACCGGAAAATTATATTGAGCTTGAAGCCGAGGATGCCCGGAAGGTGATCAAGCTGATCGATGCGCTTGAAAGTAATGATGATGTGCAGGTGGTATACACGAATATGGAGATCAGTGAGAGTGCAATGAGCAGTTTAAACGAGTAGAAGAGTGGTTGTGCTCGGAGTCGATCCTGGAAGCCGGCTGACGGGTTATGGTGTGATTCGCCAGGATTGCGGAGGTTTTGCTGTGCTTGCCTGCGGTGTTATCCGGCTTCATTCCAGCCGCACTCATGCCGAGCGGATTGGTCAGATATACCGGGAGCTTGAGACGGTTATCACTGATTTCAGGCCCGAACGAGTCGCTCTTGAAACGGTATTTTTGAGCCGCAATGTGCAGTCGGCCCTCAAGCTTGGCCAGGTTCGGGGTGCGGTTATCGCTCTTGCGATGAACCGGAATCTTCTCCTGCATGAATATGCTCCCCGTGAGGTTAAGTCGGCCGTAACCGGAAAAGGGGCTGCAAGCAAGGAGCAGGTTGCATTTATGGTTGCGAGGATGCTCGCGCTCAGTCCCGTCCCGGAGCCTTATGACGTTACTGATGCTCTTGGAATTGCACTATGTGATTTGCTCAGGGGTGAAAGCCGGGATCTTGACCGGCAGCCCGGAAAGAGTCGGAAAGGTGGGGGCAACTGGTCGAAGTTTGTCGGCGCTTCGCCTCACTTGGTTATCAGGTAGTTTTGTTTGTGCAAAGGCAGTAGTTTCTCGTCTTAAAAGAGTGTTCAAGACTCAATACTAAATTCACAACTGTGGAAGGTCGTATCGTTAATCTCCCGAATTTTCTCAGTTTCCTGAGAATACTTCTGATACCCTGGTTTCTCTATTATTTTCATACCGGTCAATTTGACACAGCCATCGTCATCATGATTGTGGCCATTCTGACTGACTGGTTTGATGGCCAGGCGGCCAGATGGACGAACGAGGTTTCCGAGATGGGAAAAATTCTTGACCCTCTTGCCGACAAACTTTGCCTTGCCAGTGTAGCACTCTATTTCCTCTGGATGGGTCAGCTTCCCTTGTGGTTTGTGCTTTTTGCCGTGCTTCGTGATATCCTGATTTTTATCGGAGCAGGGTATGTAAAATTTCGTCATTCAGTTGTAACGACATCACTCTGGCCGGGAAAATGGGCGGTGGGATTTGTCTCCATGATGTTTATCGCAATGGTCTGGCCGCATCCTTTTTTCAGGCAATATCATGTGAAGGAGTTTTTTTTGTACCTGTCTACCGTCATGCTTCTCTACTCTTTTGTTCTGTACTGCTTGAGGTTCTACAAAATTCACAACGGGTTGGAGTACAAGGCCTGAGTTTCGATGCACCTATTCCTCTCTCTGAGGGAGTTTTTCCTCTTGTTATTTTTTCTGTTACGCACTGTTTTTTGGGAGATCAATCAGTGCTCTCTTCGATATGGATAACTTTACTACCGCAGAATAAATTTTGAGGGTATTTGCTTCTAAGTTTTCTTTTTATAGATAATTAATGGCGTTAACACGTCTCGTTCTATGGATTGCGGAATGTTGATAACTTGTTGATGGATTGTTGAATGGGCTTTTCGGACAGCTCTTTGCGAGCTCTTTTATTGCGGGCAAAAACAGAGAAGCGCCCGGCTTTTGATGGGCCGGGCGCGTTGTCTCTTTCTGACGATGCTCTCTTACTTGTTTTTCGGTGCAACCGTTGCCATAAGGGATGCTTCGCAGACAAGTTCACCTCTTACATAAGCTTTTGCATCAAACTGGCAGACGTTTCTGCGCTTGTTGGTCAGGGTTGCTTCTATGACCAGCGTGTCGCCCGGAAGTACCGGTTTGCGGAAGCGGGCCTTGTCAATACCCATGAAGTAGACGACGCTCTCCTTGATATTGTCGTTGCCGTTGAGCATCATGATGCCGCCGGTCTGAGCCATGGCTTCAAGAATGAGAACGCCTGGCATAATAGGATTTCCGGGAAAATGGCCCTGGAAGAAGGGTTCGTTTATGGTGACGTTTTTGATTGATACAATTTTTTCGTCAAGTTTAAACTCCACAATCTTGTCGATCAAAAGGAAGGGGTAGCGGTGAGGGAGGATCTTTTGAATCGCATTGATGTCAAAAATTACGCCCGCTTTTTTCTCGTGCTGGTACTGCAGGGCAAGTTTGTTGCGGTCGGCATATTTTTTAAGCTGCTTGACGAACTCTACATTCGATGCGTGACCGGGACGGGCACCGAGTACCTGGGCCTTGAGTGGCATGCCGAGGAGTGCAATGTCGCCGAGAAGATCGAGCAGTTTATGGCGTGCAGGTTCATTCTTGAAGCGCAGTTCGCGGTTGTTGAGAATTCCGTTTTCACCAAGCACAAGATTTTCGCTCTCCAGACCGAGTTTTTGGCCAAGTTCGGCAAGCTCCTCTTTTCCCATAGCTTTATCGATAATGACAATAGCATTGTTTATATCGCCACCCTTGATGATACCCTGGTTTGCAAGTGCCTCAACTTCGCTGAGGAAACAGAAGGTTCTGGAGGATGAGAACTCCTTGTAAAATTCCTTGTCAAGATCAAAAAGGCCAGAGTGCTGTGAGCCGAGTGCCGGATTTTTGTAATCCACCATGACGGTTATGCGGAAGCTGTCGAGAGGCAGTGCTACAATATCCACGCCATTTTCCGCATCATGGTATTCAATGGTGTCATCAATGACCAGGTAATTTTTCGGTTCATCCTGCTCCTGGAAACCAGCTTCGAGGAGTGCTTCGGCAAAAGGGTGCGAGCTTCCGTCCATGACCGGAGGTTCCGGTCCGCTCATTTCGATCCGGCAGTTATCGATCTGGAGGCCGTAAAGAGCACCAAGAACGTGTTCGGTGGTATGAACTTTCACACCGTTGAGTGCAATGGTGGTACCCCGCAGGACATCAACGACATTTTCAATCAGGGCGGGTATTTCCGAGCTGTTATCAATATCGGTACGTACGAACCGATATCCATAGTTTGCCGGTGCTGGTTTAAAGGTAATCATGCACTCTTTGCCGGTGTGCAGTCCGGTACCCCAGAGAGAAGCTTCTTTTTGAAGCGTACGCTGATGAATGAGCATAGTGGAATCGCGTTGCTCCTGGCCGGGCTTGAACCGTACAGGAAATGAAGGCAAATTGTAATGAAGAAAAAACTCTTAAACTTAAAGATAATAAAGAACCATTTCCTGTTCAAATCAGGCGTATCACGGAATTCCTCCTGTCAAGGTATTTCTGTCGTAAAGTGTTTCAGTGCTTTTTCAAGCAGAAGGGGATGGGTTATGTTGTTGCCGGCAATAATGCTTTGCCGCTGAAAAACATCGGGCTCACCCATAAAGTCGGTGACCGTTCCTCCCGCTTCACGGACAAGCAGGACACCAGCAGCAAAATCCCATGGAAAGAGCTTGTATTCCCAGAAGCCGTCAAAGCGGCCGCAGGCCGTATAGGCAAGATCAAGGGCCGCCGAGCCTGCACGCCGGATACCGGCAGAATCGTAAATCACCTCTTTGAGCATATTGATGTAAGATTCCAGATAGTGATACTCCTTGAACGGAAGGCCTGTACCCATGAGAAAACTTTCCTTCTCAGTACGGCATGATATCGAAATCTGTTTGCCGTTCAGGCAAGCACCTCGACCGCGTTCAGCGGTAAAGAGTTCTTTCAGGACTGGCTGATAAACAACACCGGTGAGCAGGTCATTATTACGATCTTTCAGCGCAATGCTTATTGAGAAAACAGGAAAAGAGTGGATAAAGTTAAGAGTCCCATCAAGAGGATCAACAATCCAGGTTCTTCCAGAAGTGCCGTTGATTACCGTGCCCTCTTCGCAGAGCATGCTGTCTTCGGGAAAACTTTCGGTGATTATTGAGCTGATTGCTGCTTCACAGGCATTGTCGACGTCGGTTACAAAATCCTTGAAATCTTTTGGCTGGATTTCAGAATGAGTAAGCTCTCCGAATTTTTCAAGGGTGATTGCTCCTGCAGCATAAGCCGCCTTGATAGCAGTCTGCAGCTCGTTACTTTGTTTTCCCATGCAACCGGTAAAGATAAATAGTTAAGTGGCGGCTAATATAACATTTCTACCGGGAATTCAGGATAGTCTCCTCTTTTTGCACCAACCCAGGATCGCAACCCCGTTAGCGCCAATTCTGGAGCGCCGAGCTCCAGCTCGGCATTTCTGGCATTCCCAGCATTTCCAGAATACAGAAAAATCTCTCTGTTTTTTAAGTTATACTGATGTTCCTGTTCGATAACCTTAATTCTGATGATCATGAAACTCAATTTTCCAAAGCTCGCCCTCTCAATTGGCTTGTGTTTTGTTTTTGCCTATGCGGGCAGTACCTTTACTCCTCTGCCGGGTTCTGAATGGTACTACCATGTGCTCAATAAACCGTCATGGAACCCGCCTGACTGGCTTTTTCCTCCGGCATGGAGTCTGCTTTTTCTGCTCATGGGAATTGCTCTCTATCTCGTTGTGATGCAGTGGGATAAAAATAAAGCGGTGAAGGGTGCTCTTTTCCTTTTTGGAGGTCAACTGCTGCTCAATCTTGGCTGGTCAGCGGCATTTTTTGGTCAGCATTCTCCGTTGCTCGCGCTGGCAGTGATTGTTCCGCTCTGGTTGACTATTCTCCTGACTCTCTTAAAGTTCAGGGCAATTGCGTCCCTGGCAGGTAATCTCCTTATTCCCTATCTTTTGTGGGTGAGTTTTGCCTCTGTTCTGAATTTTACGATCTGGCAGCTCAATTGAGTCGTGCAAGGTGGTTACTCGCTCAGATCTGAAAGTCAGAGGTTGAAGATGAAAATAAAGGCCGAAAAAGCGCAGATGGTGCTGCGCTTTTTCGGCCTTACTTCTGATTATGATCGAAAGCAATGACGCTTTAATCGTTTTCCTGATCGCGAAGGTTTTCAAGAACACCGAAATCCTCAAGTGTGGTGACATCTCCCTTGATTTCATTGCTTGTGGCAAGTTCACGAAGGAGACGGCGCATGATTTTGCCGCTGCGGGTTTTCGGAAGACCTTTGGCCCATCTGATTTCATCGGGCTTGGCAATCGGTCCGATCTCCTTGGCAACGTGGTTGCGCAACGCTTCACGGAGTGTCATGTCGCCGACATATTCATCTTTCAGCGTAACGAAGGCTACGAGTGCATTGCCTTTCAGTTCATCGGGACGACTGACAACGGCAGCTTCTGCAACGGCTTCGTGCGATACCAATGCGCTTTCAACTTCACTGGTGCCGAGGCGGTGACCTGAAACGTTAACAACATCATCAACACGTCCCATAATCCAGATATAGCCGTCTTCATCCTTGCGTGCACCGTCACCGGTAAAGTACATGTCGTTGAAGTCCGACCAGTAGGTTTTTTCATACCGTTCGTTGTCGCCGTAGATGGTACGGAGCATGGATGGCCATGGCTTTTTGATGACGAGGTATCCGCCTTCGTTGGCTGCGCACGGGGTGCCGTCTTTGTGGACAACGTCTACCATGATGCCTGGCAGTGGGCGTGTGGCCGTGCCGGGTTTGGTCGGGGTTGCGCCAGGAAGCGGAGAGACCATGATGCCGCCGGTCTCTGTCTGCCACCATGTATCGACAATCGGGCATTTTTCCTGACCGACCACCTTGTGGTACCACATCCATGCTTCAGGATTGATTGGCTCTCCAACGGTACCGAGCAGGCGGAGCGAGCTGAGGTTATGTTTGGTGACCCATTCATTTCCGGCGCGGATAAATGCGCGGATAGCCGTCGGTGCGGTATAGAAAATGGTGACCTTGTGGCGGTTGATGATATCCCAGAAGCGGTCCCACTGCGGATAGTTTGGTGCACCTTCATACATCAGGACGGTTGCGCCGTTCAGCAGTGGGCCATAGATCATGTAGCTGTGTCCGGTTATCCAGCCGACATCTGCCGTACAGAAGTAAATATCCTCGTCCTTGATATCAAAAACGTATTTGAATGAGTTTGCAGCGTGGATCATGTATCCGGCAGTGGTGTGCAGGATACCTTTTGGTTTTCCGGTGGAACCGCTGGTGTAGAGGACGAAGAGCGGATGTTCTGCATCGAGTTCTGCCGGTTCCGATTCATCACTGGCCAAGCCCATGAGATCATGCCACCAATGATCCATACCATCATGCATGCTGACTTTTTCAGCGGTAACCTTCAGTACGACGACACTGCGAACTGATGGGGTATTGACGATGGCTTCGTCAACAATATTTTTCAGATTAATGGAACCGCCGCGGCGTCTTGTGCCATCCGCGCAGATGACCATCTTGGCGCGTGAATCATTGACACGCTCGGTAATGGCGTGAGCCGAGAACCCGGCAAAAATAACGTTATGGACCGCTCCAACGCGAGCACAGGCGAGAACGGCGATAACCAGTTCAGGAACCATGCCCATGTAGATCGCAACCCTGTCGCCAGGCTTGATACCAGCGATTTTCAGCACGTTTGCAAACTTGCTGACCTGACGGTGCAGTTCGCCGTAGGTCAGAACCCGCTGACCACCCTCTTCCCCTTCCCAGATAATGGCCGCTTTGTTCTTTCTCCAACTGTTGACATGGACATCGAGGGCGTTGTAGCAGATATTGGTTTTTCCGCCGTTAAACCATTTTGCAAAGGGAGAATTCCACTCCAGAACACTATCCCACTTCTTGAACCAGTGAAATTTTTCAGCAATGCCACCCCAGTAGGCCTCCGGATCAGCTTCGGCGGCAGCATAAAGTATCTCATACTCTTCCATGGAGGAGACATGGGCATTGGCTGCAAACTCTGCCGGTGGCGGAAATTTCCGCTTTTCAGACATAACAGAGCTGATTGATACTTCTGCCGAAGGGGTTGTCACGTGCTGTGCGTTGGATGTTGTTTCGTCTGTAGCCATTGATACCCATGTTTTATGTGTTAAAAAAAAGGATACTTCGCCCCATTACAGGGCTTCGGGAACGTGGAAAATAACTTGTTGCAACGGAGATTAAAAGCCGGAGAGTCAGTTTTATGCTGTCTATGCTGATTTTACATAAAAAAAATCTGTCCGGCAATAATTGTAATAGGCAACCTTCTTTTTTACCCCTGTTTTACTACAAAATTAACCAGTTTGTCAGCAATAACAATTTCACGGAGAATTTTCTGGCCCTCGATAAATTTGAGTACGGATTCAACCTTTTTTGCCTCCTCAAGAAGAAACTCTTTCGGGCTTTTGGCTGAAGCAGAAAAGGTGCCTCTCAGTTTTCCATTGATCTGCACGGCAATGGTCAACATGCTCTCTTCGACAAGTTTTTGATCAAAGGTGGGAAAGGGTGCCAGACTGATGGACTCGGTGTGGCCAATACTCTCCCAGAGTTCTTCTGTGATGTGGGGCGCGTAGGGTGCAAGCAGTGTGAGCAGCGTTTCAACGGCTGTGCGGTTGGTGCAGCCAGCTTTATGCAGCTCGTTGACAAAGACCATCATTTCGGAAATAGCAGTGTTGAATTTGAGCAGCTCGGTGTCTTCACCAACCTTTTTAATGGTTTTATGCATACGTCGCAGCAGCTCTTCCGGCATGGCATCCAGTGAAAGCCGCTTTGCCGCGCCCTCATGTTCTGGATAGACCAGTCGCCACACTTTCGACAGAAAACGGCTTATGCCTTCAATTCCGTTGGTATTCCAGGGTTTGACCTGCTCAAGAGGGCCCAAAAACATCTCATAGAGGCGCACCGCATCGGCACCGTATCGCTGAAGGACGTGGTCTGCCGGTATGACGTTGCCGCGTGATTTCGACATTTTCTCATTGTCTTCACCAAGAATCATCCCCTGGTTGAAGAGCTTTTTGAATGGCTCTCTCGTGCTGACGACGCCGAGGTCAAAAAGAACCTTATGCCAGAAGCGTGCATAGAGCAGGTGAAGGACGGCATGTTCTGCGCCGCCGATATAGAGATCGACATTCATCCAGTAGCGCTCTTTTTCCGCGTCGATCAACTGGCTGCCGTTTTCAGGGTCGATGAAGCGGAGGTAGTACCAGCAGCTTCCCGCCCATTGGGGCATGGTGTTGGTTTCGCGCCGGAATGCTCCGTGCTCATCGTTTCCATAGAGCCAGTGTGGAATGTTGGCAAGGGGCGACTCCCCGGTTGATGAGGGGTGGTAAGCCTCTACGTCAGGAAGAGTCAGCGGCAGGTCAGTTTCCGTGCGAAGGGTGCCATCCAGGTAATGCTTGATCGGGATCGGTTCTCCCCAGTAACGCTGGCGGCTGAATATCCAGTCGCGGAGCTTGTAGTTGACCTTTCTCTGGCCAACTTTCTTTGTCTCAAGCCATGTTGCCATGCGCTCAAAAGCTTCATTGAACGGAAGGTCGTTGAGTGATATTTCATCGTTTGAGGAGTTGACCGGGAAGCTATCCTTCCCTTCAAAAACCTGTTCCTGAACATCATGCGGGCTTTTGACCACCTCAATGATGGGGAGATGGTATTGCCTGGCAAACTCCCAGTCGCGGCTGTCATGTGCCGGGACTGACATGATGGCCCCTGTTCCGTAACTGGTCAGGACAAAGTCGGATATCCAGACAGGAAGAGGTTCCCCCGTTGCCGGATTAATGGCATAGGAGCCGGTAAAAACACCGCTTTTTTCTTTTTGCAGTCCTGTTCGTTCAAGCTCTGTTTTCAGTTTTGCCTGACTGATATAGCTTTTCACGGTAACCAGTTGCTGTGCGGTGGCAAGCTTTTCTGCAAGGAGATGCTCTGGTGAAATGACAAGATAGGTTGCTCCGAAAAGCGTGTCGGGCCTTGTTGTATAGACCCTGAGACTGCGGTTGTGGCAACGGAGTTCAAAGTCAATTTCCACCCCTTCCGAACGGCCAATCCAGTTGCGCTGCATCTGTTTGACATTTTCCGGCCAATCGACCTCGTCGAGGTCGGCAAGCAGGCGGTCGGCATAGGCGGTAATTTTCAGTACCCACTGCCGCAGGGGGCGCCGGACAACGGTGTAGCCGTCAGCAATTTTTTCATCAACCTCCTCATTTGCCAGAACGGTCTTGAGCTCTTCGCACCAGTTGACGTCCACTTCCGACATATAGGCCAGTCCGCGCTCATAGAGCTTGAGAAAAATCCACTGTGTCCATTTGAAATAACGGGGGTCGGTGGTGTTAATCTCCCTCGACCAGTCGTAGGAGAAGCCCATGGCCTGAAGGGTGCCCTTGAAGCTCCGGATATTCTCTTCAGTTGTGGTTTTCGGGTGTGTTCCTGTCTTGATGGCAAACTGTTCGGCGGGCAGTCCAAAGGCGTCCCATCCCATCGGGTGGAGCACATTGTAGCCGCAACTCCGTTTGTAACGAGCGATGATATCTGAAGCGGTGTACCCTTCAAGATGACCGACATGGAGCCCGGTGCCACTGGGGTAGGGAAACATGTCGAGGACATAGTATTTTGGCTTGCCGCTCTCTTCACTGGTTGAAAAGGTATTCTCCTTCTGCCACCTGGCCTGCCATTTCGCTTCTGTTTTTGAAAAATCGTACCTCATGGTGTGTTGATCAATGAGAGTTGTATCCGTATAATTAAAAAAAAAGCAGCACAGCGTTAACTGCACTGCTTTTTGACTCTTGTCGTCATTCAGTTGTTTTCTGTGCTGCTTTCTTTTGCAGCATCCTGTTCAACTGCTTTTATAGAAAGGGCAAACTTGGTTTTACCGGTACGGGGATCCTTGCGGACATCCACCAGCTTGACCTTTACTTTTTCTCCAATCTTCAGGTGATCGCTCACTTTTGTCACTCTTGTGCTTGATATCTCGGAGATGTGGACCAGACCGTCAGTTTTGGGAAGGAATTCCACAAAAGCACCGAGCTCATCACGAATGTCGCGCACCTTCCCAATATAGATCGTGCCTACCTCAGGTTTGGCGGTGAGACTTTTTATGGTAGCCAGTGCGGCGTTGGTGCCCTCACTGGTGGAGCAGGCGATGGTGACAGTGCCGTCGTCATCAATGTTGATTTCTGCACCGGTCTCTTCAGTAATGCTGCGGATGGTCTCTCCACCCTTGCCGATAATCATGCCGATACAGTCAACCGGTACCTTGATGGTTGTCAGTTTTGGTGCAAAGTTCGCAAGTTCCTGGCGGGTTGAGGGGATCGCTTTCTCCATTTCGTCGAGAATATGCAGGCGGCCCCTGCGTGCCTGCTCAAGTGCGGTTTCGAGGATGTGATAGTCGAGTCCGTCAATCTTGATGTCCATCTGGCAGGCGGTAATACCGTCCCGGGTGCCTGATACCTTGAAATCCATATCTCCAAGGTGATCTTCATTGCCCAGAATATCTGAGAGCACAGCATAAGAGGCTCCCTCCTTGATCAGTCCCATGGCGATGCCTGATACCGGCTTTTTGAGGGGTACACCACCATCCATCAGGGCAAGCGTTCCGCCGCATACCGAAGCCATTGATGATGAGCCGTTTGACTCAAGAATGTCTGAGACGATACGGATGGTGTAGGGGAACTCCTCCTCGGTCGGAGCAACCATCTTGATGGAGCGTTCTGCGAGGTTGCCATGCCCGATTTCCCTGCGCCCGATACTTCCGAGCCGTCCGCATTCACCGACGCTGAAGGGAGGGAAGTTGTAATGGAGATAGAATCGTTTATCGGCATTGCTGGTCAGGGTATCAACGGACTGGGCATCTTTTTTGGTGCCAAGCGTTATGGTGACAAGTGCCTGGGTCTCTCCCCTGGTGAAGAGGGCTGAACCGTGGGCTCTCGGGATGATGCCAAGTTCGATGCTGATCGGGCGTACCTGGTCAAGGGCGCGGCCATCAAGGCGTTTTGCGTCGTCAAGAATCATGTGGCGCATCATCCTCTTTTCGACGGCATGGATCTGTTCGTCGATGATATGATGGTTCAGGCAGAGTGCCTTAGAGGGATCGGCGGCGATATCCTCGCTGCTGATTGCCGCTTTGAAGTGCTCAATGGTCGCCTCTATAGTCTCACGATAGATGTGGGCGGTCTGCTCTGCGCGCTCTTCCTTCTGGAGCGGGGTGTAGGCGAGCTCCTTGAGGCGGCTTTCGCAAAGTCCCCGGACAACTTCGGTGAGCTCTGCCGGAATGACGGTCGGTGCAAAGGCGCGGTTTGGTTTGGCCACTTCTGCTGCAATCTCCTTTTGGAGGGCACAGAGTTTGCGGATGGCTGTGTGACCGAACTTGATGGCGTCAACCATCTCAGCCTCGGAAATCTCTTTCATCTCACCCTCGAGCATGCAGATGGTATCTGCTGTGCCGCCGATACAGATGTCAAGGTCGCTGCTGGCCAGTTCGTTGATATCGGGGTTGATGATAAAGAGTCCGTTGATTCTGCCAACCCGCACTTCAGACATCGGGTTGTGGAAAGGAATATCGGATACCATGATGGCTGTTGATGCTGCCAGTCCGCCAAGGACGTCGCCGTCATTGATCTGGTCAGAAGAGATCACGGTTACAATGATCTGGGTTTCATAAAGGTAGCCGTCAGGAAAGAGCGGGCGGAGTGCACGGTCGATCAGTCGAGCTGAAAGAATCTCTTTTTCGGAGGGGCGGCTTTCACGCTTGAAAAAACCTCCCGGGAATTTGCCGGCAGCCGAATATTTTTCGCGGTATTCAACCTGGAGCGGAAAGTAGTCCTGGTTGGGAGGAGGTGTTTTTTTACTTGAAACAACCGTTGCAATGACCATCGTGTCGCCAAGGCGGACAACGACAGCGCCGTCGGCCTGTTTTGCCATTTTTCCGGTTTCAATCGAGATAACCTTGCCTTGGCCAAGATCAATTTCTTTGTTGATAATCATGGAGATCGTGTGATAGTAAGTGATAAAAATGTTGTCCGGTTGTTTTCAGGCAATGGAACAAGTACTGAAATATAACACAAAAAAATCTCTTCCGGTAACCTCATCTCAAGCTCCCGTCATGCCCGGAATTTACCGTTATCGATAAGGCGTACCGTTCCGCACCAGGCCGCGAGAAGCAGGCGATACTCTTTTTCCTCTTCCGCCGTGTCTGCTGGCAGAAACCGCTCTTCATCAACAAAAACGATATAATCGGGGCGGCACCCAGGTGTTGAACCGATCATCTGCTCGATCTCTGCGGCAATTGCCGGAAGGTTTTTCTTCTTCTCGGCAATACATTTCTCGGCATGGCAGATTCCCTGGTAAAGAATGGTGGCCGCGCTGCGCTCCTGGTTTGAGAGATAGATATTTCTTGAACTTACCGCCAGCCCACTCTCTTCGCGGACAATGGGCGCCGCCACAATTGTTATATCGAGATCAAGATCGGTAACAATCTGGCGGATAATGGCGAGTTGTTGTGCATCCTTTTCGCCGAAGATCGCCCTGTGCGGTTTTGTTATATGAAAGAGTTTGGTTACGATGGTGGCCACGCCGTTGAAATGGCCCGGCCTTCGCTCTCCTTCAAGTCGTTTGCCGAGAGCGCCGCACTCCAGTGTGGTCTGATGGTTTTCGGGGTAGATGCTTTCGGCTTCAGGTGCGAAGAGGTAATCGACTCCTGCCGCTTTTGCAAGGGCGACATCCTGTTCGAAAGGTCTGGGGTATTGGTGGAGGTCTTCGTCAAGTCCGAACTGTGAAGGGTTGACGAAAATCGTGAGAATAACGGTGCCTGCGCTTTGGCGGGCAAGCTTGACAAGGCTCAGATGCCCTTCGTGCAGTGCCCCCATGGTCATGACGACGCCGATAAGCTGGCGGTTGAGCCGCAGCTTTTCGGCTATTGCCTGCATCTGGCAGGGTTCAGTGATGATCTGCATCGTCCTCTTCTGGTTTGATTGTTTTTTTTCCGGGCGGGTGAACAATCACCACAAATTCTCCCCGTGTTTTGCCGTCGGCAAGTTTTTGGCGGATCTCTTCAATGGTGCCTGTAATGTACTCTTCATGTATTTTGGTCATCTCCCGTCCAATGAAAATTTGGGCATCCTCCATGACGTTGCTGAGTTCATCGAGAAGTTTCATGATTCTGAAGGGTGATTCATAGACAACAAAAGAGGTTTGCAGCGCGGCGAGATATTCAAGACGGCTTTTGCGCCCCTTTTTATGCGGAAGAAATCCCGCGAAAAAAAAGTTGTTGACCGGAAGCGGACAGGCTGAAAGTGCCGTGGTCAGAGCGCTCGGTCCGGGAATCGGGATAACCAGGAGCCCGCGATCATGCAGGGCGTGCAGGAGGGCATAGCCGGGATCGCTGATGACGGGGGTTCCTGCATCGGTGATGAGTGCGACATCATCGCCCTCTTCAAGCAGGGTGATAATCTGGCTGATGGCCCTCGGTTCATTGTAGTTGTGGTAACTGATGAGCCTTTTGCCGGAAATATCGAAATGGCGGAGCAGAATTGATGCGCGGCGAGTATCTTCACAGGCTATTGCTCCCGATTCTTTCAAAATTCTGATGGCTCTCAGGGTAATGTCTTCGAGGTTGCCGAGTGGCGTTGCAACAACGTAGAGCGTTCCGGTATGTAACTGATCAGTTTGCAAGGGTAAAAGAGGGACTTGTGCAAAAGGTTTGTTTATGGGAGATTCCCGATCGTTTTAGTATAATAATAAAAAATACGATAAACAGTGTTCAGTCAAAAATGAAGGATCAAGGGCAGTTACTGTCAGTCAATGACTTACGGGTGCATTTTCCAGGAAAAAAGGGTGGGCTTATTGGCAAGTCACTTCCGATACAGGTGGTTAATGGTGTCTCTTTCGATGTTTTTCAGGGAGAGACGCTCGGGCTGGTTGGCGAGTCGGGTTGTGGTAAAACCACTCTTGGCCGTGCGCTGATTCGTCTTGGTCATCCTGTGGTGAGCGGCAGCATTGTTTTTGAAGGACGGGAGATCTCCACGATCGGCAACCGCGACTTTCGCGCGCTTCGCAAAGAGATGCAGATGATTTTTCAGGATCCTTTCGGTTCACTGAATCCTCGTATGACGGTACGCCAGATTCTTGGAGAGGTCTTGCAGGTTCACCGCATTGCCCGGGGTGAGGCTGCCCGTCGCCGGATTGAGGAGTTGCTTGATCTGGTTGGCTTGAACAGGGAGTACAGCAATCGTTACCCGCATGAGTTTTCAGGAGGGCAGCGCCAGCGGATCGGCATTGCTCGGGCACTGGCGGTCAATCCGAAATTTATTATCTGTGATGAACCTGTTTCAGCGCTTGATGTATCGATTCAGTCGCAGATCATCAATCTGCTCAAGGATCTCCAGCGGGATCTGGGCTTGACCTATATGTTCATTGCCCACGACCTCTCGGTTGTTGAATACATTTCCGACAGGGTTGCAGTCATGTATCTTGGCAAAATTGTTGAGATTGCTGACTACGCCGAACTCTATGCCAATCCAAAACACCCCTATACCAGAGCGCTCCTCTCGGCCATTCCCAATCCTGAATTTGGCGGAAAAAAGGAGAGGATTCTGCTGCATGGAGATTTACCTGGCCCGATGAATATCCCCTCCGGGTGCGGCTTTCATCCTCGCTGTCCTTCCGCAAAAGCTGAGTGCAGCACGAGGGAGCCGAAGTTTCAGGAACTCACTTTTACTCATGGCCACAAGGTAAGCTGCCTTCTTTATGAATAATACGAACATGCAAAAAAAGAGGCCGGGCTGTTTCCGTGTCGGTTGTCTTGCACTCACTCTGCTTTCGGCACTTTTTTTTGCCGGACTCTTTTGGGCTTATCACAGTTCACACGGCCTTGCCGACCGTTTTGTGCTGGTAGTTCCTCTCAGCGGCGAAGTTGATGAAATTCGAAATGAAAGCAGCTCACTCCCTTTTTTGCCTTCGCGTGAGTCACTCTCTCTTCAGGAGCTGCTCTTTGTGCTCGATCATGCCGCTATGGATGAGCGCGTCAGGGAGGTACTTCTTGATATTCGGGGGGTACATACCACTCCTGCGAAGCTCGCCGAATTGCGGACGGCAGTTGAAAAGGTTCGTAAAGGGGGTAAAAAGGTCACCGCATTTCTTCGCTCTGCCGAGGACGCAGATTATCTGCTTGCTACGGCATGTGACTCCATTATCGTAGAGCGCGGTGGTTATCTTCTGCTTGATGGTCTCAAGGCGGAAACGCTCTTTTATACCTCTCCACTTGGAAAAATAGGGATCAACGTCCAGGCGGCGCAGTGGAAAAAGTACAAGAGCGGTATTGAGCCATTTGTCAGAACCGGAGCAAGCAAGGAGTACTTCGAGCAGATCAATGCACTGCTTGATGAGGTCTATGATGACTATCTCGGTTATGTCTCAAAGCGTCGGGGCATAAGCCGCAGCTCTTTTGAGGTACTCATTAACAATGATCCCCTGTTGTCGGCCAAAAAAGCCAGAACACTTGGGCTGGTTGACGGTATCGCCTCGTTCTGGGAGTTGCAGCGCACCTTGACCAGAAAAATAACCGGAAAGGAGCTTACCAGTGACAATAATGCCTTTGTCAGCGCAGCCCGCTACCGCTCTTCGGTTCCATGGCCCCAACATGCGGATAGTAGTGAGCGCATTGCCGTGATCACCCTCTCCGGCACCATTGTCCGCTCAACCGGGGAGATGGGCGAAGGGATTGATGTGGAGAGCGTGAAAAATTCGCTTGATGCGGCGCTCGAGGACAAGGCTGTCAAGGCGCTTGTGGTGCGTATTGACAGTCCCGGTGGTGATGCACTTGCTTCGGCTGACATGCTGCAGATGCTCGACTCGGCAGCAGTGAAAAAACCCCTCGTAGTCTCCATGTCGGGTGTGGCAGCTTCGGGTGGCTACATGGCCGCTCTTGCAGCAAAAACCATCTATGCCCAGCCACTGACCATTACCGGTTCTATTGGCGTTTACGCCCTGAAGCCCAACATCAGCGGACTTGCCGAAAAAATCGGTCTCGGTCGTGCTGTTGTGACGCGTGGCCGCTACGCCGATGCCAATACCCCCTTCAAGCCGCTTGAGGCCGAAGCCTACAATAAATTTGTGGCCGCATCGGGCGAAATTTATGACGATTTTGTCGGAAAGGTGGCCGCCTCAAGAAAAATGCGCTTTGCCGCGGTAGATTCTATTGCCGGGGGCAGGGTCTGGACAGGAAGCAGCGCCTTGAAGGTCGGTCTGGTTGACCGTATGGGCGGACTCTTTGATGCTATTCATGCAGCAGAGCTCCTTGCCAAAATGGACATCACAAAAAAGCCCCGAATCATGCTCTATCCGGTGCAGAAAAGCTGGCTGGAGTCTCTCCTGCGGGACAAGGGTGCCAGCTTTTCTGCCAGAGTGGCCGCTGCCATGAAACAACAGGTGCTGCATGAGGTTATCCCCCAGCGCCAGTTCAGCTCCATGGCCGCCTTTTACCAAATGCTGCTGACGTCAGGCCAATTGCAGATGCTAACCGTCATGCCATCCGAAATCATTATTGATTAATCCTTGTACGGGCGGGATGAGCCCGCCTGTACAGAGTTAAAATTTATAGGTCACCGAACTCTGTGCGCGCACGGCATCGCTGCCAGCGGCATTTTTGTAGTCGGTTTTCCAATCCGAAAGTTGCAGCCCGAGGATGAAGTTCGGTGTTATTTTGGTAATGACATTGGCGAAAATGCTCTGGTTCCGTGATCGAGCGCCGACAGCCAAATCATTATCGTTCGGATCATCAATACCAGCCCCGAGACTGACCGATGTTTCCGGGTTTATGGTATACCTGAGTGCCCCCCATCCACCTTGAGCGCGGATCTCCCTTGGGTCAGTCGCTACTGCATTGTTGACCCCTTGCCCGATTCCGCCAAAGTAATCGTCAAGATTTGAGCCGGTAAAATATTCGCCTGCAAGAAGGACTTTTTCGTTGAGCGGCATTGAAAGTTCAAGGTTGCACGACCATGAGTCAAGCGTTTTGTAGTTACCTGTGCTATTGGTATCCCACTCTTCCTGGCCATGATGGCCTGAGAGGGCAATGGTTGCTGGCTGGTTTTTTACGATAAGCGGCTCGGAAAAGGCAACGCGTCCCTGGAAGGAAGGTATGGCGGCATCTTTGCCGGTGTCAGCTTGAAGAGAGCCGTTTTTCTCACCAATTGTTCTGGATGCGGCAATCGCCACTTCGATGCGCCCGTTATTGCCGGATGAAAATCCTTTGGTGAGTCGTACCTGCGGGTGGCGTGAACCGATATTGCCGGCATCCCACATGAGAGCAGGGTCATCCACAAACGGGATTAGCGAAGAGATAACGTCCCAGGTCTGTCCAGCCAGAATGCTGAAATCTGATGCTGGCCAGTAGGCTTTGACGTAGCCGTGACGCAGGCGCGGTGCCTGGTTGTTTTCGGTTGAGACGCTGGTGAGAAAATCAAGCTCGATATTGCCCGACAGTTTCATGTTTGGGGTGTCAGGGCCGCTGATGTTCAGGCCAAGCCTTGTCGCACCTGCCGTGAGATTCCATTCGGAGTCATTTCTGCCGTTTTCAGGCAGAGCCCATAAAGCGATATTACCCGGAGAGATAGGGTTTGTATCATAAGAAGCGTCAAAACGGGCAAAGCCGTAAAACTGCACGTTTGCGCCTGAAGTTGCTGACAGCGTTACCGGAGTTGCGGTTTCAGCTTTTTTAACGGGTACTGTTGCTGTTTTTGTGTCGGCAGTTGCCGTGGCAGCGGGCTTGTTGCCCACCAGTGCTTTCAGCTCGGCCAACTCCTGTTCAAGACGGCTGATACGGGTTTCAACGCTTTCAGCAGTTTCGGCGGCAAAAGAGGGTGCTGCGGTGCAGAGTGAACCGGCAAGCAGCAGGGCGTAACGGAATTTTCCCCTTGCATTCATGGATGGTCTCCGTGGGATGGTTTGGTTATCTGTCTTGATTTGAAATTGAAGCGGAAATATAGGCAGTCAACAGTCAATTTCTTTGCCTTTTTTGCTGAGCCTTCGGTCAGAAGCTCCAGAAATCGCGGTCGAGGTTGCGGTACTGAATACCCTGAATGAGATGCTTCATGGCAATGTGCTCGCAGCCGTCAAGGTCTGCAATGGTTCGGCTTACCTTGAGAATCCGGTCGTGTGCCCTTGCGGAGAGGTTCATGCGGTTCATCGCGTCCATCAGCTTTTGCGCGCTCTCCCGGTCGAGCTGGCAGTACAATTTGATCTGGCGGGAGCTCATCTGGGCATTGGTGTAGATTTTCGGCGATGTTGTGGCGACAAACCGCTCCTGCTGGATTTTTCGGGCAGCGATGACCCGCTGGCGGATGGTCAGTGAGTTTTCAGCGCTCGATGCTGCGAAGAGGTCGCGGTTTTCAACTTTCGGTACGTCGATGTGAATATCAATGCGGTCAAGCAGCGGGCCGGAAATTTTTGATAGATAGCGCTGAATCTGCTGGGGCGGGGCCGTCAGATTGCCGTCAGAGTCTTTCAGGGCTCCTGCCGGGCTCGGGTTCATGGCGGCGATAAGCATAAATCCAGCCGGATATCTGGTGGTAACAGAGATTCTCGACACCGTCACCTCCCGCTCCTCAAGGGGCTGGCGCAGCACCTCAAGGGCGTTGCGGCTGAATTCGGGCAGCTCATCCAGAAAAAGAATGCCGTTGTGGGCAAGGCTCACCTCTCCTGGTTTGGCCGTTGAGCCTCCGCCGATGAGCGCGATATTGCTGGTTGTATGGTGCGGGCTACGGAAGGGACGTGTAACCATGAGTGGTCGCTCTTTGTCAAGCAGGCTGGCCACCGAGTAGATTTTTGTGGTTTCGAGTGCCTCTTCAAAGCCGAGAGGTGGCAGAATGCCTGGCAACCCCTTGGCCAGCATGGTCTTGCCGCTGCCGGGCGGTCCGATCATGATGACGTTATGGCCACCTGCTGCCGCTATTTCAAGCGCTTTTTTTGCTGCTCCCTGTCCCTTGATATCGGCAAAATCAACCAGATACTCCTGCTCTCCCTCAAAAAGCTCCGCAATATTGACACTCACCTGGGTGAATACCCTCTCTTTATTCAAAAGGGCAACCGTCTCGTTCAGGCTTTCCACGCCGTAAACCTCAATGGCCGATTTTGCAGCAGAGACCGCCACCGCCGCCTCCGCCGCATTTTCCATTGGCACGATCAGTCGCTTTATTCCCTCCTTACCCGCCATGATGGCCACAGGGAGTGCGCCGTTGATTCTCCTGAGCGAGCCATCAAGCGCAAGCTCTCCCATAATAAGCGTATCCTCAAACCGGTTGCCGATCAGTTCAAGCGAACCAAGCAGGCCGATGGCCACGGGCAGGTCAAATGCCGTCCCCACCTTTTTGATATCGGCAGGCGCCAGGTTGACCGTGATTTTTTTCGGTGGAATGGTAAACCCGGAATTCCGGATTGCCGTAAGAATCCTTTCCCGGCTCTCTCTGACAGCATTGTCCGGCAATCCCACAACCGTAAACGAGGGAATCCCGCCAGCCACATTGGCTTCAACCGTAACCTTCATGGCATCAATGCCAATCAGCGCAGCAGCATTCAGTACTGAGAGCATGGCGGAAGTTGTGAGAGGATTTCAGTATTTACACGTAAAATATGCAAATATTTGAAAGTTCCAGCATCAGCGAGGTCATCTCATTCCTTGGAGAGTGTGAACGCCCGTTTTTTACCAATCCTAAAAGCTCATTTGTTATAGTGTACTTATTTTGATACATTCCCTGATGAATAACCCAACACTTGAAGTCAGGTTTTTTAAAACCGATGGAGGTAAAGAGCCAGTGCGCGATTGGTTACGCGAGTTGCCCGCTGTAGAACGAAAAAGAATTGGTGAAGAGATCAAAACTGTTCAATACGGTTGGCCGCTGGGAATGCCGCTGGTTCGCAAAATGGACAAGGATCTTTGGGAAGTGCGTGTTCATTTGCCAACTCGTATTGCAAGGGTATTATTTACGGTACAGATTGGTTTGATAGTGTTGCTTCACGGGTTTATAAAAAAATCACAGGCAACTCCGAAGTCTGACCTGCAATTGGCTAAAAGCAGAATGAGGAATACATGATGAATAAAAAAAATATTGGAAGCAGTTTCGATGAATTTCTTGAGGAAGAGGCTCTTCTGGACGCAGCAACTGCGGTGGCCGTTAAGCGTGTTATTGCCTGGCAAATTGCTCAGGAAATGAAAGCACAACATCTGACGAAATCTTCAATGGCAAGCAAAATGCAGACCAGTCGGGCAGCACTCAACCGTCTGCTTGATGCAACTGATACCAGCCTTACTCTGACAACCCTTTCCAGCGCGGCATCTGTACTTGGAAAAAAATTCAGGATTGAGTTAGTCTGATTCTTTTCTTTTTCGAGAGCATTGGGCGCTATAACGTTTTGAGATACTCTGCTCCGAAAAAGTAAAAAATAAAAGCACTTGAAAATAATCTTGCAGGGAATGTTAAAAAGCTGACAAACTTTACTCCTGAATACCGTTTAAGAGTGGGAGATTAACATGCGACTTAATCCGCAGATTATAGAGAAAGCGGGTAAAAAAGAGTTTGTTGTTTTGCCCTATGAAGAATATCTGGCAATAGAAGAGCTGATGGAAGATTACATGGATTTGATTGATCTCCGGGAAGCAAAGGCCGAAGGGCTGAATCAGCCATCTGTACCCCTTGATGAGGTGATCAAGGAGCTGAAAAAAGGGTAGCCTCCAGCTCGGCAGAAGATTCTCTTTTTCTGCCAAGCCGCGGCTATGCGCTGCCAGGCGCTCCCAGGTTATCCCGTTGTCCTCAACCCCCCTGATATGGCGTTGACGGTGAGAAAGAGCTCCAGCAGCAGGCGCTCGGCTTCACTTTGCATGGCGGACTCCTTGAGGGCGCGCCACTCTTTGAGCAGTTTGATCTGTTGCTGGTGGAGCATTTCAAGCCCTTCCCGGCGGGGGGCGATAAATTTGTTGACGTTCATGCGCTGGATTTCAAGGGGCTCGGCAAAGAGCAGCTCGATATATTTTTTAGTCCTGTGGTATTCGGCTTCGATCATGCCGAGGATGTGCTCCCGGATGGCGCTGTCGTTGACCAGTTCGGCGTATTGGTGCATGACGTGCAGGTCGGCTGATGCCATGCTGGTGTCGGCGTTGCTGATGATGTAGCGAAGCGGTGGCCAGGCGTGGCTGCGGAAGCGGATTTCATCGAAGGCTTCCGGGTTGGTGGTGTGCAGATGCTCAAGCGCCGAGCCGACGCCATACCATCCCGAAAGGGAAAAACGGGCCTGGTTCCAACTGAAAACCCAGGGGATGGCCCGCAGGTCTTTGAGGCTTGTCTGGCCGCTTCTTCGTGAGGGGCGTGATCCTATTCTTGACGATTCTATAACATCAATGGGGGTTGCTTCACGGAAAAAGGTGAGAAACCCTTCCGCTTCAATCAGCTCCCGGTAGGCAAGATTGCTTTTTTGCGCAAGGATGTCCATAACGGGTTCCAGTGGGTGCGCCCTTTTGGGGCTCTTCCGTTCTTTTGCCATTGCTCCGGTAACCGTGGCCATGAAGAGCTCAAGGTTATAGACGGCACTGATACGGTTTGCATATTTCTGCGCGATGGTCTCTCCCTGTTCGGTAAAGCACATGCCTCCATTGATGGAACCGTAGGGTTGCGCCTTGACAAAGCGGTGTGTCGGGCCCGCTCCACGGCTGATGCTTCCGCCCCGGCCATGAAAAAAGAGGATGTCGGTATTGTAGCGTCCGGCGGTTTCAAGCAGAGCTTCCTGGGCGCGGTAGAGCCGCCATGTACTGGCAAAAATTCCTCCATCCTTGTTGCTGTCGCTGTATCCGATCATCACCTCCTGAACCGCTTTTGTTTTGCCCGTTTTTTTTCTTCGGTATTCGAGGCTCCGCTGCGTGACGGGGTGGCTCAGGAACTCTTCAAGTATCGTCGGGCTCTTTTCGAGATCCTCAATGGTTTCAAAGAGGGGGACAACGGGGAGGATGCAGGCATCTCCGTCACCTGCCGGGCTCATCAGTCCGACCTCCCGGGCAAAGAGGTAGATGGCGAGCAGGTCAGAGGCATTGCGGGTCATACTAACAATAAGGGAACCGATACCACCGGTGCCGTACGCTTTACTGTGGTTGAGTAATACCTTGTAGCAGGCAAGCACAGCATCGGCTTCAGCTCCGACCTTCATGTCCGGATGAGTGAAGGGGCGTGGTGAAAGAAGTTCCTGGTCAATGAATACCCTTCTTGCTGGTTCTTCCCACTCCAGAAAATCATTGCCGTTCAGGCCGGAGGTGGTCATGAGCTGGGAGAGTGCAAGATCATGAAAGTGGCTGTTCTGACGGATATCGAGTGTACCAAGGTGGAAGCCGAAAGTCTGTACAATCCGGTAGACCGGTGCGACCTCTGTGTCGGCAATATGCTGCGCTCCGACGTCGAAGAGTGACTGGCGCAGGAGCGAGAGATCCTCAAGGAGTTCGTCAGAGCTGTAGTAACAGGCAGCTTCAAAGTTTCGTTCACTGTGGCCTGATTTGCCGGTTTCGAAGGGAAGAGAGGCGATCATCAGGTTGAGGAACTGGCGCCAGGGTTCATGGCGGTTTCGCTGTATGGCTTCAAGGCTCGTCTCTCCGAGCTTGAGGCAGAGGTTTTCGATGCGCAGGAGAAGCGCTTTGCCCGGAGTCTGGAGCCGTTCGCAAAAGCTGAGTTTTGATGCGAGTTCCTTGAGATGGCGCAGCAGAAGGGTCAGGGCGCTGCGGCGCATATCGGCGAGGGTCTCCTGGGTGACCTCAGCGGTGACGAGCGGATGGCCGTCACGGTCGCCTCCTACCCAGCTTCCGAAGCGAAGGCGGGGCAGGTTACGGGGATCAGAGAGGTTGGCGCAATCAAACCCTGCATCCCTCCATGCCTGCAAGAGGCGTTTGTCGAGCATCGGCAAGACTTCAGGAAAAATATTGAAGAGGTAGTGAATGACGTTGCGCCGCTCATCCGATACATCGGGTTTTTCGAAGAGGATCTCTCCCGTTCTCCAGAGTCGCTCCATGACCACCTTGATCTCATTGCGGATGTCGAGCTTTTCGATCGGGGTCCACATCTGGTTTTCACGCTGTACCAGCAGCAGGTAGAGTTGGCGGTGCTGTTCGAGCACGGTTTTACGTTTGGCTTCGGTTGGATGTGCGGTCAAAACGGCGTCAATGGATACCTCCGGCAGCAGTTGGCAAATCTCGCTTTCTGTGATTCCCCGTTCCCGAAAGCGCAGGAGTGTTCTTCCCCAGAGTCCGGTGAGATGCCCGAGTCCCTGTTCAGCTTCGAGTGCTCGTCGGTTCTGCGCAGCGGAGTTCTCTTCAGCCATGTTGAGCAGTTGAAAAAATATGGAAAATGCCTGCAGGGCACGCTCGCTGTTGGGATAGCGCTCAAGGGGCAGACCTCCATTGTGCCATGGCAGGTGCTCTGCAAGTTCGTGCTCTCCGAGGTCGTGGAGTACCTCCTGAAAACAGAGGAGAAGAAAAAGAAAATCGCGTTCCGCCTTTTCAAAATCGATAACGCTACTGGTTGTGGTAATCATAAGTCAACAAATTCCGGCGGGTTATTGAAACAATCTTTCCCCAGTATTCTAAAAAATCAACTGAGTTACAAATAAGTGCACTTTTTTTGAATCCGTTCAATCCCGGAGTGTACACTGCCCGAAGCTTTGCGTTTTGGAAGAGAAATCGGTAAAAAATGGAGCGATATCCCGGCTCTCCAGGAGATCCGTTCGTGGCAATACCGTGCTCTGTTGGCGGGTAATCAGAATTTTCCTGTTGTGAACGGCAAGCTTTTTAAGCTTTCTGTTTGCCGTCTTTACTATTTATGCTTATCTTACTCCATAATTTTTTGGGTAAGCCACTAACACCTAATTCATTACCAGTCATGGACAACAAATCAAATGGTAAGCTTGCTGCTTTGGCCGTAGGCGGGGCTGTCTCAATGGGTACTTTGTTTTTCGGGGTATCGTTTTTAACCGGGTACAAGTTGCCTGCTGCGAACCTTAACGAGTATCTTACGCCTTTGCGCTCCTTTGCGGGGTGGATTTCGCTGATTACGTTTGCCTCTTTGGTTATCATGGGTCTTGGCAAAATGTCGTCGAGAATCAGTTCCAAATGGTTTTTAAGTTTTCCGCTCAGCATTCTTGCCATTGTTGCCCTTATGTTTGCCTCATTGGGGCTCAGGCCTTCGGGGATTTTGCATTCAACCACGGGCCGCACGGTGACGCTTGACGGAAAGTATATCCGTTCCATTGCTGAATTGAAAGCCTATCTTGAAAAGCCGGTCTTGTCTCCCGGTGTACCTCTTGCTCCTGCCGGTTTTGATTTTAAGGCTGCTGAGAATCTTTGGGTAGCCAAATGCAACATCTGCCACACTCAACT
Source organism: uncultured Chlorobiaceae bacterium (assembly GCA_903882665.1). Classification (GTDB taxonomy): domain Bacteria; phylum Bacteroidota; class Chlorobiia; order Chlorobiales; family Chlorobiaceae; genus Chlorobium. Next base: position 74,288 of record CAIRXW010000003.1, on the reverse strand, counting down.
TTCCGTCATAGACGTGCTCAAAACCAAGTACAAAAAGACTGGCAAGATTGATATTGTTGTCAAGAGTATGGAGGACAAAGCGGGTGGATTGATTACTCCTGCAGATGCAATAACAATCGAGCAGTTCCTGAATCAGGGAAAAATACCGTTATAACATGACCGTTGTCGGTGAAGGGATGCAACAACAATCATGCAGTTCCTGGAAGAGGGAAAATACCCGGATTTCAGGTTAAAGTTTTAAAAAGCCCCGGAGTGTTCCTTCGGGGCTTTTTTGTTGCCCGCTTTCAGCAGGGTGCGCTGTAACTGACCGTGACGGTTTCGGTAATTCCACCTCTTGCTTTCCATTCTGTTATCACGCTGATTGATCTAGGCTGAAGCAGTTCGACAAGATCGTCAAGAATCCTGTTGGTGACATTCTCGTAAAAGATGCCGGCGTTGCGGAACTCGAGAAAATAGTATTTCAGCGATTTCAGCTCGATACAGCTTTTATCGGGCACGTAGCTGATGATAATGGTGCCAAAATCCGGAAGTCCGGTTTTGGGGCAGACGGAGGTAAATTCCGGATTGACAATTTCGATGGTATAGTCCCGGTCGGGGTAGCTGTTGCTGAAGAGTTCAAGGAGTTCTTTTTTCATGCGGGTCTTTGGTGGTTGATTGGATTGGTTTTTTCATTTCGATGCAAAATAAAAATCTGTGGCTATTTTTTTGCTACCTTTAGTTTTGATTTTATGGTTGTTCCCCCAAGTAAATGGCCGTTGATTATGGAGATATCCCGGGAAGGGGAGGGTTCTGAGCTGGCGCTGATCCACAAGGCCCTGGCTGCCGAGTATGATCTTGCTGAAACGGCTTATACCTTTGGAGCCCATTCGTTCAGTTTTTTGAGTGTGCTCGACAGTTATGCGCTTCTTGACCGGATTTCGCCTGAAGAGTTTGTCAAGGATGAGCAGATGCCCTACTGGGCGGAAATATGGCCTTCAGCCATAATGCTCTCCTCCTTTATCGCGGATGAACTTTCACTTGATGGGCTGCGCGTGGTTGAAATAGGTGCCGGTGTCGGCATGGTCTCGGTTGTTGCTGCCTGGAAAGGGGCCAGTGTGCTGACTACAGACTTCTCTCTTGAGGCGCTTCGTTTTGCCCGCTATAATGCCCTGGATAACCGGGTGACGCTTCGGTGTGAACGGCTCGACTGGCGACTTGTGCAGTGCCGTGAGCAGTTTGACCTGCTTTTTGCCGCAGATGTGCTTTATGAAAGGGTGAACCTGCTTCCTATTGTCACAGCGATCGATAAATTGCTCAAACCCGGTGGTGCGGCCTATATTGCCGATCCCCGAAGGAGGCTTGCCGAGCAGTTTCTTGAGCTTGCGGCGGAAAACAATTTTTCGATCACTCCATTTCAGAGGAGGTATGACGGGGGTTCCAGGAGTGTTGCTGTGACCATTTATAAAATGACAAGGCAATCAACCGCTCAATGATGAACACTGGCGATGAACTTGCGGTTCGCTGGCGCTATCATGCTGGCCATGGTGCACTTGTCTGGCAGCTTATGTTTACCCAGGCGGGGCACCTTGTCGGGCAGAAGCGCTTTGCCGGCAGCCGGCAGGCACTGTTTTTTTGCATTGATACCCTGACCGGCACTGTTTTTTGCGATGATTATCTTTTTGTGGATCATCTCCAACCTCTTTCTGCCACGGAAGGGTGGTTCATCGTGCTTGAAACAACCCTTGGCGATCTTGTCTACTGCTCTGCCTGTCAGCCGAACAGTCCGGAGCATCAGGGAATATGGGCGGTCGATTTCAGGGGAGGAGGGGTGGCGTGGTCACGGCCTGATCTGGTTTTTGTCGCCAATCTTGAAGAGGAGTTTCTGGCCTGCCAGCTCTCCTCTTTTGCTGGTTTTCCCGAGCGCCATTTTCTTCTCATTGATCCTGTTACCGGTGCCGACACTCGTTTGCTTGGTCTCGACACTCTTGAGGTTAATGCTCTCAGGGGGGAGGTGGTACAGGAGGAGGTGCGCCAGCAGGTCACCTTGCCGGAGTTTGTGACGGAAGGGATGGCACCAGAGCGCATGGCTCTCCAGAGAGTCGGTATTGGCGCAGCAACCCGTGCGGAATGTATCGTTCATGAGGATTTTACTGTTGCTGTTTTGCATGAGCAGCATACGTTGAGCGGGCTATGGGACTCTTCTCTCAAGGTATGGCGCGGCGATTGCCTTCTTTATGCAGATACCCTGGAAAAGGGTGCGGAAAAACCGGCCCTGAACAATTTTCTGCTCCGCAGTGACGCTCTCTACTATCTCAAGGGGAGAGAGGAACTCTTTTGTGTTGCGCTCTTATGAAAGATTTATCACTCTCACCCATCCCTTTTCTGGAAGGCTCACTGCCGATCAGTGACTTTCTGGAAAAACTTCGCAGCCTGAAGAATCTGTCACCCAATACCGTTATTGCTTACAGAACTGACCTTGTCCAGTTTTTTTCTTTTCTTTCAGAGCATCTTGGGCTGGGCGATTTGACCGGCTTTGATCCGGAGCAGGTCACAACGGTTGAGGTAAGGCTTTTTATGGGAGCCTTGATTGATCGGGGAGTTCAGCAGCGCTCAATTGCAAGAAAACTTGCCTCGGTTAAAAGCTTTTATCGATATTTGCACGAGGGCGGCCATATCAAGAGTTCACTCTTTTCGGCTCTTGCGACCCCAAAGTATCCGCGGCGTGTTCCCGGTTTTTTGACGGAACAGCAGACACAAAAGCTTTTTGATGAGCTGCTTCCGGCTACGGTGCATGGGTTCCGCAAGCCGGAGAAAAACGATCTTGATGAATCCTTTATCCGTGAGCGTGATCGCAGTCTGCTTGAGCTGCTCTATTGCAGCGGGCTTCGTATTTCGGAGCTGATTGAGCTGACGGCGGCAGATCTTGATCTTGACGGAGGATATGTCAAGCTGACCGGCAAGGGAAGAAAGCAGAGAATTGTGCCTGTTGGAGAGCAGGCCGTTGTTGCGCTTAAAAAATATTTTGAAGTCCGAAGAAACTTCTTTAGAATGAAAGGAGAGAGGGAGGTAGTGCTTAATGTTTTTGTAACCAAAAGGGGCAAAAAGCTTTATCCAGTGCTTGTTCAGAGATTGACCAGACAATACCTCCGTTCTGTGACTGATCAGAAAAAGAAAAATCCGCATCTTCTGCGCCACACGTTTGCCACACATCTGCTGAACGGGGGGGCAGATCTTAACAGTGTCAGTGAAATGCTTGGACACAGCAATCTGTCAACAACTGAGATCTACACGCATGTTACCTTTGAGCGCCTGAAAGAGGTTTACCGGAAAGCGCATCCAAAGGCATAGAGTTATCGGGGGCTTCGGATAATTTTTTGCCGGGGTCTTGTTCCTTCATGACGTCCACCTTATTTAAACGGAGTTTATCATGACAAAAGTTGTCGTTAATGATGCGGTCAATGTGACCGTTACCCTGCGTCATTCCAGTAATCACAGCGATATAGAAGAGTATGCCCGCAATGCAGTTCTTGCGCTTACGAGGGTCTTCCCGGGTATTATCAGTTGCCATGTCATTCTGGATCATCAGAAAAACGACTTTGAAAAAAACAAGCTTGCCGAAATAACGGTGCATGTGCCGCAGAATGTTCTTGTTGCAAAGGAGGGCGGTGCAAACTATGAACAGGCTATCGACACCTGTGTCGAGGCATTGAGCCGGCAACTTAAGAAGTACAAGGAAAAATTGCAATAACAGCGCGAGGGTGTCTGCGGGGAGAAAGGCCCCGCAGACTTTTCACGGGTTTATTCATATCTCTATTGCCGGAAACCATGAATCTTGATCAAAAAGGATTAAAAAAGCGATCAATAACGGTCGCCTATTTTTTTGATACTATCGGCAAGAAGCACGATATCAAATTGCGACGTTTGAACAATGTTGATGAGCAGAAACGGCGGATTTTTGAGCGTGATCTTCATCGTCCAGGGCTAGCTCTGGCGGGATTTACCAATCTGTTTACCTACAAAAGGGTACAGATTTTCGGAAATACCGAAACCAGGTTTTTGAATCACCTTGACGAAGAGGAGAGGAGCAGGGCCTTTGCACACCTTGTGCGATTCAAGATGCCCTGCATTATTCTGACCAGCAACAACAAGTTGTCGCAGAATTTGCTCGATATGGCCACCAATGCAGGGATTCCTGTCTATATCACCCGTCACTCTTCAACGAAAACGATCTACCTTGTTACCGGTTTTCTCGATGACCAGTTTTCGCTCTACCAGCAGTATCATGGATCAATGGTCGATGTCTATGGTGTCGGCGTGCTGCTTACCGGCAAGAGTGGTCTCGGCAAATCCGAGATTGCGCTTGACTTGATTGAACGAGGTCACGGCCTTGTCGCTGATGACGTTGTTGTAATTCAGAGGAAAGGGGAGTCGATGGTGCTCAATGCCAAAAGAAACCATATCATCGACCATTTCATGGAGATTCGCGGTCTTGGTGTTGTTGATGTGAAGGCGAATTTCGGTATCCGGGCAATCCGTGATGTGAAGGAGGTACAGGTTGTTGTTGAACTGCTCGAATGGAACAAGGAGATTGGTTATGAGCGGCTTGGTCTGGATACCAAATTTATAAAGATTCTTGGAGTTGATGTTCCACTGGTAGAATTACCTATATTTCCCGGTAAAAACATTACCGTTATCATTGAGGTGGTAGCACTCAACTTCCTTTTGAAACGGTACTCGAACTATGTTGCCGCCGAAGCGCTGACCAGCAGGATAAACAACGTGATCAACAGTGAGAAGACAGAGGAGGATCGTGATGAGTGAGATCAGTACAAAGAAAGTTTTCGCAATGTGCCGTGTTTCTGCTTGCCTGATGCTCGCACTGCTTGCGCTCTCTTCATGCAACCGCCGTAACGGGAGTCAGGGGGTCGCGGTGAAGGGGGGAGGAGCGATGGATTCCACCCTTGTGATCGCCATGCTCGGTGACGCTGATTATCTTAATCCTGTGCTTGGCAGTACGGTTACTTCAGGAAATATTATCGGTCTTATCTACCCATCCCTCTTGCAGAGCGAGTTTGATACCACGACCGGGCTTATGAATTACATGGCTCTTGAAAAAAAACTTCGTGAAGTAACGCCGGGTCAGGGTAAAAAAGATCCCAAGGGCGCTCTGGCAAAGAGCTGGAAGATGTCGGACGATCAGCGAACCATCACCTATATTCTCAGAAGCGATGCTTTCTGGAATGACGGGAAGAGGGTTGTGTCGGGAGATTTCAAGTTTTCTTACCAGTTGTATGGTAATCCGGTGATCGCCAGTGCTCGTCAGCAGTACCTTGCAGAGTTGATTGGTGCCGACAGGGGCAAGGTTGATTTTGACAAGGCCATTCTGACTCCTGATGATACCACCCTTGTCTTCAGGTTTTACAAGCCCGTTCCCGAGCATCTTGCGCTCTATCATACATCACTGACTCCCCTTCCGGCTCACCAGTGGAAAAATGTCAAGCCGGATGAGTTCCGTCACTCTCCGCTTAATCTTCAGCCGATTGGTGCGGGCCCCTACAAACTGAAGAGCTGGCAGCAGCAGCAGGAGATCGTTCTGGCTTCAAGTCGAAGTTCGAATCTTCCGAAGCCAGGGACCATTCCGCTGATCACTTTCAGGGTCGTGCCCGATTATACGGTACGACTGGCGCAGCTTCAGACCGGCGCGGTTGATGTGGTTGAAGGGATCAAGCCGGAAGATTTTACCCGTCTTTTGAAAGCGAACCGGCAGATTGAGATCAAAACAGTCGGGTTGAGGGTCTATGACTATGTTGGCTGGTCAAATATCGATCAGAACGAGTATCACAAGAGCGGCAAGGTGAGGCCTCATCTCCTCTTTGGTTCTGCGCGAGTGCGTCTTGCCCTGACGCAGGCCATTGACCGGGAAGCGATTATTGACGGCTATCTCAAAGAGTATGGCGTGATTTGCAACACCGATATTTCACCATCCCTGAAATGGGCCTGTAACGACCGGATTGTGCCTCATGCCTTTGACCCTGCACGTGCCACTGCCCTGCTCAGGGCGGAGGGGTGGTTGCCGGGGCCGGACGGTATTTTGCAGAAACAGGGCCGAAAGTTCAGTTTTGTGCTCTATACGAATGCGGGCAATGCGAGAAGAAACTATGCAAGTGTGATTATTCAGCAGAATCTTCGTTCAATCGGTATCGACTGCAAGCTTGATGTTCAGGAACCCAATGTCTTCTTTGAGAGTCTCAGGCAGAGAAAGCTTGATGCGTGGTTGGCTGGATGGTCGATCGGCCTGGAGATAGACCCTCTCGACGTCTGGGGTTCAGACCTCAACAAGAGCCGTTTTAATTTCACTGGTTACCAGAATCCTCGAATTGACGCTCTTTGTGAGCTTGCCAAGCAGAAGATGGAGCCTACCGGGGCAAGAGCTTACTGGCTGGAGTATCAGGAGATTCTTCATCGCGATCAGCCGATCACCTTTCTTTACTGGATGAAGGAGACCCAGGGGTTCAGCAGGAGAATCGAGGGTGAGGAGCTTAATATTTCCGGTACGTTTTACAATATTGACGACTGGAGGCTGCGCCCTTCGGCAAATGTTGCCCTATAAGATATTATGCTCATCTATATTCTCAAGCGGCTTTTGATTGCCGTACCGCTCATTTTCGGGGTGCTGACCCTCACCTTCTTCATTACCAGGCTTGCTCCCGGTGATCCGGCGGCCTTTTTCATTCAGCCGGGGATCAGTCCGAACGTTGCCGAGCAGATCAGGGCGCAGTATGGGTTGAACGATCCCGTACCGGTACAGTATGTCAAGTGGCTTGCCAATGTTCTGCAGGGTGATTTTGGGCGCAGTTTCAGCCGTGCCCAGCAGCCGGTTTTTGATGTGATCGCCCAGGCGTTGCCAATAACGGTGACGATAGCCGGGCTGACTTTGGTTGCAAATTTTACCATTGGTATTCTTGTCGGGATTATTTCCGCAGTTCGTCAGAACAGTTTTCTCGATCGTTTTTTGACCGTGACGTTCCTCTTTTTTTATTCGATGCCGGAGTTCTGGTTTGCCTTGATGATGATTATTCTTTTTGCCCTGAAATTTCCTCTTTTTCCGGCTTCGGGCCTGAACGAAATCGGAGCGGAAGGTTTCGGCCCGGTCGAATTTTTGCTTGACCGGTTATGGCATCTTGTTTTGCCGCTTACGGTGCTCAGTATCAACGGGGCTGCGGGTATTGCCCGTTATGTCAGGGGCAGCATGCTTGAAGTTATCCGGCAGGACTATATTCGTACAGCAAGGGCCAAAGGTTTACCTGAGAAGGTGGTTATTTTCAGGCACGCCCTTAGAAATGCCCTGCTGCCGGTGATTACGCTTATGGGAAGTTCGCTTCCCTTTATTTTCAGCGGGGCGTTGTTTATTGAGGTGATCTTTGCCTTTCCCGGGATGGGTCGCGTAACGGTAGATGCAATTTTTTCGAGGGATTATCCGCTGATTATTGCCAGTACCTTTGTTGCCGGTTCTCTGGTCGTGCTTGGCAATCTTTTTGCTGATGTTCTCTATGCCGTTGCTGATCCGCGGATAAAACTTTGACCGTTTAACCTGTAATGATTTCTGTTTGAGAATAGAACTGCTCAATACACCTCCTGATGCCACTGAATCGAGGATCGAGGAGCAGATACGGCCGCTCCGTATGGATGCTTTTGCCGGGCAGCAACGGCTGACTGATAATTTGAAAGTTTTTATTTCAGCGGCTAAAATGCGAGGCGAAGCGTTGGACCATGTTTTGTTGTCCGGCCCTCCGGGGCTTGGTAAAACGACGCTTGCCTACATTATCGCTTCAGAAATGGGGAGCAGCATCAAATCGACTTCGGGCCCTCTGCTCGATAAAGCGGGAAATCTTGCGGGACTTTTGACCGGTTTGCAGAGGGGTGATGTGCTTTTTATTGATGAAATTCATCGTATGCCGCCGACGGTTGAGGAGTATCTCTACTCAGCCATGGAAGATTTCCGGATTGATATCATGCTCGACAGCGGCCCCTCTGCAAGGGCGGTGCAGTTGCGTATCGAGCCCTTTACGCTTGTCGGGGCCACGACACGTTCCGGTTTGCTTACCTCACCACTCAGAGCAAGGTTTGGCATTAACAGCCGCTTCGATTACTATGCACCGGAACTTCTTGAGGGGATTATCATACGTGCGTCAGCCATTCTCGGAATTGGCATTGATGCTGAAGCTGCATCGGAAATTGCCGGACGTTCACGGGGTACCCCACGTATTGCCAACCGCCTGCTCCGCCGTGCCCGTGATTTTGCACAGGTTGATGGCGCAGCGCTGATAAACCGTACCATTGCCATAAAGACCCTTGACTGTCTCGAAATTGATGAGGAGGGCCTTGATGAGATGGATAAAAAAATCATGGAGACCATTGTCAACAAGTTTAACGGAGGACCGGTCGGGATTGCCTCTCTTGCCGTCTCGGTGGGAGAGGAGCAGGATACCATTGAAGAGGTTTATGAGCCATATCTTATCCAGGCGGGTTATCTGACAAGAACGACAAGGGGACGGGTTGCAACCCGTCAAGCGCTTTCTCGCTTTTCAACTGGTTCGGAAACTCATGAATATCCCTTGTTCGATGTGGCACCGAATTGCTGAATTGCCAACTTCGTGCAGTAACCGGCGCTCTTTCAGCTCTCTGCTGCTTCTGGCAGCTCTTTTCTGCCAGCTTTTTCTTTCGGCGTGTGCATCCTCAAGAGCGGTGCTTTATGGCAGTATGGTGCCGGACTCTCTTGCTGATGCCTCAAAAAGAGAGTTTGTTGCTGCCTCGCTGCAGAGTGCAAAAGGGGAGTACAGAGAAGCCGTTGTGCGTTATGGGAGGCTCCTGAGCGCTCAGCCCTCAAATGCGGCCATTCATTATGCCCTCTCGAAAGCCTGGGTTGGTCTCGGCGTTCTCGATTCCGCCCGTATCTACAGTGAAAAAAGTGTTTTGCTCAATCCCCGGAATAAATATTACCTGGGATTTCTTGCTGCACTCTCTCACCAATTGCGTGATTATGGGCGGGCAATTGAACTTTACCGTCGGCTTGCCGCTTTTGAACCGGGCAATGCGGAGCCACTTTCCGCTCTTGCCATTGAATACATTGCAGCCGATCAGCCAGAAAAAGCCATTGCTGTTTTTCAGGAAATGTTAACACTTGATCCGAAGAACGAGACAACCCTGGTACAGATGCTGCTTATTGAGATAAAGCTCGACCATTATCAGGATGCAATCGGTACGTTGAAGAAGCTCATTGAGCAGGGAGATGGAAAAGAGCAATTGCGTCTTACTCTCGGTGAACTCTATCTGCAGAGCAAGCAGTATGATCTTGCCTCAAAGACCTTTAAGGAGCTTCTCAGGGAGAACCAGGGCTTAGTTCCTGCCTGGCTGGCCCTGTTTGAGGTATCTGTTCAGTCCGGAAACAATGTCGCTTTTCTTGGCGATCTCAACCGTTTTTTCAATACCAATCAGGTAACTTTTCCGCAGGAGATAGAGCTTGCCAAACTTTTTCTCGTGCGAGCATCCCGTGAAAGCTCTTTTTTGGATCCTGCAATTGTCATGATCGGAGAAATAATTCGTCGGCATCCCGGTAATGGCAAGCTTTATGCGCTCCGTGGCATCGCCCAAATGCAGAAGGAGGATGCAGCCGCAGCTTTGATCGATTTCAAAAAAGCCGTGCTTCTGGATCCGGGCAGTATTGAAGTCTGGGAGGAGTTTGTTACAGCCGCCCTCATAAAGAAAGAGTTCCTGTTGGCCGCCGAGGCGCTTCACAAGGCTAAAATACGCTTTCCTGCTAAAAACTTCAGGCTTAAGGTGCTGGAAGGGGAACTCTTTTTTCAGACAGGAAAGCTCAAAAAAGCAGCATTTCTGCTTGAAAAGGTGGTGCAGTCAAAAATGGCTCAAAAGGAGAAAAATCTCTATTTGCAAGCATGCAGTACTCTTGCTTTATGTTATGACACTCTTGGTTTTCGTGAAAAAAGTGTCCATCTCTATGAGATCATTCTTGGTCTTGAGCCTGACAATGTCGTTATGATGAATAATCTTGCCTATGTGCTTGCTGTTCAGGGAAAAGAGCTTCAACGGGCAAAAGGGCTTGCTTTGAAGGTGGTAGCAAGGGAACCATCCAATGCAGGCTATCTTGATACACTTGGCTGGGTGCTGTTCAGGATGGGAGAGTATGAAGAGGCAAGGAAGGTTCTTGAAAAAGCTGCGGAGCTGGATCCCCGTGAAGCAGAAATAGCCGATCATCTCGGCAAGGTGTACGAGCAGCTCGGAAACAGGGAGAAGGCATTTGAAATGAAGGAAAAAGCCAGAAAGCTTAAGGTGATTCCGTAGTCTTTGCTTTTATGGAGTGCTTCAGACGGGATGTGGCGGCGGGCATCAAAAAAAACGGCGGGTTCTCCGCCGTTTTTGTCTGGATTGATTTGTTATTTGATCTCATCGAAGGTGCGTGCTGCAAGATATTCGTAATGGGCCCACCGGGCATCGACCTCTTTCTGGATTGCGGCGTAGTACTCTTTTGCATGTTCAGGATGGCTCTTCTTGAGCATCCTGAAGCGGTTTTCCATATCGAGGAACTGGGCTACCGGTATTTTTGGCTTTTTCGAATCAAGTACAAGCGGATTCTTTCCTTCCAGCAAGCGGTCAGGATTGTAACGGTAAAGTATCCAGTGGCCGGAATCAACCGCAGCCTTCTGATTCTCAAGTGCAGTCGACATGTTGATGCCGTGGGCAATACAGTGTGAATAGGCTATGATGATTGACGGACCGTTGTAAGCCTCTGCTTCAAGAAATGCTTTGAGTGTCTGTTCATCGCGGGCACCAAGGGCAACCGAGGCAACATAGGCGTTGCCGTAGGTCATCGAAATCATGCCAAGATCTTTTTTGGTCACCGTCCGTCCGGCTGAGGCAAATTTAGCAACCGCAGCTTTTGGCGTTGCTTTCGATGCCTGACCTCCCGTGTTTGAATAGACTTCGGTATCAAGCACCAGAAGGTTGATGTTTTTGTCGCCGGCTGTTATATGGTCAACACCGCCATAGCCGATGTCATAAGCCCAGCCATCTCCACCGACAGCCCAGACACTTTTTTTGACCAGCATGTCGGCTACCGAGAGCAGATTTTTTGCATCGGACGAATTGATCAAAGAGAGCTTCTCCTTCAGAATGGAAACCCGTTTTCTCTGTTCAAAAATTTCCGGTTCATTGATCTCGCTGGCCTCAAGGATCTCAGTGGTCAGTGTATCGCCGATTTCGGAAGCCACTCTCTGCAAGAGTTCGCGTGCATACTCCCGCTGCTTGTCGATTGAAATCCGGAAGCCGAGCGAGAACTCTGCGGTATCTTCAAAAAGCGAGTTGGACCATGCAGGGCCGCGACCGTCAGCATTGGTGGTGTATGGTGTTGTTGGAAGGTTGCCTCCATAGATAGAAGAACATCCGGTAGCATTGCCAATGACAAGCCGGTCACCAAAGAGCTGGGTCATGAGTTTGATATAGGGAGTCTCTCCGCAACCTGAACATGCGCCCGAAAACTCGAAAAGCGGCTCTTGAAGCTGTTGTTCCTTGATCAGCTTTATATTGATTTTGTTTCGGTCGTATTCAGGAATGTTGAGATAATGGTTCCAGTTGTCAATCTCGGTTTCACGAATGGGAAGTTGCTCATGCATGTTCAGCGCTTTTCTTTCCGGGTTGTTTTTATCTCTTCCCGGACAGACATGAGCGCATATTTCGCATCCGGTACAGTCTTCGGGAGCGACCTGGATCGTATATTTCATCCCGTTCCAGCCGGCACCCTTTGCATCGACGGATTTAAAGGTGCGTGGTGCGTTCTCCAGATATTTCGGATCATAGAGCTTGGCCCGTATGACTGCGTGGGGGCATACGATGGCACATTTTGCGCACTGGATACAGAGATCGGGTTCCCAGAGCGGAATTTCATCGGCAAGGTTGCGCTTTTCAAATTTTGAGGTTCCGGTCGGGTAGGTGCCATCAGCAGGCAGTTCACTGACCGCAATGTCATCACCCTCGCCGGTAATGATTTTTGCCAAAACGTTGCAGACAAAATCAGGTGCTTCACCAACAATAGGCTGACGCAGCCCCGTTTTACTGTCGGCGACCGATCCGATCGTTACCTGATGGAGGTTGGAGAGGGTATCATCAACAGCCTGTATGTTCTGCCGGACGACCTCATCTCCTTTTTTGCCATAGGTAGAGCGGATGGAGTTCTTGATTTGCTCTATTGCCTCTTCGCGGGGCAGAACACCGGATATGGCAAAAAAGCAGGCCTGCATGATCGTGTTGATGCGCTGGCCCATACCGCTTGCATGGGCAACTTTATAGGCATCGATGGTAAACAGCTTTGCCTTTTTGCTGATCAGGCGTTCCTGGACAATTTTCGGCAGTTTCTCCCAGAGCTCTTCCGGAGCGTAGTGTGTGTTCAGCAGCAGGGTGCCCTCTTGCCTGAGATTTTTGACAAGGTCAAGCATCTCAAGGAAAATCCAGTGGTGGCAACCGATAAACTGGGCCTCAGTGATCAGATAGGTTGAACGAATTTCATTTGGGCCGAAGCGCAGATGCGAGGTTGTGATTGAACCTGACTTTTTGGAGTCATAGACAAAATAGCCCTGGGCATAGTTCCCGGTGTTTTCACCGATAATTTTGATGCTGTTTTTATTGGCTCCGACAGTCCCGTCTGATCCAAGGCCGTAAAAGAGTGCCCGGAACATTTCATCCGGTTCAATGGAAAAGGTTTGGTCGTAGTCAAGACTGCTCCTGGTTACATCATCGTTGATGCCTACAGTGAAATGGTTTTTCGGTTTTACTGCAGCCATGTTGTCAAAGATGGACTTGATCATTGCCGGAGTAAACTCCTTGGATGAGAGACCATATCTGCCGCCGGTGATGTTGGGGATGGTTTTTATCAAGCCATTCTGCACTCCTTCAAGGAAGGCGTTGACTGTGTCAAGATAAAGGGGCTCTCCTGCACTTCCTGGTTCCTTGAGCCGGTCAAGGACGGAGACCGATTTGACGGTGGAAGGGAACGCTTTGACAAAACGCTCGATATCGAACGGACGGAAAAGACGGGCATGGACAACACCGACTTTCTCGCCCTCTTTGTTGAGATATTCTGCTGTTTCACGGGCGGTTTCGACACCCGATCCCATCAAAACAATCACCCGTTCAGCATCTGCGGCACCGTAGTACTCATAAAGTTTATAGTGACGGCCGCTGAGCTCTCCAAACTTTTCCATCGCCTTTTCGGTGATTGATGCGCAGGCGTTGTAATAGCTGTTGACCGTCTCCCTGCCCTGAAAATAGACATCAGGATTCTGTGAAGTGCCCCTGATAATTGGAGCATCAGGGCTCATGCGCCGGTTGCGGTGTGCTATGACGAGATCGTCGCTGATCATTGCTTTTATAATATCGTCAGCAATGACCTCGATTTTGGAAATTTCATGAGATGTTCGGAATCCGTCGAAGAAATGGAGAAATGGAATTCGTGATTCAAGCGTTGCGGCAGCCGTAATGAGTGCCATATCCATTACTTCCTGAACGGAAGCTGAGGCAAGAAGGGCAAAGCCTGTTCCCCGGACTGACATGACATCACCATGATCCCCAAAGATCGACAGAGCCTGTGCAGCCAGAGCACGAGCCGATACGTGGATGACGCATGGGGTGAGCTCACCGGCTATTTTATACATGTTCGGGATCATCAGCAGAAGACCCTGCGATGCAGTAAAGGTGGTTGTCAGTGCACCGGTCTGTAACGCTCCGTGAACCGCTGCCGCAGCACCGGCTTCACTTTGTAGTTCATCAACTTTTGGTGTGGTGCCCCAAATATTTTTTTTCCCTTCTGCAGACCACGCTTCTGAATACTCACCCATTGGTGATGCTGGAGTAATCGGGTAGACACAGATGACTTCACTGGTGCGGTAGGAGACATAAGCTAACGCTTCATTTCCCTCCATTGTTTTATAAGTCCGGCTCATACGGTCATTCACTTGATTTGTATTGAGAAAGGTATGTGCAGATCACTGACATGGAACGCGCGGCGGTGCTGCAAAAGGTACCACAGTAAGGCAAGAATAAAGCAATAGATCAAAATGGTACGTCAAGGAAGATATAAAAAAAAATGATTTTGATAAATTTAATTAGATTCAGCTCTCTCCCCACAGAGAGCGAGGAGTGTCGGGGAAACGTGCAGCATGGTGCTGCGGCCCTGTTCCTTGTTATTTCAACGTACAGACAGAGGAAAAAAGCTTTTATGGACGCGGAACATTCCGAAAACATTGTCTATGGCAGGAATGCCGTACTTGAGCTTCTCCAGCAAAAGCCCGAGAGCATTGAGAAAATATACTTTCAGTTTAATACGTCTCACCCGAAACTCAAGGAAATTGTCATTACCGCAAGGCGGCTGAAGCTCGTCAGCGGCAAGGCCCGGCTCGAAAAACTCTCCCTGATTGCCGGAACAACAAAGCACCAGGGTGTTTGTGCCCTTATCAGCTCGGTCACCTATTACTCGCTGGAGGAGGTGCTGGCAACCCCCCGCAACACATACCCGCTCTTTGTGGTTCTGCAGGGACTCGACGATCCTCACAACATCGGAGCCATTATCAGGACGGCTGAAGCTGTGGCGGCCGATGCCGTTATCCTTGTTGAAGGCAAGGGAGCACCCGTTAATGCCGTTGTGCACAAGGCTTCTGCCGGAGCGCTTTCCCATATGAGGATCTGCAAGGTCAAAAGCCTTGTGCGTGCCCTTGAATTTCTTCATCAGTACCATGTCCAGGTACTTGCGGCCGACATGGAAGCGGAACTCAACTATACCGATGCCGACATGAAAAAATCGACGGCCATTGTGCTTGGCATGGAGGGAAGCGGGCTTGCGCCTGAAGCACTGGAGTTCTGCGACCATGTTGTCCGAATTCCCATGGCAGGCTGCGTTGAATCCCTGAATGTCAGTGTGACCGCAGGCGTATTGCTTTACGAGGCCATGAGGCAGCGACTGGCATAAAACGGCCATAACCGGCTGATTTGAAGGAATTATAAAAAATAGTACCTTGCTTTTCACAACGACGAGCCGCTCTTCCTGCTGCTCATTCAATCAACACACTTTATCTCTCTGCCATGACTATTCCGGAAGATCTTCGTTATACCAAAGACCATGAGTGGATCAAACTGCTCGAAGATGGCACCACCGCGCTGGTCGGCATTACTGACTTTGCCCAGCATGAACTTGGCGATATTGTTTTTGTGGAGCTGAAACCCATCGGAACAGTGCTGAAACAGCATGAGGTTTTTGGAACGGTCGAGGCGGTAAAAACGGTTGCCGATCTTTTTGCACCGATTGCCGGTGAACTTCTTGAGTTGAACCCACAGCTTGACAGCGCCGAAATTGTCAACCAGGATCCCTACAAAGAGGGCTGGCTGGTCAAGATAAAAGTTGAGAGTCCGGAAGCAATTCTCGCACTTCTTGACGCTGAGGCCTATCGTCAGCTCACAGGGGAGTAAACAATGCCATTTATTGTCAATACTGCCGGAGAAAGGGAGGAGATGCTCAAGGCAATCGGTGTCAGCTCCTTTGAAGATCTTATTGTGGATATTCCCGAAGAGATCCGCCTGAAGAGAGCGCTCGATCTTTTTTCGGCTTCAGATGAGCCACAGGTGCGCAAACTGCTTGAAGCTCTTGCTGCGGCCAACAAGAGTACCGCTGATTATGTCAGTTTTCTCGGTGGAGGGGCTTATGACCATTTCATTCCCGCTGCTATCAAGACCATCACCTCCCGCAGCGAATTCTATACCGCATATACGCCCTACCAGGCGGAGGTCTCACAGGGTACCCTGCAGGCGATCTACGAATACCAAAGCCTGATTTGCCGCCTCTATGAGATGGATGTTGCCAACGCATCGATGTATGACGGGGCGACAGCCCTGGCGGAAGCGGTCTTGATGGCTATGAACGTCACTGGCCGCAACGAGGTTGTGGTGGCAGGCAAACTGCACCCCTGGAACAACTCGGTACTGAAAACCTATCTGGAAGCGGCAGGTCACCAGGCCGTGATACAGAACACTCTTGAAGAGGGTATTGGCAGCATTTCGGCACTCAGGGAGCTTGTCGGCGACCATGTGGCCGCTGTGGTGGTACAGCAACCCAACTTTTACGGCTGCCTCGAAGAGGTTGAAGCCATCGGGGCCATTGCCCATGAAAAGGGTGCTCTTTTTGTTGTTTCTGCCGATCCGCTTTCACTCGGTGTACTTGCTGCTCCCGGAAGTTACGGAGCCGATATCGCAGTTGGTGAAGGTCAGCCCCTTGGCTCTTCGCAGAGTTTTGGAGGGCCCTACCTTGGCATTTTTACGGTAAAACAGCAACTGGTCCGCAAGATTCCAGGCCGTCTGGTCGGCATGACCAAAGACCGCGATGGCGAAGATGGCTTTATTCTCACTCTTCAGACCCGCGAGCAGCATATCCGCCGCGAAAAAGCCACCTCAAATATATGCAGCAACCAGGCACTTAACGCCCTTCAGGCAGCCGTCTACCTGTCGCTGCTCGGTAAAGAGGGGTTGCAGCAGGTTGCCGCACAATCAGCACAGGGTGCACATTATCTGGCAGGAAAAATTGCCGCAATCCCGGGATTTTGCGTGAAGTACACGTCGCCATTTTTCAGGGAGTTTGTTGTTGAAACACCCGTTTCAGCGGCGGTCATCATTGAACGGATGCTTGAGCACAAGGTTTTTGCCGGCTATGACCTGGCTGCTCACGGCGAAACCGGTTTGCTTGTGGCTGTTACGGAGAAGCGGAGCCGCAAGGAACTTGATGATTTTGCCGTAAAGCTTGGTGAGATGGTGTAATAGGGCTTACAGGCCCTTTAAGCTAATGGCGGGCCAGCAGCTTAAAGGGCTGAAAGAGGGGGCTGTTCAGATGAGGCCAAGTGACTTCAGCTCCTGGTCGACGAGCTGTTTATTTTCGGCTGAGAGCGGTACCAGCGGCAGACGGTAATTCTCCTCGATCATCCTCATTCTTGACAGGGCGTACTTTACCGGCACCGGATTGCTCTCAATAAAGTTCAGTTTTAACAGCTTGCGATAGCGGCGGTTGATGGAGCGGGCAGACTCAAGATCGCCCCGTCTGGCAGCCTCGATCAGTTGCTTGATCTGTGAAGGAATCTGGTTCGCCGCAACAGAAATGGCTCCGTCTCCCCCCATTGCCATGAAGGGCAGAATCAGCGAATCCTCACCGGTCAGCACCGAAAAATGTGCAGGTCTTTCCTCAAGAAGCTCAGAGATCTGGCTGATATTTTCAGAAGCCTCCTTGACGGCCGCAATATTTTCAAAATCTTTTGCAAGCCGCAGAATGGTTGACGCAGCAACATTGCACCCGGTTCTCCCTGGAACATTATAAATGATAATCGGCACAGAGACAGCCTCGGCGATATGGCGGTAGTGCTGATAAATCCCCTCCTGCGAAGGCTTGTTGTAATAGGGAGCAACCGACAGAATCGCCGCAGCGCCAGCTTTCTCGGCATTTTTCGCCAGCTCAACCGCATGTTTTGTATCATTGGTGCCAGCACCTGCTGCTACGATAATATTGTTGCCAGCCTCACTCTTTACGGTGCGGATAATATCAAACTGCTCATCCCCGGAAAGTGTAGGCGACTCACCCGTCGTTCCACAGGTTATGATGATATCGGTTCCTGCCTCAAGATGAAACTGCACCAGCCGTCTTAATGCATCGGTATCGACGGAGCTGTCCGCTTTGAACGGGGTTACCAGAGCAACGGCAGATCCTGAAAGGTATCGTGTGGACATACTTTTTTAATCCCTTGTTAGTGGAAATCGTGTTATGTTAATCCCTCGAACTCTTTTTATATCAATAAGTTGAAAGGAAAAATTCATACAAAACCGGCTTCGGCTTTGCATGAAAGTTACAGATTATCAGGGAATTCTTCCTGTTGATTCCGTTGATACTGTATGATCAAGAAAGATGGAAGATAAATAAAGAAAGCAAATTTGCCGTTCCCGAAATATTTTAAGCTTCTTTGTGTCTGAAAAAAATCCACGCGTCACTTGTTCCGCTCTTGGAGGTATCTCGGGATTGCATTTGGTACTCCTTTAGTGGCATGATGAACAACTCTTTTGTGTTCGGCGATGCAATGCGTCATCAGGTGCCTGCACATCGCTCACGGGCCTGCTCTGCTCTTCGGTAATGGCGTTGCTTCTTCTGTCGGAGCTGTCGGGGGCAGATTCATTTTCTTCCTCACTGAAAGCAAGTTCCCTTGATGACGATGAGCCTGGGGTGTCAAAATCCTCCACTTTCTGACCATACGCTTTGTGATGCTCCCCGTGAGCCTCTTGCTGAGAAAAATCCGCAAGCGTCAAACGTTCAGCAAAAGGCTTCGGTGTCTGTTTTTCTTTCGGCTCCCAGGAGTTTGAGATTTTTTTACCAAACTCAAGAATGGCCGAAAAAGGCTGGATATTGAAAAAGGTACCGAAACCAACAACCAGTGAGAGAATGAGTATCGTCAACAGTTCGATGGGGCGCTCCATTCCCTGGGTTGTCTTTGTTTTCAGGTAGGAGAGGAACGCATGCCAGTTAATAAGAAAAAGATGGCCAAGAGAGAGCAGGGAAAAGGCGAATCCAAAAATGATATGCTGATTTTGCCAGGCTGGTTTTGTAAGTCCGCCCATCACCCAGACAACTCCCGGACTTCTGCCTGGAAAAATATAAAGAATCACGCCTGAGACGAGAAGCATGAAAAAAGAGAGAAAAAGCCCGAAGCTTGTAAACACCCGCCAACTGAAAGATTTTTTCATAATGCGTCGCTTTGAAATCCGTTATTGATGACCTGTCATAACGTCAGACGCTCTTTCTTCCGATTTCCGGCGGATCAGGTTATTCAGAGCCTGTCTATAAGAGTAAGCGATAAGGGCGGAAAACCTGCTCGATTAGATTTAACTAGTTGATATATGAAGATATAAAAACGTAAATTATGGAATCAAAGGCCGTAAATTATGGAATAGGCATCAGAATATGCTTCCGTTTACCAGCCCGTCCGCTATCCTGAACGCCTTTTTTGTCATAAAGTGGCAAGGGGAGTCCCTCCAACCTCACTTGTATATCACGCAGCTATTTTGTATTTAGCAAATTACATCACTGCTGCGTTTTAACGTGCTTTTGAGTGCGGATTATTTTGTTGCACTGGTCACTTTTCCTTCATGACACCTCAACTGGCAGAACTTTGGGCTCATGCAAAAAAGGCAGGCGTGGCCAATGGCTACGAAAGCGAAGCAAGGTTTCTCCGTGACCATCATTCCTTCTTTAACTTACCGGCAGGAGAGAACGTTATCGGTAATCGCAGCCTCAGCAACCCGACATTCGGCCTTTGCAAAAAGATCAAAACCAGAGAGCAAAAACTCGCCGACACCAAACTTAACCTCAAAGCAGTCATCGTCCTGGAAACAACATTCGAAAAGATGTTCAATATCAACCGCTGTCAGGCAGAGTTCCAAGGAGGGAATATTCTTTCCATCGATGATGGTGGGGGTTTGAGAAAGGTCTTTTTTGAATCCTGAAATAAATATAAGGCGAGTTGAAATCATAAGTGATAAAAGCATGAAGATGATCATTGACTGGATAAACAACGCATTGACCGGAACACAAGGCTGGGCAACCTGGGGAGTTGTGGGCTTTATTTTTTATTGCTGCAGATTACTCATTAAACGATTGTACAATCATTATCGAAACTGCAAGACAAGCAGGGAGTTGGTTGAATATCAGTTTAATCCTGAGAATGTGCAGTCTAAAACACAATACTATATTGAGACCAGAGCACAGAATATTACCCCCTCAATTGAGGATGAGCCAGGTACCTCTGGTGCTTTTATTGTGCGGAAACCATTAATACCGTTTTTTATAGAAGAAGCATTCAGGAAAAAAGAAGAAAACAGATTTTACCTGGTGCTTGCGGACTCTGGAATGGGGAAAACAACATTTATGATCAATCTTTATTGGAGGTACACCTCGTTTTTTAATTTTAAAAAAAAATATAAAATAAAATTGTTGCCTTTTGGTGATACGAAAATTCTTGATAACATCAAAAAGATCAAAAAAAAAGAAGATCCAGCAAAAACAATATTATTGCTTGATGCTTTCGATGAGTATAATAAATTGATACCTCCCGATACACTTGTAGATTGTCCTGAAAGCAATAATGGCAATGATAATGATAAACAATGGTTTGACAAGGTACTCAATGAGGTGATTGACTCCGTATGTGATTTCCGTAAGGTTGTTATGACCTGTCGAACACAATATTTTCCTGAACAGAATGAGAACAAGCCATATAAACTGGAAATCAGACGCCATGATGACAAGGGTAACTATGAACTGGTGAAAATGTATCTCTCACCGTTTGATGACCATGATATTAATCGGTATCTGGATAAAAAATATGGCAAGTTAAATATCCGGAAACGCAGAAAAAAAGCCATTGCCAGTCAAATTGTGCACAATTCTAAAAAACTTATGGTTCGCCCGATGCTGCTTAATTACATTGAGGTGCTGGTTGATAGCACAAAAAGATACAGCAATACATATCAAATTTATCAAGCTCTTGTAGATGGATGGATTAACAGGGAAGTTAAAAAAAGGGAAGATGAACATAACGACTCTGAAAAATTCAGACAAAGTCTTCATTACTATTCTCGCCAGATAGCTTTGCGCATTTACGAAAAACGAAAAGAGACAAAAGTGCTTTATTTATCCAGAAAAGATGCGACTGATGTTAATGTTGATTTACAAGATTATCACATGACAGGAGAATCGCTTATGACGCGTGACGCAGAAAACAACTGGAAATTTTCCCATAAGTCAATTCTTGAGTTTTTTCTGGCAAAAGAAGCTGCCGAAAATCCTGATTTTGCCATGAAGCTTGATTTTACCGGAATGGATATGGTAAAACAGTTTTGTTCGGAAGCTGGTATAGCTTCTCTTGTTTTATCAAATTATGTAAGGATAGAACGTGACGAGTTTTTAATGGGCAGTCCAGACAACGAAAGAGGCAGAGAAAATATTGAGATGCAGCATTCTGTAACATTGTCTGATTATTATATGTGCAAATATGCGGTGACCATCGCTGATTTCAAGAGATTTATTGAAGAGTTAAAGTATCAGACAGAGGCGGAAAAGCAAAACAGCAGCAGAATATGGGATGGAAAAGCGTGGATTGATAAAACGGGTATAAACTGGCGGCATGGTGTGTCGGGAGAGAAGCGTCAACCAGAAGAATACAATCATCCGGTGTTGCATGTAAGCTGGAACGATGCTACGGCATATTGTTCCTGGTTGAGTTCAAAAACCGGGAAAACATACCGGTTGCCCACAGAAGCGGAGTGGGAGTATGCATGCCGGGCAGGCACAACAACACCATTCAGTACAGGTGAAAATCTGACAACAAAACAGGCGAATTATAACGGCAACTTTCCGTACAACAAACACCCTAAAGGAGAGTATCGGAATAATACGGTAGCAGTTGAGAGTCTGGAACCTAATGCGTTTGGATTGTACAATATGCACGGCAATGTGTGGGAGTGGTGCACCGACTGGTATGGTGAGAGCTTTTATGACGAGTGTAAAGCAAAGGGGATAGTTGAAAATCCGATTGGCCCTGCAACCGGTTCGAACCGTGTTCTTCGTGGCGGGAGCTGGTACAACCCTGCCGAGCGCTGTCGGTCGGCTTATCGGCGCAACCGCCTACCCGTCAGCCGGTACAACTACGTTGGCTTCCGCCTTGTTTTCGTCCCGTAGTCAGTTGGCAGCTCATTCCGGCTTTGCTTTTTGAGCGAGAGGGCAGTTACAAAATCGTGGTGAACGGCAGAGAGGGACGAACTGCCGTGCGCCATGATTTTCATGTAACCACCGACTACAGAACCGACCACCGAAGGTGGTCCGCCGACATTTTTGAAAAAGTGACAATGATCAATCGCTCATGCAGATAAAACTTTTTACCATACCCATCGGTGACAGCGGGAGCGCGCTACAGGAGATGAACACCTTTCTCAAAGCACATAAAATTCTGGAAATTGAGCAAAAGCTGATCAGCAACAATAACGGAGCCAACTGGTGCTTTTGTGTTCGTTACATCGAGCAAGCCTTCAGCGCGGTATCCGGGAGCAAGGCAAAGGTTGATTACCGTCAAGTGCTCGATGAGCCAACATTTCAGAAATTTTCGCACCTGCGTGAAATACGCAAAACAGTAGCCGCAACAGAAGGGCTCTCGGCCTTTATCGTCTTTACCGACGAAGAGCTTGCCGAACTCGCAAAACTCGAAGAGATCACCATCAAAAGTATGCTCAGCATCAAAGGCATTGGCGAAAAGAAAACCGAGCGTTTTGCTCACTATTTCATTGAAAACCCGGAACCCAATGAAACGTCAGGGGCAGTTGCTTCAGCAGATAGCTGATCTGAAGAATCTTTATGAGGCATTCTACAAGGCGCAAAAAGGCAAAGTTTCCAAACACTACGTTTACTCCTATAAAAAGCAGTTACAGCAAAATTTGCAACGCTTGCAGCAGCAACTCCTTTCGGGCACCGTCGAAACGGGAGGTTATCACACCTTCACTATTTACGACCCTAAAAAGCGGTTGATTTGTGCCACACCTTTTTCGCAGCAGGTGCTGCACCATGCGCTGATGAATGTCTGCCACGCTTCGTTCGAAAAGCAGCAGATTGCCACCAGTTTTGCAAGCCGACCCGGAAAAGGCACATACTCGGCGCTCGACAGGGCACGGGAGTATCATCGTCACTACCGCTGGTTCCTGAAACTTGATGTCCGCAAATATTTTGAGAGCATTGACCACTCCATTTTGAAACAACAGCTTTGTCGTATGTTCAAAGACAAGGATGTGCTGTTGATTTTCCAGCAAATAATTGACAGCTACTCAACCGCAGCCGAAAAAAGCCTTCCAATTGGCAACCTGACCAGCCAATACTTTGCCAACCACTATCTTTCGATGGCCGATTATGATCTCAAACAGGGTCTGCGCATTCCAGCATACGTCCGTTATATGGATGACATGGTGTTGTGGCATCACGATAAAGAGGCATTGCTCGAAATCGGCTACCGCTTTCAGGAATATCTTTCAAGGGAGTTGCGGCTTCAGCTCAAGCCCTTTTGTTTGAACGAGAGCAGTAAAGGGTTGCCCTTTCTGGGCTATTTGCTTTTTCCGGGATCTGTGCGCCTTGCCCGGCAAAGCAAAAAGCGTTTTATCCAGAAATCCCTGCTTTATGACCACTACCTGCAAACAGGGCGATGGACACAAAAAGAGTTTGCAAACCACGCCTTGCCATTGGTGGCATGTACCGAATACGCCGATGCAAGAGAATTTCGAAAAAATGTGTACTCTGCAATGGTGGCCATTGAATGACAAGGGCATCAGTCGTGGGTTCGAACCGTGTAATTCGTGGCGGGAGCTGGAACAACCCTGCCGAGAACTGTCGGTCGGCTAATCGGAACAACAACCAACCCGACAACCGGAACAACAACGTTGGCTTCCGCCTTGTTTTCGTCCCGTAGCTCAAAAGCAAAGTCGGATGACTGCCTCTGAACAGATTGATGACCCTGCCCCTGTAAGGCTTCAGGGCAAAAAGAGCCACCACCCATGCCCGGCATTGGTAGGACGAGCCGGATAGCCGTTTCGAAGATGACGGGCATTTATATTCTTGATAAAAAACATCTTTTCTTCATAACTTGTTGAGAGGAAGTTTTGCTGAATTGCAAATACAGTCATCAAGAGGATTGTACAATCGCAAAGATAATTTTAAGGATATATGACAGCAGTCACAGAACGTATTTTCAAAGATGCTCTCGATTTGCTTCCTGTAGAGAGGGCTGAGCTTATCGAAAAACTTTTTCAGAGTTTTGATTGTGCCGTACGCAATACCGTCGATGCTGCGTGGGCAGAAGAGGTCGAATCTCGATTTGACGCTTATGACCGTGGTGAAATCAAGGCGTCATCAGCAGAAGATGTTTTTGCAAGGATCAATCAGAGATGAATATTGTCATTCTCTCCATTGCAGAAGAGGAATTTGCAGAGGCGGTAGATTATTACAATGCACAATGCCCCGGACTTGGGTATGAATTTGCTGCCGAAGTCAAACGTGCTTTTGATCGGGTCAAGGTTTTCCCTGAATCGTGGCCATTGTTTTCGAGACAAACCCGTCGATGTTTGCTCAATCGTTTCCCTTATGGTGTGCTTTACAGAGTAGACAGTGATGTTATTCGTGTCGGTGCCATCATGCATCTCAATCGTGATCCAAAAAATTGGCGTATGAGAACCGGTAAGTTTTAACAAAGTAACTCCCTCCCCGTTTTCTTCCCGACAGGCATCCCTCCGTTTGCTTGTGCTTTTGGTGTCGCCATTACTTTCCCGATCCAAAAAGAATACACTATATTACTGGCACTTCATTTTCATTGCGGTTAATCCATTCAATTCAATCACATGGCTCTTACCTGGCTGCATGTTTCTGATTTCCATCTGAGTGATAAAGGCCCCTATGATCAGGAAGTAATCCTTCGATCCCTTGTCTCTTCTGTCAATCGCTTCAGGGAAGAAGGGCCTGTGAATGCTCCAGACCTGATTTTTGCAACAGGTGATATCGCTCAGTACGGGAAGGCTAAAGAGTATGAGGTTGCCACGAAATTTTTCGATGACCTGCTCGAAGCCACCGGTCTCAATCGGGATCGCCTCTTCATCATCCCCGGTAACCATGATGTTGATCGCAAGTCAGGTAAATTTCTTCTCAGAACCCTCGATACCAAGGAAGATGCTGACGAATACTTTGACCCTGACACGCCGACTCCACATCTGACACAAAAGTTTCATGCATTCACGGAATGGTACAACGACTATTTCAAAACCATCCGGTCTTTTCCCACCAATACCACATGCAGTACGGTAGAAATCGTCACGATTAACAACTGTCGTATTGCAATACTGCCCCTGAACAGTGCACTCTTCTGTATTGATGATCATGACCATCAGAAACTCTTCATAGGTCGCCGGTGTCTCGATGCAGCAAAGAAGCTGCTTGCTGCGGCGGATCTTACCATAGCCTTGACACACCATCCCCTCGACTGGCTGAGTAAGGTGGAACGAGCAAACATAACAGCAGCTCTGAGCAAATCGGTTGATCTGTTGCTGCATGGCCATTACCATGAGACGGAGACAGCAAGCATTGTTTCAGCGGATGGCGGATATCTGAAGCTTGCTGCCGGAGCCTCGTACCAGAAACGGGAGTGGCCAAACAGCGCCATGTATGCTACCTGCGAAAAGAATCAGGTAACCATCTTTCCGATTCGCTATGAAGACAGCCCTCACGAAGTCTGGACACTTGATACCAGTGTCTTTCCTTCGCCATCATATATCGGAAGCTTTCCGTTTCAGGGATGCCCTGATGGTGGCTCGTCATCCTCTGGTGATGATGGCAAAGGGGCTCTTGCTAATATAACGACACCACCATTTGACAAAAAAAATGAAGAAGATGCAAGGCGTTATCATGAACGCCTGAAAGAGGAGCTGGGCAAGAATTCGATTTTTGGAATGCCGGGTATTGATGGCGATAAAGAGGCGGTCAATCTGCCGGATACCTTTGTGCCACTTGATATTTCTGTCAATGAGCGCTATAAACAACAGGGGATTGAGGGTTCAGAATCCAAAACGTCTGATGTCAATCCTGAAGATGCACTACTCTATGCCGTGGAGCGATCGCGGCTGCTGCTCATTATCGGAGAACCGGGTTCAGGCAAAACAACCATTATCAAGCATTTTGCCCTGAGCAGCACCATCAGGTTGAAGGGTTTTGCTTTTCCTGTGCCGATACTCTACATGCCCTTGAGCAAAATGGCAATTCCGGGTGAAGAGCGGCAATCGCTTCATGCAAAATTATCGCAATGCTTTGAGCCTCATCTGAAGATTGAAAAAAGCTTTTTTGAGGATCGCCTGAAAACCCATTCTTCGCTGGTCTTGCTGGATGGACTTGATGAAATCAGTGACGAGAAGCAACGGGTAACGATATGTACATGGGTTTCTGAAGCTGCTAAAACCTGGAAAAAGGCTTTTTTTGTCATAACTACGCGCGACAAGGGGTATGGCGAAAAGGAGCAGAACGCACTGAAAATCGAAAAAGAGATTGCCTGGGTCAAGCGCTTCAGTGAAAAACAACAGCGCCTGTTTTTGCAAAAATGGTTTCGGGCAGCGTTTTTGCGTGACCTTCATCGTGACGAAAAAGGGTTCGGTCAGCAGAGAATAACCGAAAAAGAAAAAGAAGCTGAAAAAAGTGCTGCTGCCCTCGACACCTATCTTTCCCTGCCGGAAAACAGTGGCTTGCGGAACGACCTCGCCGGTATACCGCTTCTCTTGCAGCTCATGGCAATTCTCTGGAAGCAAAGCAAGGCGATACCCGGCAATCGTGAAAAGCTCTATGACGTAGCACTTGATTATCTCCTTTTTTATCGGGAAGATGATAAAAAAATCACTCCTTTTCTTCCGGCAACAGAGTCAAAGAAGCTGCTGGAACCGCTCTCCCTCTGGATGCAGGACCGCAATGAGGATGCTGCTGATATTGAGCAGTTTCATGATCGGATGCAGCAAGATGTTGATCTTTTGGACTACAAATATCGGAGCAAATATAGCGCGGAAAAGATTTGCGACAATCTGGTCAGGCGAGCTGGCGTTCTCGGTAAATCAGGATCGACCTACGTTTTCAGTCACAAAACCTTCCGGGAATATCTTGCAGGTCTTCGACTGGTAAAATGTGTCACCTCTGAGCCTGAGCGTATCGGCAAGCTTGTGGAGCAGGTTGGGATTGATTGGTGGGATGAACCACTGCTCTTTTTTGTGGCGCAAGTTGATGCGTTCTGGTTCAACAAATTTATGAAAGCCTTTTTTGATGCACCCCGGAGCGCATCCCTCGATCAGCGAACCCTCGGTTTTCTTCAGAAGTTAATCCGCAAGGCTCCTCAAACGGTTGAAGCATTTTGTGAAAAGCTCCGTGATCGAGTAACCACACGTGATCGCCAATACTACATCCTCGAATGCCTGAAAACGGTCGGCAGTCGGCAGGCCGTTGAGGCCGCACAAGAGTTCAAAAGGCTGCATCCGGAGGTAGATCAGGAGTTGCTCAGAAAAGCCGATGAAGTGGTACTGACCGATGAACAGGAGCGCCCTGCCATCCTTGTCAGACCGAGAGAGCTTGTTGAGTCTTATGGCGATGTCCATTTCAGCCCCATCGAACAGAACGCCCAGTACATTCTTATCAAAAACGGCCATCACTCCGTAGATGGTAAAGAGCAAGTGGGGGATCTCTATGTTGCCAAATATCCACTGACCAATAAACTCTATCGCAAATTTATTACCTGGCTGCAATCGGTTGATAATGGGCAGGCAGATGAAATCCTGAAAGACAGTCTCTTTGAACTTGCAAAGACTATTCCCGGATTTCAGACATGTTTGGGTGAAGAACCTGAACTATCGAAACAGTTCCGCTCAAAATATGATGATGACCGGCGCTTCAGGGAGGACGATCAGCCAGTAGTCGGAGTGAGCTGGTATGCTGCCCGCACCTACTGCTTATGGCTCTCTCTCATGGAAAGCAATGGTCAGGATACCAGGAGGTATCGTTTACCCATAGAATGGGAGTGGGAGTATGCCGCAGCAGGGAAAGAAAAACGTGAATATCCCTGGCCGAAAGATAAAGGTGAGCCAAACTCAAAACTGCTCAACTATAAGAGCAATGTTGGCCAGACAACACCCGTTGGCAGTTATCCTGAAGGTGCAACCCCGGAAGGGCTGTATGATATGGCAGGAAATGTATGGGAATGGACGGATAGTTGGTATGACGATAGTCGTTCGTCCCGTGTAATTCGTGGCGGGAGCTGGAACTACCCTGCCGAGCGCTGTCGGTCGGCTTATCGGTACTACTACCCTCCCGACTACCGGTACAACTACTTTGGCTTCCGCCTTGTTTTCGTCCCGTAGTCAGTTGGCAGCTCATTCCGGCTTTGCTTTTTGAGCGAGAGGGCAGTTACCAAAATTGTGGTGAACGGCAGCAAGCGGAGCGCTGCTGTGCACCATAATTTTGCGGGAACGACCGACAACCGAAAAATGCCGCCTCGTGGCGGCCGGTTTGAAATTTGGGGAAATCCAGAGGCGAAGTTCGGCAAATCTGACAAATTGTTTGCACCGGAATGTTTTTCCTGATATAATAATTTTGTAATCAAGAATGAATGGTTAATGGAGATATGGTGTGGCTACGACTGTTATTGGACGCCAGTTTATCCGCGATGTTGAGGGTAATGCGGTCGGGGTTATTTTACCGTTGGAGGAGTTTGCTTTGGTAGAAGAGGCGCTCAGGCAATTTGCACCGGTTCGTGGAATGGAGGAAAAGCTTGTGCAAATACAGCAAGCGGTAGATGACATTCTTTTCATGGATGATTTGCGCCGTACCATGAGTGATTTTGCCCAGGCAAATGCGAAGTGGTGGGAGCCCGCTGAATAAAATCCACCTCCTGCATCATTTCAGGAGAGATGAAGTTGATCACCTTGCCAGCAGAACAAAGTCGCAAGATTTCCCTTGGATTTCCACCGAAGAGAATGCCGGAAACAAGAACATTGGTATCGCATACTATTTTCATGACAACCTGGCTTTTGCTGTACGGAGAGCCACGATCTCCGTTGCAACATCATGCTCTGTCAACTGCTGCTTTCGGGCAACCGTATCGCCAAGCTGAAACAGATCATTCCACTGACTCTGGCGCTGGATATACAGTCTTGCAGCCTCCCTTATCAACTCTGAACGGCTTCGATACTCCTTTTTGGCTGTTTTGTCAATTTCATTCAGCAATGAGTCCTGAAAAGAGACATTCACGGTAACCGTGCTCATAATAACTTTTTTATACGTTGTAGATTCGGAAGCATACAAAGTTTGTACATGCTTTCAAAGCTCTTCTACAGAGTCAAAGAGTTGCTCGAAGCCAACCGCTGCGTTTAGTCAGCCTTTGACATGCTCCTTTTTTTCGCTCTCCAGGGTTTGAAGATGGAGATAAAGACAGTGATCATCAATATCACGACCTGAAGGGTTCCGAATATGAGGTTCATCGTTTGGTTGTAGAGGTAGGCGGAGTTGCCCAGCGATGCCATGCCGAGTTTGCCGGAGATATCCATCATTGTGCTCTCCCAGGGGCCAAGAAAAAAGGTACCAAAGATAATTGCGGAGATGGTCACTATCCATTTGACGGTCAGCCAGGTGTGTTTGAAGAAGCCCCAGTTACTGAACAGTGAGTAGGCGAGCCCGGTAAGCAGGCATCCAATGGCACCGGGAACGACGACAATCGACATGTCAACATGATGAAGGCTCTGGTTGATTCCGTACAAAACGCGGCCATCAGTAATATCGGCTTTCAAAAAATAGAGCGATATCAGCGACACGGCACCCCCTATCCAGCAGGAAACCGCAAGCAGGTGAAACCCTTTCAGCCATTGTAACCCTTTCGCTTTCAGTGTTGGCATGTGTGTATCTCCGTTCTGTTCTTGAGCTTTTTTGCAAGATAGAAAAAATGGATGAGCCTTGCACTTCGGCGCGTTTTTCGTTCGGTTGCCAACCAGTCTGCCCAGGAGCGTCGAGGTTCATCAAACCGAGTGACGCTTCAGTGAGCTGCACTGGCAACCAGTTCGGCGGCGTGATTGAGCGATGAGGGGGAGATGCTCTTGCCGCTGATGAGCTGGGCGATGGCTTGCAGGCGGCTCTCGTGGTCAAGGATGGTCACTTCCGTTACGGTTCGCTCATCCTGCACGGATTTTTGTACCTGGAGGTGCAGGTCGGCCATGGCGGCAATTTGCGGCAGGTGGGTGATGGCGATGATCTGGTGCAGGCGTGAGAGGCTTTTGAGGCTTTTTCCAACCGCTTCTGCGACCCGGCCACTGATGCCGGTATCGATCTCATCAAAAATGAGGATTGGCAGTTTTGCCGACTCAGCCAGTGCGCTTTTCATGGCAAGCATCACCCTTGAAATTTCTCCACCTGACGCCACTTTGACGAGAGGTTTTGGTTTTTCTCCGGGGTTGGCGGAAATCAGAAACTCAATCCGGTCGCTGCCGTTCGGCAAGGCGGCATAAGTTTTTCCTTCGATAGTGATCTCTCCGTCATCCTGTTCCTCACGGCTCATGTTGACGATGAAGGTTGCGTTTGGTATGCCGAGATGGGCAAGATAGCCCTGAATGACGCCCTCAAGGCGGCGTGCGGCCTCCTGGCGTTTGCAGGAGAGTTGCACTGCAAGGAGTGAAAGTTCTGTTTTTCCGGTGGTGATTTTCTGATCAATGCGCTCAACCTCCTCTTCAAGATTCTCTTCAAGGGCAACTTTCGCGTCGAGTTCATTGCGTAACGCGATCAGTTCCAGGAGTGAGCGGCCATATTTTTTTGCGATGCGCTGGAGCAGGAGCTGGCGTTCACGCAGTGAGTCGAGCCTGACTGGATTAAAGTCGATGTCAGACGAATAGCTTCGGCTGAAGCGGGCAAGTTCATCGATAATGCTTTTTGCCGCTCGACTCTCTTCAAGGTGCGTGGCAAACCGTTTGTCAATGCCGGCAAGCTTTTCGAGTGTATGGAGTGCTGTGCTGATGGAGGAGTAGACCGAGTGCTCGCTGTTATAGAGCAGCTCGCTGAGCGCGGTGCTGAGGGTAAAAAGGGTTTCGGCGTTTTCAAGCAGCGTTATCTCGGTTTCGTTCGATTCCTCTTCGCCGCTTTTAAGGTCAAGGGCATTGAGCTCGTTGAGCTGAAAATCGAGCATCTCTTTTTTGTCGCGGATTTCAGCGCTCTCTATTTTCAATTGGTGCAACTGCTGCTGAAGATGCTGGAGCCCTGAACGGGAGGCCCTGTAGGCGCCCACTTCCGGGTTGGTTCCGCCGTACTCGTCAAGCAGGGTTTCGTGTGTGTCGGCCCGAAGCAGCAACTGGTGTTCGTGCTGGCCGTGCAGGTCAATCAGCAGCTCTCCCACCTGTTTGAGGAGCGCGACGGTGCAGGGAGTGTCGTTGATGAAGCAGCGTGATTGACCGCCCGAGGAGAGCTCCCTGCGAAGTATGAGTTCCGGTGCCAGCTCAATATCTGCCGCCGAGAGCAGTGTGTCGATCTTTTCAGGATCAACATTTTTAAGCACAGCCTCAATGACAGCCTTGTTTGTGCCTGAGCGCACCAGATCGCTGCTTGCCCGCTCACCCAGCACAAGACTCAGTGCTCCGACAAGAATGGATTTTCCTGCGCCGGTCTCCCCGGTGATGATGGTCAATTGAGGGCTGAACTCAACCGAAAGCTCCTGGATCAGGGCAAAATTCTTGATGTAGAGGCTGAAAAGCATGGCCGGTTATCGCACACTTTAGCTTTGGGTTGAAGAGGAAGACTTCTCCTTTTTTGGCGTTTCTTCTGAAGTCGATTTAAACTCTTCCTCGATCTCGTTCTGGGATTTTTTGAACTCCTTAATTCCTTTTCCAAGACCTCTTGCAAGTTCCGGAAGCTTTTTTGCGCCGAACAACAGCAGAATGATCAGCAGAATAAGGATAAGTTCCTGTCCACCTAAACCAAACATCGGGGGTTCCTCCACGGAATTTTCATTCATCAAAACAGCATCTATTGCCAATTATATAAGCAATATGCTCTCCTAAACCAACTCTTTTCAAAGGAACCGGGCTCTCTTCGCTCAATAGCGGGCGAGGATGGTTTCGCCTGCGCGGGTTCTCTGGCCGGGCTCTGCCAGTATGGTTGCTGACGGGGGCAGGATGAGGTCGACCCTTGAGCCAAACTTGATCATGCCAAACCGTTTGCCGATGGTGACGTTTTCACCCTTTTGCAGTTGACAGACAATTCTTCTTGCCAGAAAACCCGATACCTGGCTGAAGCGCACCTCTATTTCACGATTGTTGATGGCGATCTCCATTCGTTCATTGCTCTCCATGCTTTTGGGGTCAAAGGCCATGAGGAACTGACCAGTGCGGTAGCGAAGGTGGGTCACCTTGCCGCTGAGCGGTATGCGGTTGACGTGAACGTTGAAGGGCGACATAAAGATACTGACCAGCGTTGAGGCTTTGCCGGAACTGTTTTCGGCCTGTTTTTCGACAAGCACTATTTTGCCGTCGGCCGGTGCAAGGATAATCCTCTTTTCATCGGGGGCCGTTCGTTTCGGGTCGCGAAAAAAATAGAGGGTAAAGAGGAGCAAAGCGGCGGCCAGGAGGAGCAGCGCTATCTCAGCGCCGAAAGGAAAAATCATTGCAGCAGCACTGACGCCCATGCAGAGGAGAAGCACTTTTATCATGGTGCTGTAGCCGTAGGAAGTAAACATCTTTTTTCGTCTCTTGCCGGTTATATTATGATAAACTCCCTTATGATAATTATTTATCTTAAACTTGAAATAAAACGCGCAGTTTTTTAGCGATTTATTTTGCAATTCTCCTGCGGGGAGGCTCTTTTTGGAGTTTTTTTTCGGCAGGAAAGGGGCTTGAGAAGGAAGGAAGAATTAGAAACAACGGCAGGGTTACCTGCGTCGAAACGTGATAAAGGGATGTAAATCGGGTGAATGCGTTAGAAAAAAAGTTTCTCGGCCATCTCAGAACAAGGCGGCTGGTTGAAGAGGGGGAGAGAGTTCTTGTTGCTCTTTCCGGAGGACCGGATTCGATGGCCATGCTCTCTCTCTTTTGTGCAGCAAGACCACTTCTGCATACAGAACTTGCGGTTGCTCACTGCAATTTTCAGCTTCGTGGTGCCGAGAGTGACCGGGATGAATCGTTTGTGCGCGATCACTGCCAGTTGCTTGGCTTGGAGTGTTTTGTCGAGCGCTTTGATACCTGGCGTTTTGCCGGGGAGTGGAAAAAATCGGTCGAGGAGACGGCACGGATATTGCGATATACTTTTTTTGAGCAGGTGATGGAGCAAAAGGGGTTCACAAAAATTGCAACCGGCCATCATGTCAACGATAATGCCGAGACTATTCTTTTCAACCTTTTCAGGGGGGTATCCATACCCGGACTGAGGGGAATCAGGACGCGCAACGGTAAAATCATTCGCCCTATGCTTCTCTTCCATAAAGCCGATATTGTTGCCTACCTGCATGAGCAGGGGATTGCGAGCCGGAGTGATTCGAGCAATTTTGCCAGTGACTATGACCGCAATTTTATCAGGAACAGGGTTATTCCGCTGATTGAGGAGCGGTTTGCCCATAAATTGATGCCGTCGATCCAGAGAGTGTCGGAGCAGGCAGGGGAGCTTAAAGAGTTTCTTGAGCTCTATTTTGAAAATCTCTGTGAACGGGAGCCGGGGCTATCTCTTGCTGACGGGAAGCTTGACGTCAAGGCTCTGAAGCAGCTTACCGTTTTTGAGCAGAAGGAGCTTTTCAAGAGGGCTTTACGTGATATGGATGCACCGGTAGACTCTCAAACGCTCCAAAAACTGGTCGATCTTCTTGGTAGTCAGCCCGGCAAAATGGTCATGGCTGGCGGGCAGTTGCGGGTGCTCTGGAAGGAGGGGAAGCTCTTTTTTATGCGCGACTGAGAGGCGCCTCAACCCGGGCTGTAGAGGCACTCACCCCTCCATGACGTGTGCGGCCTCTCTGGATCGTTCGATGTCAGTGCTACTTTTTTTGTTTTGCAGACTGAAAAAAATCAAGGGGAAGGCTGGCGTGAATGATCACCGATTCAAGATTTTGCTCGATCCCGATTTTTTTGAGCAGTTGTCTTGCCGGTTCGCTTGTTCTTGTGCCGGAGAGTTCTGAAAGCCTGACAGCGCCCCAGAGGAATGTTGATGCAAACCAGGCTGCTTTGGGGGAGTTATAGACCCACTCACTTTGGGCCTCAATTCCGTCGTTGAATTTTACGGAGAGGGCAAGGTGCTGGATGCGGTTGAGGTTTCCGAGGGTTTTCATATCCCGGTTTGTCGAGGTGAGGCTTTGCAGTGCTCCGGTGGTCCAGGCGGCGGACGGAAGGGCAAACCAGAGGTGCGATTTATAGACGGCCTTGTTGATAAGCCGAGCGGTGAGCGAATCCCTCTGATAAAAACTGCCGACCGGGACGAGGAACCCTTCGAGCAATTTTCTGTTGTTTGTCACGGCAATCTGGCGCGCTCCGAGCGGGCAAATCCAGAGTGTGCTGTCGAGTGCATAACATGGGTAGCCGCCGATTTGCTCAACAGTGGTACTATGGGTTCTGAGAAATGATTCCGGAAGCTTTTTTGAGAAGGGGCCCCAGGCGATACCCAGAAAGTTCTGCTCTTTGTACCCGTGGCGCTTGAAGGTGACCAACAGGGTGTCGATGTCGAGAGATGGGTTGATTTTTGCCGCTTTCATGAGCGAATCGAGTCGCTCTTGCGGCTTGAAGAGCGGTGTATGCTTCAGCGAGTCAGGAATGATCTCTTTCCAGAACCGGCTCTCGCGGATATCTTTAAGGCCTGCGTAGATCAGTGCATCCGATTTATCGGGAATGCGGTCAATAATCGCTCGCAGCTCCCGGCTTAAGGGCTTGGGCTGAAGGCGGGGTTTTTGCCAGTTGATCCAGATGACGACAGAGAGAAAGCATAGCGTACCGATAACGCTCATGGAGAGGAGGAGTCCGGCACCTTTTTTCAGGGAGCGTTTACCTGGTGTTGCGGGTGTTGCTTCAGGCAGGGCGTTCTGCGACATAGGGTCAACTGGTTATGATTTCCTTTTAATGGCCTCACGGGCCAGTGTGTCGCAGCGGTTGTTGTAGGGGTTGTCGCTGTGGCCCTTTACCTTGTGGAAGTTGATCGTGTGCAATGTAAGCAACTTCAGGATTTTTTGCCAGAGATCGATATTTTCGACACTTTTTTTTGTGGCAGTCTTCCAGTTATTGGCAGTCCAGCGTTTCAGCCACCCTTCGTTAATGGCGTTGACCAGGTAACTGGAGTCGCTGTACAAATCAACTTTGCAGGGTTCCTTGAGTGCCTTGAGTGCCTCGATTGCCGCGCTGAGCTCCATGCGGTTATTGGTCGTGGCTGGTGAGTAGCCCGATATTTCACGGACTGAAGGGCCATACATCAAAAGTGCACCCCATCCGCCCGGACCGGGATTGCCGCTGCATGCGCCGTCGGTGTAAATAATGATCTTTTTTTCCATCAACAAAAAAACAAAAAAAAGCTCAACCGGTGTATGGTTGAGCCTTTGCAAGATAGTGAAAAATCTTTTTTCCCCGCTGTTCCCGCTGCCTTACTTCAGCAGTTTTGCGAGTGCGGCGGTTCCGGTTTTGGCAATAATTTTCATTGCTTTTGCGGAAAGCTTGACCTTTGCAAAGCGCTTTTCCTCTTCTATCCAGATTCTCTTGGTGTGGAGGTTTGGCTCAAAACGGGTGCGAACGTGGTTGTTCGCATGGGATACCGTATTGCCGTATATGGGTCTCTTGCCGGTCAGTAAACAAACTTTAGACATGGTGCATTCAATTGGTGTTAAAAAAACGAACTGCAATATAACAATAGTTTTATAAACCGGAAAAGTATTGTTTCAGGGTCGAATGCCGACAGCACAGACCATCATGGAGAGGACATAGAGCAGTGTACCGAAAGCATTGTACCAGACAGCTTTTTCCCTCGGATTTGCTATCAGAATCTTTTGCATGGGCAGTTGGGCGATGAGCAGTAACAGGGCAATTACGGTAGTCGTTATGGAGCCTTTGGCAATCAGGATAGCGATGGCCGACAGTTGCGCCGCGTCCATGATGATGGCCGCAAGAATAGCGGCTCTCTTTTCTCCAAGCTGTACAGGGATTGAGGCAACCTTGCGAATGGTGTCGCCAACGACGGATTTGAAGTCGTTCAGCGTCATAATGCCATGTGCTCCAAGTGAAAAAATAATGGCAAGGGCGATGGTCTCGCCCGAAGGAACTCCCTGGGTAATGGCAAAGCTGCCGGTCAGCCAGGCGACGCCCTCATAAGCAAGTCCGACAATAAGGTTGCCGAACCAGCCGTTTCTTTTCGCCCTGATCGGGGGGCCGGAATAGGCATGTGACATGAGCACCCCTACAAACGCAATGACGACAACATAGGGGTGAATGGAGAGGGCGACAAGAAAACCGGTAATGATAAGGGCGAAGGTAATCAGCCAACTGGCCGATTTAGATATTTTACCTGCCGGAATAGGACGTTCGGGCTCATTGATGGCATCAACCTCCCGGTCAAAGTAGTCGTTCATGGTCTGCGACATGGCGCACATGAGCGGTCCTGCAAGAAGAACGCCTCGCAGAAGAATTGACCAGTTGTCGCTAATATTTTCGCCAGTTGATACCACGCCGCAGGCAAAGGCCCACATGGGAGGGAACCAGGTTACCGGTTTCATGAGCGGAAGGATGGCCGAGGGCTCAATCCTGAACCCGGGCTTGTTGACATTCTCAAGCGCCAGTTCAATGATTTTGCGTCTGGAATTGCTCACTCCTGACTGGAGAAGCTTTTCGGCTATGCCTTGCTGCTTTTCAGGGTTTGGAGTTTCGCGTCCTTTCATGGGTATAATGTGTTCTCGCTACAGCTTAAAACAAGGCAGACAGTATACAAGTTTTTTGGCAAAAATGGTAAGGATTTAGTTTGTGGCAGGCCGGTACTTCCGGGAGAGTTCAGCGTTGATTTTCAGGATCTCATTAAATTTTTTCTCCGACTGGCCGCTTTCCAGTGCCGCTCTTGCCATGATGAGGCCATCGTTGATGGAGGCTGCTTTTCCGGATACGTGACAGGCCATGGCGGTGGTGAAGAGTGCAGCATTGATGTGTGCTGCCGGAGCGCTTCCATCAAGGACCCGGCGGATAATGAGGGCGTTATCATCCCGTTCTCCTCCCTGGATTTCCGCAAGGGCATGCCTTTCCAGGCCGAACTCTTCAGGATAAACCGTATATCTTTTGAAACTTCCATTCTCTATTTCGATAAGATGCGTTGGGCCGTTGAGGCTCGGTTCGTCAAGTGCGATGCCCTCTTCTGTCATGGCATGAACTATTATGGTATGACTGGTGCCCGTCTGTACCAGTACTTCGGTATAGAGCTCCATCAGTTCCCGATTGAAAACACCCACGAGCTGGCGTTTTGCCTTTGCCGGATTGATCAGAGGCCCAAGCATATTGAATATGGTTCTGATGCCCAGCTCTCGTCGGATATGAGCAACTATTTTCATGGACGGGTGGTAGAGCGGGGCAAACAGAAAGGCAAATCCTGTTTGCTGAAACAGCTCTTTTGTCGCTTCCGGGGGGAGATCAATGGTGAACCCGAGTGCTTCAAGCACATCGGCACTTCCGCAACTGCTGGTTACCGATCGGTTTCCATGTTTGGCAATGCTCACTCCGGCACTGTTGGCAATGATTGATGCGGTCGTTGAAATATTGAAGGTTCCAGCATGGTCTCCGCCGGTACCGCAGGTATCCACAGCATCTTCATCCAGCTCAATAATGTTGGCTTTTGCCATCAGGCCGTAGTATGCGCCCGCAGTTTCCGTTGCCGTTGCACCTTTTTTCTGCAGGAGTGCAAGCATGGCTGCAATAACAATCTCGGAAAAAAGGCCATCCATAATGCTGTTCATGCAGAAGGTCATCTCTTCCTGTGAAAAATCTTCTCCTGCAAGCAGCTTTTGAAGTAACTTTTTTTGTGGCATGAAAATGACTGGTTGGCAAATGAATGCGGATTTTGTAAACGTACATGTTGTAGGTACAGAGAATATAATGCAACACTTCCCCTTATACCAATCATGATCACGAAAGAACGCGCTGCTTCTGGCTGCGTTATCCAAAAAAGCAAACCCGCAGGAAGCTTTCCCTTTTTATGAGAAGCGATCCTTCAGGCCCTTCGGCTTGGCGCATTGTCCTTTCCTGTGCCTCAGCATAAGAGAATTATGTTGTTTTTTTACGTATCTTTCGTTACAAGCATATTTGCCCTGCGCATCAGTACAGAATATTCTACGGGAGCATTATAGGTGAACGTGATTCGATTTATTTGGGTTCGTTTGAAGGAGCACCCGCTTTCCCGGATTGGGCCGGGACTTATTACTGGTGTTGCTGATGATGATCCCAGCGGCATCGCGACATACTCCCAGGCAGGAGCTCAATTTGGATTAAACATGCTCTGGACAATGCCTCTGGCATTTCCTTTGATGGCCGCTGTGCAATCCATGTGCGCCCGTATTGGCAGAGTGACCGGAAAAGGACTTGCGGCCAACATCAAAACCGCTTTTCCACCTATTGTGCTTCAGGGAGTTGTGCTGCTTTTGCTGGTCGCCAATACGCTCAATATTGCCGCTGATGTTGCGGCCATGGGAGAAGTTGCGGAGCTTATTACCGGCTTCAATCGTCATATCATGACAGCACTCTTCGTGTTCGGAACATTGATACTTCAGGTTTTTGTTCCGTATCATCGTTACGTTAATTTTTTGAAGTGGCTGACTATTTCACTGCTGGCCTATGCCGCGGTACTCTTTACTGTCCATGTTCCCTGGCCGGAAGTGATACAGCGTACGGTCTGGCCCCGATTCACCCTTGATTCTGATGCTGCGGCCGTTATTGTCGGGGTTTTTGGCACCACAATCAGTCCCTACCTGTTTTTTTGGCAGGCCTCTGAAGAGGTCGAAGATATGCGTTCAAAACCGGGCGCGGTTTCGCTTGTATCCAATGAAAGCCCGGCAGGTGAAGAGCTTCGCCGGATCCGGTGGGATACCTGGAGCGGTATGTTATACTCTGATATGACAGCGTATTTTATTATCCTGGCTACTGCGGTCACGCTTCATGTGTCAGGAATTACGGATATCAATACTGCAGCTCAGGCAGCGAGCGCACTCAGGCCTCTGGCAGGTGACTTTGCATTTATGCTTTTTGCCGTCGGGATTCTCGGTGTTGGTTTGATCGGTGTGCCGGTGCTTGCCGGTTCCGGGGCCTATGCTCTTTCTGAGGCTATGGGCTGGAATTCGGGTCTCGAAAACAAGGCAAACGATGCTCACGGTTTTTACGGCATCATTATTGTCAGCGTTTTGCTTGGACTTGTTATTCAGTATACGCCAATCAGCCCGATGAAGGCATTATTCTGGAGCGCGGTTATCAATGGAGTTATCGCTGTCCCCTTGATGGTTGTGATTATTCTGCTGGTATCAAAAAAATCTGTCATGGGCCATTTTACCGCAAGTTGGCCGATCATTATTCTTGGCTGGGTAGCGGTGACGGTCATGGGCGCGGCAGCGTTGGGAATGTTTATGCTCGGATAGGTACGGTTCAAATAACGATGAAACATAACGTTGATCTGACAAGGGTCGAGATGGTCAAACAAGTAAAGAGAGGTGACCACAGGTGCCAGGAATTCTTAAAATAGCGTTGAAACTGCTGGTTAATGACAAGAGCAAGTTTGCGGCCTTGCTTATTGGCATTACGTTTGCTGTTTTTCTCATGGTTATGATGATGTCCATGTTTTCAGGTATTCTTGCCAGGTCTTCCTCATCTGTTTACAACATTGGCGCGAAAATATGGGTCATGGATCCCGCGGTTAACAATGCCACCAGCAGCATTCCCATGCCGGATTATGTTCTTTCGGCGGCAAGAAGCATCAAAGGAGTAAAATATGCTGTGCCGTTGTATTTTGGCGGAGCACAGGTAAAACTGAAAAGCGGTGCCTATCAGGCTGTTACAGTCGTTGGCCTCGACGATGCAACTCTCTATGGCAGACCTGATTTGATTGAGGGAAATATTGAAAATATTTATGCGGAAAATGCCTTTTTTGTAGCCAAAGATGCCGAATTCAGCAAACTGGAAAGCCCAAAAATAGGTACAGAATTTGAAATCAACGATTTCCGTGGAGTTGTCGTTGGTTTGGCTATGGTTGCTTCATCAGGGCTGTTTGGAGTTCCTACACTCTATACCACGCACAGCAGAGCCGTTACCTACATTCCCTCCACACGATTTACCACGTCGTTTATTCTTGTTGAGCCGAAAAGCGATGCTGATATTCCGTACATTCAGCAGCAAATCAAAAAACTTGGCTACCAGGCTCTTACCCGCAATGAATTTGTCAAGAAAATCTCTGATTTTTACACCTACAAGACTGGTATAGGAATGAACATTCTGTTAATGACGGCGATCAGTTTTATTGTCGGCCTCTCTATCTCCGGTCAGACGTTTTATACCTTTATTCTGGAGAATCTGGACAAGTTTGGCGCACTGAAAGCTATAGGTGCCAAAGGACGCGTGTTGATTTCCATGATTCTTTTTCAGGCCTCCTTTACTGCGCTCATTGGATATGGACTCGGGGTAGGGTTAGCCTCGACTATGATCATTCTCGCAAGAATCCGTATCCCTGACTACGCAGCGCAGGTTACTTACATGACTCTCGGCTTTGCTTTCGTGATGGTGCTTATTATCGCAGGAGTGTCCAGTTATATTGGTGTGCGCAAAGTGCTCCAGATTCAACCCTTCGATATTTTCAGGGGCTGATATGGAACATGCAGCAATCAAGGCCAACGGTCTGGAAAAATGGTTTGGCGAAGGAGAGGCAAGAACCCTGGCAGTGCAGTCTGCAAGTTTTGAGGCTCGTTATGGGGAAATGCTCTATATCGTAGGCCCATCAGGCAGCGGAAAAACGACATTGCTCAGCATGATTTCAGGCATTCTCAAGCCGGACGGGGGCAGCGTCATTGTTGAGGGAAAAGATCTCTGGATGCTGGAAAGTGATGAAATTGCGGATCTTCGCCTGAACAAGATCGGTTTTGTCTTCCAGGACTATCATCTTTTCCCCCGATTGACCACCGCTGAAAATGTGGCGATTCCCCTGATCCTGAAAAAAATGGAATGGAATACCGCATTGAAGGTTGCATTGGAATACCTGGAGATTGTGGGGTTGAAAGATCGGGCCCAGTTGCCGCCAGTCAAGTTGAGCGGCGGCGAGCAACAGCGGGTCGCAATTGCTCGGGCAATTGCCGGTCAGCCGGATATTCTGGTACTTGATGAACCAACAGCATCACTTGATGGTGATACGGGCAGAAAGATTGTAGAATTTGTCAAAACTAACATTCTTAACGACAAACGATGCATTATCATTGTAACACATGACAGCAGAATTGATGAATATGCCGACGCAATCATGAAAATGGAAGATGGTAAAATTATTGGCGTTGAAAGAAACCGTGCGCTGAAGGGAGTTGGAGAATGAGAAATAAAATTTTGATTGGACTTGCAATCTTCGGTATCCTGCTCGGAATCGGGAGCGCCTATTTTTTGAGAATACAGTCGAACCCGCAGCCTCCCGCATTCAAACCGGCGTCGAATCCCTATGCCAAAGGTATTTATGCCAATGGTATTATTGAAACGGCGCAGACCAGTGGGGCTAATATCAATATTTATCCGGAGGTCGCGGGGACAGTTGTGAAAATTCCGGTTGCAGAAGGTCAGCAGGTTCAAGCCGGAATGCCGCTGCTTATTCTTGACGACAAGGTACAGCGCTCAAATGCAGCATCGGCCAAAGCGCAGATTGATGTGGCAAAGGCAAATCTGAAAAACCTGCAAGCCCAGTTCAGAAAACTGAAAATTTCATGGAACCTTGATTCCAGATCGGTCAGCAAGGATGCTCTTGATACCGCAGAAAATGCCGCTCAAGGAGCAAAGGCAAATCTTGAACTTGCAGAAAAGCAATATGAGGCAGCCAATGCTCTTTTGTCAAAATATGTCATCAAAGCGGTCTCGGCCGGAGCGGTGCTTTCCATCAACACGGCTGTTGGCAGTTATATTTCAAGCCAGGGATCCTATGACACCTATACCAGAGGTTTTCTGCCTGTCTTGGTCATGGGAAATCTGCACAGTGATCTTGGTGTTCGGTGTTATGTTGACGAGATATTGATCCAAAGGATTCCTGCTCCATCACAGATGCGTGCACGCATGTTTATTCATGGAACAGATATCAGCATACCGCTTGAATTTGTCAGAGTACAGCCGAACGTTTCTCCAAAGATCGAACTGTCGAGCCAGCGAACCGAACGGGTTGATGTTCGTGTTCTGCCGGTTATTTTCAGTTTTGAAAAGCCGAAAGGTGTTTCAATATATCCTGGTCAACTTGTCGATGTCTATATCGGTGAACAAACAGATGCAGCTAAAAAATAGCGATAGTATTCCCGCTTCATCCCGAAATAGCGGCCGTCTGGTTTTATTCGGGGCATTACTGTGCTTTTTGTCGGCATGCTCCGTTGGTCCGGATTTTGTCCGTCCTGAAGCGCCCAAGGTAAACCGGTACAACCACGGGGGAGATCCCAAAGAGACGATTGCTCTTGAAGGCGTTGCGCAACATTTTAATTATGGCTCGCTCCCTGTGGCGAATTGGTGGCAGCTCTTCAATTCAGCGCAGTTGGATAGCGCAGTTACACAAGGGCTTGCTGATAACCCTGGGTTACAGGCTGCTCAAGCCAGTCTTCGGCAAAGTCAAAATAACCTCCGGGCCGGATCCGGAATTTTTTATCCGCAACTCAGTGCGACTTTTAGCCAGAGCCGCGAAAAAAATTCTCCGGCAGTCAGCGGCAGCTCTTTATCAGGGAGTATCTTCAATCTTTCAACCCTTTCAGCTTCGGTCAGCTATGCGCTCGATATTTTTGGCGGACAGCGTCGTGCCGTAGAAGGTCTGGCTGCACAGGTTGATCAGCAACGGGCGATAACTCTTGGCACCTATATGATGCTCTCGGGAAATATTGTCAATACCTGTATTGCCATGGCAGCCTATCAGGCAGAAATTGATGCAATGGAGGAGTTGATTGCCCTGGAGAAAGAGCAGATCGGTATTGCTGAAAAACAGTTTCAGGCAGGCATAACGCTTTATGCAAGTGTGCTGGCGTTACGAAGTCAACTTGAAGCACTTGACGCAACATTGCCTCCATTGCGACAAAAGTTAAGCCAGTCTGAACATCTGCTTGCCACTCTTGAGGGCAAAACGCCAGCCGAATTGCAGCCTAAAAAAATCATGTTGACCGAGATATCACTTCCTCGTCAGTTGCCGTTGTCTTTGCCTTCGGAACTGGTTCGACAGCGACCCGATATTATGGCCGCAGAAGCGCAATTACATGCA
This sequence comes from uncultured Chlorobiaceae bacterium, assembly GCA_903882665.1. Taxonomy (GTDB): domain Bacteria; phylum Bacteroidota; class Chlorobiia; order Chlorobiales; family Chlorobiaceae; genus Chlorobium. The sequence continues at coordinate 31,198 of CAIRXW010000003.1, read as the reverse complement.
GCCAGCGCAACGATCGGTGTCGCTACGGCGGCATTGTTTCCAAGTTTTACCCTGAACGCAAATTATGGGCAGTCCAGTCAGATGACAAGCAGCCTGTTCGAGGGCAAAAGCAACGTTTGGGGTGCAGGGACAAATATAACAGCACCGATATTTAATGGCGGCACCCTTATGTCTCGTCGCAAGGCGGCAGTTGATGCTTATCAGCAAAGCTTTGCCAGCTATCGCCAAACGGTTCTTGCCGCTTTTGCCCAGGTCGCAGATATTGTGCGTGCTCTGGAGCACGATGCAGAAGTGACGCAGATACAATCTCAGGCAGTAAAGGATACTCGACTTGCAATGGATCTTGTCACAGATAATTATAAGGCTGGGTTGGTTAATTATGTACAGGTGCTTGCTGCTGATATGCAGTATCGTAAGGCCAGAATCAGTTATTTGCAGGCGCAGGCTCAGCAATTACAGGATACGACCGCCCTGTTTGTTGCCTTGGGCGGTGGATTGGTCTTATGATGGTTAATAAATCTATAGCCTTGATTCTGGCACTGTTGTGCTCAGCACCAGCTTTCGCAGGGCATCCAATGATTACCGATGATACCGGAACTCAAGGCAGAGGAAGATATTTACTGGAGTTCAACTGCGGATTTTCAACTAATAACATTGATGCCAACGGAGGGATGGCTGGTGCCCTTACCTTGGGGATAACTGATAATGTCGATCTGTCCGTTGCTCCTCCCTATCAATGGGCACCCGCGAAAGGAATAGGCGATATACCGGTTCAAGTCAAATGGAGGATTTTCGGTGGTGAACAGAGCGGATTGAGTTTAGCCTTGAAACCCGGATTTTCGATACCGACGGGTGATGAGAAAAAAAGAGTCGGAAACGGCGCTTTTTCGGGCGGAATGATGGTAATAGTCACCCAGGAAGCAAAACAAGCTGACATGCACTGCAATGTTGGTTATACCCGTAATGCCTACGGACTGAAATCGGATGCTGAAGTCTCAAGACTGGACACCTGGCATGCATCAATTGCGGCAGAAATCCAAGTAACCCAAAAACTTCATTCTGTTGTAGATATCGGCATTGATACCAATCCAGACAAGACTTCAAATACCCATCCTGTTTATCTTGTCGGGGGCCTGATCTATAGCGTAACAAAAGATTTCGATCTTGATGTTGGTGTTAAAGGCGGACTTGACCATGCCATAACCGATACGATGTTTCTTGCAGGTCTAACTGTGAGTATGTAGATCACCCTGATGCCAGTGTATTGGTGTCATTAAACTTCTGATTTGGCTGAAATAATTTGCAATTACCTGCGAAATGAAATTGAATATTCTGAGCATAACCACGGTGGCGTTCCGCAGATATTTTTATGAATCATAGTACATTTTTAATGGATAGCCAGCAGTTGACATTGCATCGTAAAGAGTCCTTGCGCATGGTGTCAAGAAAAATGATGAGCCATGCTCTTGACGCAATTATTGTTACTGATCTTGCTGTTATCCGGTGGCTGACCGGTTTCAGCGGTTCGAGCGCGAGGCTGCTGCTTACCAGAGAAAATAGCTGGTTGTTTACTGATTTTCGCTACAAGGAACAGGCATCCCTTGAGGTTGTCGTGGCAGAAACGGTTATTGCTACTGACGGGTTTGCTGCTGAGCTTGGTTCAGGGCGTTATCCTCTCGGCGAAACGGTTGCATTGCAGTCTGATAATATCACCTGGCACGAAGCGACCCGCCTTATCGAACAGATTCTCGGCAAACAGCGCGTCGTACCTGTTGACTCATTTTTCGATGAATTCCGAATGCTGAAAAATGAGATTGAGCTCACGAAGATGCGCCGCGCAGCAGAAATCAGCGAGCTTGTGCTTGAGGGCGTACTTCCCCTGATTTCCTCCTCAGTAACGGAGCTCGATATTGCCGCAGAGATTACCTACCAGCATAAAAAGCTTGGCGCGGAAAGGGACTCTTTTGAACCTATTGTGGCCGCTGGAGCGCGTTCAGCCATGCCTCATGCAACTCCTTCAAAGGCGCATTTCAGGCAGGGAGAGCTGATTGTGCTTGATATTGGGTGTGTCTATGAAGGGTATGCCTCCGACCAGACCAGAACCGTTGCTCTTGGTCATGTTTCCGGCGAAGCCAGGGAAGTCTATCGTATCGTGCAGGAGGCGCAGGCGCTTGGTGTCGCCTCGGCGCGGTGCGGTATGACAGCCAAAGAGCTTGATGAGGAGGTACGCCGCTTTATTGCTGCTCACGGTTACGCCGATGAGTTTGGTCACGGCCTTGGCCACGGTGTCGGCCTTCAGGTGCACGAAGAGCCTCGGATCAGTCCGAAAGGGGAGCATACCTTGCAGGAGAATATGCTCTTTACTATTGAGCCAGGCATCTACCTGCCCGGAAAATTCGGGGTACGCATTGAGGATACGGTGGTTATGGGCCCGCAGGGAGCAACCTCCCTGCAGCGCTTCAGCAAGGAGCTTATCGAACTGTAAGACTATCAACGTGAGTATGTGCAGCTATTGTATGGTCATTACCACCGCTCCCAGCCGCGAGATCGCTGAAAAGCTTGCGGAAGCCATTCTTGAGCATCGTCTCGCCGCTTGCGTCCAGATGGCTGAAATTCGCAGCTTTTATATCTGGGAAGGGGTGCTGCAAAAAGAGGGTGAAGTTGCCTTGTACATCAAAACCACTGAAGCCTGTTACTGCAATCTTGAAGCCCATATTCTGGAGCACCACCCCTACGACGTGCCCGAAATCATCAAACTGCAGATTACTGGCGGACTGCCCGGCTATCTCAACTGGCTCGATTCCGCTACCGATAAAGATTCGAAAGAAGCGGACATAAAGGACTAAAATGATACAGAGTATTCAGAGAAACGGGGATTCCCACTTGCATCAGCCCCTTTGCAGCAAACCCTTGATCTCAGACGTAAAGGAGGTCATGACAAGGAGCGGGCTGGCGTTGCGTTCGATGGCGCGGATGGCCTCTTCGGTGATGGTTGAGATCTGGAAGAAATCCGGGTTGGGGAAGTTTTTTGCGAAACGGTCGATGGCGTCGCTGATGTCGGGGTTGTTCAGCTCCTGAAAGTCAGGATTGATCCGGCGATGGTTGGCGTCCTGAAAGAAGAGGAGAAGTGCGGCAAGAAAGAGGGTAAGGTCGCTACGTGAGAGGTTTTTGGCGTTCTGCTCGCAGGAGGTGATGGCTTCATGAAATCGGCTGGGGGTCAGGAGCAGGCGAAGGTAGTCGAGCGCCTGGTTACGGAGTAGAATGGTTGCTGTTTCTGAGCTGTTGCTGTCTCGATTGTTGATGAACTCCCAGGCAAGCCGGAGGTTTCCCCTCGAAAAGTTGACGATAAAGCTCAGCTCGGGTTCCGTGATCTCCGGGCGGTTTTCCTGTAGCCAGAGTCGCAGTTCCTGGGCGGTAATGCGTGAAAACCTGATGGCCTGGCATCGCGATCGGATGGTTGGCAGCAGCGCTTCCGGTCTTGACGAGACCAGAATGAAGAGGACGTGTGGCGGTGGCTCTTCGAGCAGTTTGAGCAGTTTGTTTGCCGCCGATGGGTGCAGCCGTTCGGCCTGCGAAATAATGAATATCTTTTTGCTTCCCTCACTCGGCATGAACATCGCTTTGTGCTGGAGCGAGATGATCTGTTCAGTCAGAATACCCATGGAACGCTCCATGGCAGGGGAAAGATAGGGGTTCTGTTTTTTTTGTTCGAGCAGTGCATCGTAGCGCTCTTTTGCATCGGTAAAGCGCTTGTTCTCTTTTTTTGCAGACTCTCCCGGCTCAAGCAGGGCCGATTCTACCGGAAAAATATACTCCACGTTCGGGTGCATGAATTCGTGGATCAGCGTGCAGTCAGGGCATACCCCGCATGAGCCCGCCTCACTGCCGGTTGCCACATTCTGGCAGTTGAGAAGCGAAGCAATTTCAAAGGCGACCGACTCTTTTCCCGACCCGTCGGGGCCGGTGAAGAGGTAGGCATGAGCAAGGCGCCCTGTTGCAAGTGCTTGCTGCAGAACGCGGATTTGACGCTTTTGACCGATAATGTTATTCCAGCTCATGTATCTCTTGCGGTGGTGAGATAAAGGTTAGCCAGTTGTAGGGATCTTCGCCAGTGTGGACGATTTTAAGATATGCCTCCTGCAGTACTTCGGTAATCGGACCCCGTTTTTCATTGCCGATCGGATATTTGTCGATGCTTCTGACCGGAGTTATTTCCGCTGCAGTGCCGGTCAAAAAGACCTCGTCAGCGATATAGAGTGCTTCGCGTGGAATCAGTGTTTCGCGGACTTCGTAGCCAAGCTCTTTTGCAATGTGCATGATGGCGTAGCGGGTGAATCCGGGAAGTATCGACTGGGCCGACATGGGGGTGAAGATAATGCCGTCGCGGATGACAAAAATATTTTCGCCGCTTCCTTCTGAAACATAACCGTTCACATCAAGCGCAAGCCCTTCGGCGTAGTCGTCCATCAGCGCTTCCATTTTGATGAGCTGCGAGTTCAGGTAGTTGCCACCGGCTTTTGCCCATGCAGGCAGGGTGTTCGGGGCTGGGCGGGTCCATGAGGAGACGCGGACGTCAACGCCGGTTTCAAGCACATCTTCTCCAAGGTAGGTTCCCCACTCCCAGGTGGCAATGGCAACCTCAATTGATGCACGGTGCGGGTTGACTCCCAAAGCGCCCTGTCCCCGGTAGACCAGTGGGCGGATGTAGCAGGATTTGAAATCGTTGGCCTGGATTGTGGCGATGATGGCCTCTTTCAGCTCTTTTTCGGAGTATGGAATTTCAATACGGTATATTTTTGACGAGTCCCTGAGACGTTTGATGTGTTCGTCAAGAAAGAGAACTGCGGAGCCCTTCAGGGTTTCATAGCAGCGAATTCCTTCAAAGAGAGATGAACCGTAGTGGACAACATGTGACAGAATGTGGATTTTCGCGTCAATCCAGTCAATCAGTTCGCCGTTCATCCAGATTTTGGCAGACTTGTTCATGATGCAGGCGTTGGGTGTTAATGGCATTAAGGAGTAAACTTCAAGATATAAAAAACCCCGCGTTCTGTTGCGGGGTTTTTATTGTCCGGAACAATGAAAAGGTCAGTAAATTCGTTCGTAAACGCCTTCGACTTCGCGAAGGATAGGTTCGTAGGCGATCGGTTTTCTGCCAAAGCAGATGCCGAGAGATTCGTACATGGCGACATGGTCGAGATCGACATGGCGCTGCACAATCGCTTTGCTTGACTCGATAAACTCTACCTTGCGTCCCTTGACCTTGGAGATCGTGACGCCGGTTTTGCCGTCGAGCAGAAGCAGTATGGCTGCTGCACCGGCTTCAAAGCCGAAGTTGATGTCGTAGGCTGAAGAGTTGCCGGAACGGACAAGGTGGCCAGGATGGATTTCACGTACCTCCGGGATTTCATAGACACCTTCGACGAACATGCCGGTCTCTTTCATGAAAATAGGCATGGCCGGATCTGCTTTCATTTTCTTCTGGATCTGCTGGCAGGTAAATTTCCCCGCACCGGCAAGTTTTTTGTGACCGAAGGCGTCAATACCTGCCGATTCATCAACAATATCGGTGCCGTCGGCATTTTTCAGCCCTTCAGCAACAACAATGGTGTAGGTGCCACTGTGGACGTCGCTCTCCCTGATCCTGCGGGTAAAGCGTTCTGCAAGGTGTTCATAGACAACATCCCAGTCCGCCGGAATTTCCGGTATGAGAATACAGTCAGCTTCAGCCGCAACGCCGCTGCGGAAAGCGGTATGGCCGGCATAACGGCCGAATACTTCGGTTACCAGTACCCTGTTGTGGGTTTTGCCTGTTGTTTTAAGGTCGTGCACAAACTGTGCAATGCGGTTGATGGTTGAGTCGCCGCCGACGGAATAGGTCTGCAAATCAAGATCCATCGTTTTGGGCGCGTGGATGCACTGAATTCCTTGCTGGTTTAAATCGACCATGACGCTGCCCGAATCGTCGCCTCCGCTGATAACGAGTGCATCAATGCCGAATTTTTTCATGCCGGCCTTGATGCGGTTGTACTTTTCAGGATTGCTTATGGCCTTGATTTTAACTCTCGAATGGCCTGCTTCGGATCCGGCAAAACTGGCATCAAACCGGTCGAGACGAACCTGGTCGAGCCGGACAATCGTCTCCTGGTCGACCAGATTGTATAAACCGGCATAGCCGTTTGGAATAATAAAGAGTTCCAGCCCTTTTGACAAAGCCATCATTGCCGCACCTTTCAGCACCGCATTGAGTCCGCCACAATCCCCGCCGCTGGTGAGGATACCAATTTTTTTCACAGTTATGTTCTCCTGTTTCGATGTCAAGGTTAGTATTTAATGGTCGAATTTCTTTATTTGTGGGGGAAAAATATTTCCCGCGTCTGGCAGTCAAGATAGATTTTTTGTGTGATTTTTCAACGATAAGTCTCAAAATTTAATAACAGCCCATGCGTCTGAAGATGACTGAACAAGAGCTTTTTTTATGAACTACAGAGATCAGGCGAGGATCGCGTTTGTGCATTTGAGGGAGAGAAAACGCCAGACACTCCTTACGGCACTTGGAGTGGCCGTTGGTTCAGCCATGCTGGTGACGACCATCTCCGTTTCACGGGGTTCCTCATCAAATGTTATTGCCAAAGTGATCGATACCGCCCCGCATGTGGTGATCAGCGCAGAACGGGTGGTGCCGCTGGTGCCCGACAATATTATTGGCCAGAATGGCAGCAAGGTTTCGATGGTGACCAGAAATATCAATCTGAATGAACAGGAGGTGATCAAGAACTATGCCGAAGTTTTGGGAAGTATCCGGCCTGTTGCGGAGCTCAGGAGTATTTCACCTTTTGTGCTCAGCAAGGTGATTGCCCGCAACAAAACCCGTTTTACGCCCTGCATTGCCCGAGGCGTTGTGCCCCATCTTGAAGCTGAGATCGCCGGCTTGAAAAAGAACCTTCTTGAAAAGAATACCCTTGAAGAGTTGGCCGCTACGCCGAACGGGGTGCTTGTCGGCGATCTTCTGGCAAAAAAACTCAATGCCGGTTATCACGACAGGATTGTGCTGGTGACAAAAAACAGTGAAGAGTTTCCCGTCATGGTTGTGGGTCGTTTCAGCAGCGGCTTTAATGCAAAGGATGAGCGCGAGGCTTATGTCAACCTCTCTTTTGCCCAGAGGATGGAGGGAATTGCCTCCAATTCGGTGAGTGGTATCGGCCTGAGAACGGCGCATGTTGAGCGTGCCCAGCAGACCGCCGACAGGGTAGAGGCGCTCAGCGGCTATAAAAGCGAGAGCTGGGATGAAAGCAACCGTAACGTTATTGAGTTCTACAACCGTAATGGACTCATTACCCTGGTTCTTGTCGGGTTTGTTTTTGTTGTGGCGGGTCTCGGTGTTTCATCAGTCATGACGACGGTTATTCTGCAAAAAGTCAAGGATATAGCCATTATGCGTTCCATGGGGATGCCGGGAGGAAACATTACCCGTATTTTCATGCTTGAAGGTTTTATGATCGGCGTTCTCGGAGTGCTTATCGGCAGTCCGATCGGCCATCTGATCTGCCAGTTTGTTGCCTCTATCCGTTTCGAGGCAACGACGGCAGGAGTGCTGAAAAGTGACCGGATCACCATTATTGAAATGGCGGATGCCCATCTGATCGTCATTGTTTTCGGCATCCTCATTGCCGTGCTCTCTTCCTGGAGTCCGGCAAGAAAGGCGACACGCTATGTGCCGGTTACCATCCTCAGGGGTGAAGTTGGTGCTTAGGCCTGACGAATGATGCAGACGGCATGTGCGGCAGCACCCTCTTCGCGCCCGATGTAACCAAGTTTTTCGTTGGTGGTCGCCTTTACCGATACCGCTCCGAGCTCAACCTGGAGACAGCGTGCAATGTTTTTGCGCATTTCGGTAATGTAGGGAGCAATTTTGGGCTCTTCCAGCAGCAGCATGGTATCGATGTTAACGATCTGGTAGCCATTTTTTTCAAGCAGTTTTCTGACATGCCGTAGCAGGATCATGCTGTCGATATCCTTGAACTCCTGGCTGGTGTTGGGGAAGTGCAATCCGATGTCTCCCAGGGCTGCGGCACCAAGCAGTGCGTCGCTGACAGCATGAAGCAGTACATCTGCATCGCTGTGGCCGTCGAGACCGTTATGTCCGGGGATATGAACGCCACCGATTACCAGTTCCCGACCTTCTGCAAAAGGATGCACATCAATTCCAATTCCAATACGCATGGTCATTCAGGTTTAAAGGGTTATATATGAAGGTATCAAAGATAGAATAAATCGGGAATAAACAGAATCCGGCATACTACAGGTCAGGAAAAATCAGGGAGAAAAAGCGGACTTTTTCCTTTTGCTTGTTTTGCCGTGAGGTTTTAAATTGAAAAAAAGTGTTTATTCAGGATTTTTTTTGCCAGAGGAAATAAAGCTACCGGCATGACCTTTTCACAACTGCAGCATTTTTTCTGGGTATGTGCCGGCACTCCGGTTGCAATGATTGAAAAATACCCTACCGAGCACAGTAAATATCTTGGTATCGGGGCGACCATATTTTTTACGGCATTTTTTGCCGGGTTATCAGGTGGTTATGCACTCTATTTTGTTTTTTCCGGTACCTCTGCCGCCTGGTTTTGGGCAGTGCTGTTCGGAATGATCTGGGGTATGGCAATCTTCAATCTTGACCGCTATATCGTTTCGAGTATCAAGAAAACATCAAGGGGGATGAAGCAGTTTTACCAGGCATCTCCAAGAATGGTTTTTGCTGTCCTGATTGCGATTGTTATTGCTCGCCCACTTGAACTGAAAATTTTTGACAAGGAGATCCATGGACAGTTGCAACTCCGTTACCTTTCCGAGCAGAAGGAGCGGATAGAGAAGGTGAAGATCTCTTTCGACGAGAAATACGCATTTGAACTGTCACAGATTAAAACCTGCCAGGATGAGTACGACGCGTTGAGCAGCGAAGTGAACCGCCTGCGCGAGGAATTGAAGCAGGAAGTGTTCGGTTCCCGAACGGCAACAACCTCCGGTTTTGAGGGATATGGCACCTATGCCAAAAACAAGGAGCAGGTCGTGATGGCTAAACAGGCAAGGCTTGAATTTCTTGCCGCCCGCCTGGCAGGGCTTCAGGAGTATATGAATCGTCAGAAAGCTGCAGAGGGTATCAACAATCAGATGATGTTGAGTGATGCATTGCTCGACAGGAAAGCCTCTGATGCAGGTTTTGCCGACCGGAACTGGGCACTCGGTGAGCTTACCCATGCGTCAAATGATGTGAGCCGATCCTCGGCCAATGCGGTTTTGTTTATCACGCTTCTCTTTATCACCTTCGAATGTGCTCCGCTTCTTGTCAAGCTTATGTCGGATGTGGGACCGTCGGATGTGGATGTCCGGGAATCGGAATCCCGGATTATTGCGCAACTCACCAACTCCTCCTCTCTCTCCCATAATCGGGCTATCAGGGAGTACCGGGGTCCGGGCTTGAAAAAAACAGTACCGCGTACAAAGAGATACTTTTCGAATAAACGGGGATCGTTGGGACGACCGGGTTAATCGACAAGAAGACTTCCGGTGTACTCGCTGAGTGGGATTGCGCCCGGTGCCGAGAAGAAGTTTTCAATGGCGGTGGCCACCTTTTCGCCGATATCAGGATAGACAAAGTTCATGGTACCAATCTGTATGGCGCGTGAGCCTGCGAGGAGGAACTCCATGGCGTCCTCGAATCCCGCAATGCCACCCATGCCGACAATCGGAATGTCAACGGCCTTGAAAACCTCCCACACTTTTGCAAGGGCAATCGGCTTGATTGCCGGACCGGAAAGTCCTCCCGTAATGTTCTTCAGCAGAGGCTTGCGGGTTTTATAATTAATGGCCATACCGACCACCGTGTTGATGAGCGAGAGGGAGTCTGCGCCAGCCTCCTGGGCCGCAAGGGCGATGGAACTGATGGAGGTGACGTTCGGCGTCAGTTTGATCATGAGGTGCCTGTTGGTAATCCGGCGCAATTCCGAGACAATTTCAAAGGTGGCCTCACGGTTCACCCCCATAATCATGCACTCCCCCTTGACGTTCGGGCACGAGAGGTTGATTTCGTAGGCACTGAGCCCCTCAACCTTGTCAAGCTGTGCAACGACTTCACAGTAGTCGTCGATTGAACGTCCGGCAATATTGACGATGACCGCAGTATCAAGTTGGCGGAGAAAGGGCACTTTTTCAGCAATGAAGCGCTCTACTCCCACATTGGCCAGTCCGATCGCGTTGATCATGCCTGATGGCGTTTCGGCGATGCGCTGTGGGAGATTACCTGCTCTTGGTTCGAGAGAAATTGCCTTGGTGACTATGCCGCCGATTTTGGAAAGGTCGCAGAGTTGACTGAGCTCTTCGCCATAAGAGACGGTGCCTGAGGCAAGGAGTACCGGTGATTTGAGATCAAGTCCCCGGCCCAAAGAGAGTGCGGCAAAGGGCGGAGTGTTGGGGATATTGTTTTGGCTCATGGCGGTGTGCTTGAGAGAGGGTGGCAGCAAATTTATTCCTGATTGGCACGCGCCAATCAGGAATAAACAAGGAGATGCAGAACAGAGCCTCGATTACCTTACTTGTTCAGATAGTATTTGGTTGCATAGTCACGCACCATTCTGTGGGTATTGTATTCGGGTGCAATGGTGGCAATGGCGTTACGGATTTTTTTGATCCACTGCACAGGGATATTCTCTTCGTTGCGCTCGTAAAATGCTGGTATGATCTGGTTTTCCAGAGTACTGTACATTTTTTCCGCATCGAAACTGTCCTGCTCCTCATGATTTTCAAAGCATTCACCGTTAGCGATGGAAAAGCCGTTTTCGCCATTATAGGCTTCAGGCCACCAGCCATCAAGGACACTAAAATTCAGGCCGCCGTGGAGCACGGTTTTTTCGCCTGATGTGCCGCTTGCTTCCATTGGCCTTACCGGGGTGTTCAGCCAGACATCAACGCCCGAAACCATCCGTTTTGCAACGCCAAGGTTGTAGTTCTCAAGAAAAATAACCTTGCCGCTGAACTGAGGCCTGCGGGAGTGCTGGACAATCTGGCGGATATAATCTTTGCCCGCATCGTCATGCGGATGGGCCTTACCGGCAAAAACGATCTGCAACGGCATGGTTGCATGATTGATGATTCTGTCGAGGCGGTCAAGATCCCTGAAAATCAGCGGTGCGCGCTTGTAGGTAGCAAAACGTCTTGCGAAGCCTATGGTCAGCACGTCGGGAGAGAAGGTGTTTTCTGCCGATCTCAGGGTATCGTATTCGTTTTGGTACGAATTGATATGCTGGTGAAAAAGCTGGTTTGCCAGATAGCGGTCAATGAAGTCGATAAGGTTACGTTTCAGGCTGTAACGGAGCGACCAGAGTTCGCGGTCGGTCACTTTTGCCAGAACAGCTTCAGCGGCTTCGCGTGAGAGCGACATCTCGTCAACGCTGACTGCAAATTTTTTCCAGAACAGGTCGGTCTGGCCACAGGTCCAGCTGCTTGCGTGCACACCGTTGGTGATGTGGCCGATGGGTACCTCATCTACACTCTTGCCGGTATAGAGGTTTTGCCACATGACGCGTGAGACCTCTCCGTGCAGTTTTGAGACACCGTTTGCCGAGCGTGAAAGGTTCAGCGCAAGTACCGTCATGGTGAAGAGGCCGTAGATATTGTTTTTGTCTTCAGAGCCAAGCCTCATCAGGTCATCGAAGTTCATGCCGATCGCAGTAAGATACCTGTCAAAGGTGTAGTGCATCATATCCCTCGAGAAGCGGTCATGACCGGCAGGAACCGGTGTGTGTGTGGTGAAGACGCAACGTGAGCGGACACTTGCCATTGCATCTGTTTCCGAAACTCCTTTGGCAAGCTCTTTGGCAAGAAGCTCAAGTGTCAGAAATGCTGAGTGACCTTCGTTCATGTGATAGACCGTTGGCTCTGCGCCAAGCTGGTCAAGAAGCTTAACTCCGCCGATACCGAGCAGAATCTCCTGGTTGATGCGCATATTCTGGTCACCGCCATAGACCCGACAACAGATGTCGCGGTAGTGGGGTTCATTGGTTGCAATATTGGTGTCGAGCAGATAAAGCGTAGCGCGGCCAACCTTGAGGCGCCATGCCTGTGCAAAAACTTCACTTTGTGCTATATTGACCGAAATGATCAGGTCATTGCCGTCAGCATCGGTCACTTTTTCTATGGGAAGGCTTTCAGGATTTTGAAGGGGATAGTTTTCCATCTGCCATCCATCGTGATTGAGGTACTGGCGGAAGTAGCCCTCTTTGTAAAACAGGGTGATGCCAATAAAGTTGATACCCAGATCACTGGCTGATTTCAGGTGGTCTCCTGCAAGAACACCGAGTCCACCGGAATAAATTCTTACACTTTCATGAATACCGAACTCTGCACTGAAATAGGCCACCGGTTTTTTTACCAGTTCAGGAGCGTTTTTTGCCGCCCAGGTCTCCTTTTCGTTCAGGTAGGCGGTAAAACGTGAATAGACCGTATCTATTTTTTTGCCATATTCGAACTGACATCGGGCCTGCAGCTCATCATTGGAGATGTGCTGTAACAGTTCAACAGGGTTATGATTATTCCTTTCCCAGAGGAGGGGAGAGAGCTCTTCGAAAATTTGTTTCGCTTCAGTATCCCATGACCACCAGAGATTTCTTGACAGTTCTTTAAGGGATGTTATTTTGTTTTGCATAGTTGATAATGGAAGGTATTTGCCATTGTATCAGCAGGTTTAAAGAAAGGCAATAATCTTGATGCTCTTTGTGGCAGGTTGGTTAATGCCGGGTTGAAAACGTAGTGCCAATTTACTGTTTTAGAATTTAAAATCGCAAGCCAAAATAAATTGATTACAGTACCTCTAAAAATAGCGCATATATCGGATCTTCATTTTTCCGGTAGACAGGATCGCCGTCAGCTCCAGGACTTTGATCGTCTGCTTGCCCATTTCAATACAGCAGGGTTCGATCATCTTGTCATTTCAGGGGATCTGAGCAACAATGCTGACCAGGCGGACTGGCGTATTGTCCGGGAAAAACTGGAGAGCCACGGTTTGTATCATTGGGAAAAGACGACCGTTATTGTCGGTAACCACGATCTGATCAATCTTGAAGAGGAGATGCGCTTTTATAATGCACTGAACCCTCTTCAGTCGGTCAGGAAAAAAGTTTTTGAGCGCAAGCTGGCAGAGTTTTGCCTGTTTTTTGAGGAGCTGATAACTGGTGAGAAGAGGGGGAATGCGGCATTTCCCTTTGTCAAGATCATAAACTATCCTTCGTTGAAGATCGCTTTTGTCGCACTTAATTCGGTCTATCCCTGGTATCCTGCCGATAATCCACTGGGAGCCAGAGGTGTTATCAGCCCCGGACAGTTGCGTGCCCTCGGTCGTGAAAGTGTGCTGGCCTCTTTGAGAGGGTGTTTTGTCATCGGACTCTGCCATCATGCCTACAGGGTCTATGGAACTGACTCTCTGATCGATCAGGCTTTTGACTGGACCATGGAGCTGAAAAACCGTGAAGAGTTTCTCTCCCTCATGAATGCTATGGATGCAAAGTTGGTACTGCATGGTCATTTCCACCGTTTTCAGTTTTACACGGCTCAGGGAATAACCTTTGTCAATGGAGGCAGTTTCCGTTACACTCCGCAGCGCTACAGTGAACTACTGATTGACGGGCAGGGAAATTGTGATCAAAAGTTCGTCACGCTTACCTGAAAAGAGAGACGGGCGCTCTTACGCAATAAGGTTTTTCTGCATGTATTGAAGGATTCTTGCGGCATGATCGCCATCTTCCTGGTTGAGCTGTTTGAAAATATTTGCGGCAGGGGAGTTTGTGGGGCTGTCGAGAAAATGCTGGTAATGGGATTCTCCAGCCGCCATTTCAAGATCATGTGCCGTTTTCAGTGCATCGCCTCTTGAGGGCACATGCTCTTTGTACTTGCTGATCAGTTGCGCAATTCTTGTGTTGGTATCAACGAGGGATTGCAAGTCTTTGGCTAACAGGTTTTCCGGAAAGAACTCGCTTTGCTGGGGCTGTTTCTTTTCCTGCTGGAGCAGGGCGGCGTGCCCTCTCTCCTCCATGGCCAGCTCCCACCAGAAATCTTCATCTTCCGCAAAAGCATCATTAAAGATGGTGTAGAGCGTTGCAAGGTTCAGTTCAAGTTGTATCGACTCGTCGAGATGTTTCTGGTGTGTTACCTGCATGGTCAACCTTTTATTTGTGGCGCCTCTTTTGACGGAGGCGCATTGATATCTATTGTTCGCCCTCTATTTGTTGCGGTAGGAGGCGTACTCCTGAAGACTCTTGACTCCGAACTCCTGGTGGCGGATGCAGTCGATAGCCTGTACCGATGCCTCTGCGGCTTCGATGGTGGTGACAAAGGGAACGTTGCTCAGCACTGATGCCGCTCCTATTGCCTCTTCATCGTGCAGCGCTTTTTCACCCCTTGGCGTGTTGATGACAAAGTTGATCTTGCCGTGTTTGATGATGTCGAAAATGTTCGGGCGTCCCTCTTCGCCTACCTTGAAGACCTTCTTGCATTCAATGCCGTTCCTGGTCAGGAAGCTGTGGGTTCCGGCCGTGGCAACCAGATCAAAGTCCATGCGGTAGAGCGCTTTGGCAATAGCAAGAATGCGCGGATTTTTATCCAGATCGTTGACGCTGATAAAGACCGCGCCGGAGAGGGGAAGATGCATGTTTGCCGCCTGATAGGCCTTGGCAAAGGCTTCCGGAAATTCATCGGCAAGGCTCATGGCTTCGCCGGTTGAACGCATTTCGGGGCCAAGGTAGACCCCTGATTTGACAAACTTGGAGAAGGGGAAGACCGGTTCCTTGATGGCCATGTGCTTCATGCCAAGTTCGTCGCAATCCTTCAGGTCATATTCCTTGCGCAGGTCGCTGAGCTTTTCACCAAGCATGATGCGTGTGGCAATTTTTACAACCGGAATCGCCGTGGCTTTGCCGACAAACGGAACGGTACGGCTGGCTCTCGGATTGACCTCAATCACATAGACGCTCTCATTCTGCACGGCATACTGAATGTTCATCAGGCCGACAACCTTCAGGTTTTTGGCCAGTGTGCGGGTATAGGCCTTCATGGTTGCGATGACCTTCGGGCTGATGTCGTAGTAGGGCAAAATCGAGGTAGAGTCGCCGCTGTGAATGCCTGCGGCCTCAACATGCTGCATGATGCCGCTGATAACGCAGTCCGTAGTGTCGGCAAGGGCATCAATGTCGAACTCAACGGCGGTTTCAAGAAAACGGTCGATAAGCAGCGGATATTTTTCGGTAATAAAGAGCGCCTGGTCGATATACTCTTTGAGCGAGTCATCGTTGTAGACAATTTTCATGGCCCGTCCGCCAAGCACGTAGCTTGGTCGAACCAGGGCTGGGTAGCCGATTCTTTTGGTGATATCGCGAGCCTCATCAAAACTGATGGCTGTTCCGTATTCAGGATGGGGAATATCGAGCTCTTCAAGCAGCGCACCAAATTTCTTGCGGTCTTCCGCCAGATCGATCCCTTTTGAGGAGGTGCCGAGAATGGTGACGCCAGCCTCATGCAGTTTTGCAGAGAGTTTCAGTGGCGTCTGGCCTCCAAAGCTGACAATAACACCGAGAGGCTTTTCATGCTCGATGATGCGGATGGTGTCTTCAAAGGTAAGCGGTTCAAAGTAGAGTTTGTCGGCTATATCGTAATCGGTCGAAACCGTTTCGGGATTACAGTTGACCATGATCGTTTCATAGCCAGCCTCCCTGAGGGCGAAGACAGCCTGCACACAACAGTAGTCAAACTCTATTCCCTGGCCGATCCGGTTCGGGCCGCCTCCGAGAATAATGACTTTTTTCCGGTCAGAAGAGACCGACTCGTTCTCTTCTTCGTATGTTGAGTAGTGATAGGGCGTTTTTGCATCAAATTCTGCCGCACAGGTATCGACGGTTTTAAAGACTGATTCAATGCCGTACGCTCTTCTAAGCGCCCTTATGGAGGGCTCTGCAGTATTAAATATAGTAGCAAGCTGAAAATCGGAAAATCCGTTCTGTTTGGCCCTCAAAAGCCACTCTTTCGGGAATTTTCTGGAAAGGTCAGTAACCTCCTGCGTCAGGTCGGAAGCTTGAATGGTCATGCAATTTTGATCAGGTTTAAGGTGCTTCAGGGCAGAGCTGTGTAAAGGTGGTAATTCACCTCTTTATATGAAAACCGTTCCAGTATACAAAAATGCCCATGCTTCTCAAAGCATCGGATTGCGCCTCGCGAGGCTTCTTTTTTTGCCTCATGAAAATGGTTCAGGATTTTTTTTACATTACCATCTCTTCGTCTCTTTTCTGTCTTGCAAAAAGGTGTAATAAAGGGGTATGGTTAAAAAGAATTTCGATACGATTGATGCTGCGCTTGAGGATATTCGCCTGGGAAAACTGGTCATTGTAATTGATGACGAGGATCGTGAGGATGAGGGCGATTTTATTGGTGCTGCCGACCGCGTGAGCTATGATATGATAAATTTTATCACGAAGGAGGCGCGGGGTCTTCTTTGTGTTGCGGTTACCATGGAGCGGGCCAGGGAGTTGCAGCTTGATCCGATGGTGCAGAGAAACACCTCCCAGCACGAGACCAACTTTACCGTCTCGGTTGATGCGATTGCCGAGGGTGTCACTACCGGTATTTCGGTTTACGACAGGTTCATGACCATCAAGATGCTTGGTGATCTCGCTTCTACAGCCGACGATTTTTCCCGTCCCGGTCATATCTTTCCACTTCGGGCGATGGATGGTGGTGTTCTCAGGCGTGTTGGCCATACAGAAGCTGCGGTTGATCTTGCCCGTCTTGCGGGTTGCAGTCCGGTCGGATTGCTCTGCGAGATTCTCAATGATGATGGCAGCATGGCAAGGCTTCCCGAACTGATCAAGCTGAAGGCAAAGTACGGCCTGAAGCTTATTACCATCAAGTCACTTGTTGCCTGGCAGATGCAGCGCAATAAACTGGTGCACCGGGCGGTTGAATCGAGACTGCCGACCGTGTACGGGGAGTTCAGGCTGATCGCCTACGAATCGTTTACCGACCAGCAGAACCATATAGCTCTTGTGAAGGGGGATGTTACCACAGACGAGCCGGTTCTTGTCAGGGTTCATTCGCAATGTGCTACCGGCGACACCTTTGCCTCCCTGCGTTGCGATTGTGGCAATCAGCTCGCTTCTGCGCTCAGCATGATTGAACAAGAGGGACGCGGTGTGCTGGTTTATCTGATGCAGGAGGGACGGGGTATTGGCCTGATCAATAAACTGAAAGCCTATAACCTTCAGGACGAAGGGTTTGATACGGTCGAGGCCAATGAACAGCTTGGTTTCAAAGCCGATCTGCGCGACTATGGCATTGGAGCACAGATTCTCAAGGATCTTGGTGTGCGCAAAATGAAGCTGATGACCAATAATCCGAAAAAAGTGGTCGGTCTTGAGGGGTACGGCCTTGAAATTGTTGAGCGTATTCCGCTTGAAATTGCCTCAAACCCCATGAATCAACTCTATCTCGACACAAAGCGCGACAAGCTTGGCCATATACTTGGCTGTTCATGCACGGCAGAGAGCGCTCATTTTGAAAAAACACCAACCAACCCGTAAACTTCCGTCAGGAAAAGGAATGAGAGACGATGGATACCGATATCCTTCAAGTGCAGGATAAAGAGCTTTTTGATGCAATTGCCAGCGAAATGGTGCGGCAGACCGAAACGCTTGAACTGATCGCTTCTGAAAACTTCACCAGCCGTGCGGTCATGCAGGCGTGCGGATCGGTGATGACCAATAAATATGCCGAAGGGTACCCTGGCAAGCGCTATTATGGCGGTTGCGAATATGTGGATGTGGCCGAAAACCTCGCTCGCGACCGGGCCAAAAAGCTTTTTGGCTGCGACTATGTCAACGTGCAGCCCCACTCCGGTTCAAGTGCCAACATGGCGGTTCTTTTTGCTGTACTCAAACCCGGCGACCGTATCATGGGGCTTGATTTGTCGCACGGAGGCCATCTGACCCACGGCAGCTCGGTCAATTTTTCCGGCCAGATGTTCGAAGCGCACTCCTATGGTGTCGATCGCCAGACGGGTTGCATTGACATGAACAAGGTTGAGGAGCTTGCCCTGCAGGTTCGTCCGAAACTTATTATCTGCGGTGCAAGTGCCTATTCACAGGGTTTTGATGTCAAGGCATTCAGGGCAATTGCCGACAAGGTCGGTGCCTTTTTGATGGCTGATATCGCTCATCCTGCCGGGTTGATTGCTGCCGGTTTTCTGGGCGACCCCATCCCGCACTGCCATTTTGTGACCACCACGACCCACAAGACCCTTCGCGGTCCGAGGGGCGGCATGATTATGATGGGCTCCGATTTCGAAAATCCCATGGGTATTACCATCAAGACGAAGAGCGGTTCACGGCTGAAAATGATGTCTGAGGTGATGGATGCTGAAGTGATGCCGGGCATTCAGGGTGGCCCCCTCATGCACATCATCGCCGGCAAGGCGGTAGCTTTCGGTGAGGCGCTTCAGCCTGCTTTCCGCGACTATGCGGCCCAGGTCATCAAAAATGCTGCAGCGATGGCGGCAAAGTTTATGGCTCTTGACTACAATATTGTCAGTGGTGGCACCAAAAACCACCTCATGCTGCTTGACTTGCGCAACAAGAACGTTACCGGCAAGGTTGCCGAGAACCTGCTGCACGCGGCAGGCATAACCGTCAACAAGAACATGGTGCCTTTTGACGACAAGTCGCCCTTTGTGACGAGCGGCATCCGGATCGGCACTCCCGCCATGACGACAAGAGGGATGCAGGAGGCCGACAGCACCCTTATCGCAGAGCTTATCGACAGGGTTATCTTGTCTGCTGAAAAGGCTGATGCCCAGGAGGTTTGTCGCACTGTCCGTGAGGAGATCAAGGCGCTTTGCCTGCGTAATCCTATCGAAGGGTACAGCGTGTAACCTGTTTGACCACACTCCCCGTATCTGAACGGTGCGGGGAGAATCGGGCAAAAGGATCACTCAACTGTTTTCAAGAATGGTTGTTATCATCTTTTTGAGATCACGGGAGGTTTTCTGGATTTTTTTATCAAGAATGATTTTTTCCCTCAAAAGCTCAATTTCGCGCTCGGTATCGTTTTCAAGACGGATGCTTTCGGTGAGCTGGTTTTTCTGACTGACCAGCGGTTCAAGAATAAGGTTTTTGAACGCGTCAAGGAACATCGCAAGGCACCGTTTCGCATTATCGGCGTGAACATTGGATTGTTCGAGCCACTTTTTACTGACGGGCTGATCAATCAGCAAGCTGAATGCAAGATCCCTTGATTCAGGATGGCTGAACAAACCTATCTCCGTCGTAATGTCTATCTTCTCTTCAGGATTGCCGGCAATGGACTGGTAGCGGTGGATCAGATGCGCAAAAATCTGCTGCGCCACCCGGTGTGGCAACTCCAGCATCTCTTCATGTGAAGCGGCAAATTCCAGCACGGTATTTCCATACAAGGTGCTTTCAAGCAGCGATTTCAAAAAAGTTTTTTCGAGTACGGAGAGCTCTGCGTCAGGCTTTTGTGGCGGAGGAACATCTCGCCGGCTTTCGGCCGCCGATCTCTTCTTTTCCTCTTCGGCCTCTTTGCTTCCAAGAAGCTCCTTGAGAGCGAGGAGGGTGATATCAAGTTTTTTTGACAGTTCCTGCAGATAGAGTTCCTGGCGGATATGGTCGGGGATCAGGGCAATCGTCTGTACCATTGTCCTGATCGCTTTTGATTTTATCTCTGGCTGCTCAAAATTACCCGCTTCCATGAAGAAACGGATCTGAAAATCCAGAAACGAAAGCATCTTCTCTTCAGCGAACTGCAGAAATTGTTGACCTCCTTCACGACGCACAAAACTGTCGGGATCGTCACCTTTTGGAAGCATGATAACGAAGGGTGTGAGGTTTTCAGCAAGAAGGATATCGATTCCGCTCATCATTGACTTTTGACCAGCAGGGTCGGCATCATACATGAAGAGCACGCGGCTGGTGTAACGGGTCAAAATTTTTGCCTGGTAGCGGGTCAGTGAGGTGCCGCACGAGGCTACAGCATTGGTCAAGCCTGCCTGGTGCAGGGCCAGAACATCCATGTACCCTTCAACAAGTATAGCGGTTTCTTTTCGCCGGATCTCGTTTTTGGCCGAGTGAAGTCCATAGAGAAGTTTTGATTTTTCAAAGAGTTTGCTCTCCTGTGAATTGAGGTATTTTGGCGTTTGACTATCCTTCTCAAGGGTGCGCCCTCCAAAGCCGACGACCTGGCCGCCAACTGAAAAAATGGGAAAGATCACCCTGTTGCGAAAGGTGTCATACCATGAGTTTCCCTGTTTTTTTGCTGTTATGAGCCCGAGATCAACCAAATGCTCCTGTGCTATGCCTGCCCGTTTTGCTTCGGTAAAGAGATGATCCCATGCATCGGGTGCATAACCGAGACCGAAGCTCTTGATCGTTATTTCCGTCAGCCCCCGCTCAGTTGTCAGGTAGGAATAACCGGCTTTTCCTTCACCGCTGGCCAGTTTCCCATAAAAAAACTTTGCCGCCCAGCGGAGGGTTTCGGTCAAGCTCTCTTCATGTGCCGACCTGGGCTCTTTTTTTTCGGTAAAGCGGGTGAGGTCGAATCCTGATCGACGGGCAACCAGTTCAACCGCTTCCGGAAAGGAGAGCTTTTCCATCTCCATGACAAAGGAGAAGATGTTGCCTGCCTTGCCGGTTGAAAAGCACTTGTAGATTTGATTGTCCGGAAAAACAAAAAATGAGGGGGTTTTCTCCACCGTAAAGGGAGATAGTGCCTTGTAGTTGCGCCCCGAAGGCTGAAGTTTCAGGTAATCAGAGATAACCTCAACAATGTCAGCCGTCTGGCGCACCTCGTCAACAATTGCGGGAGGTATCATGCGCCTGTTTGTATGAAATATTGTTGCAGGAACACGTGCTTTTTTTCCTTGAATGATTGATTACTGTTGAAAAATTGCCAGCTTATTTACTAACTTCAACCTTGATATGCCTGAAATCTTTACCGGGTTTCGCCGTTTCATTTTTTGGAGGCTCAGTACCGGGTGCCGGGTTTCCATTCATCCTTGTGTGGCGGCTTTATGTGCGTTCAAATCAGCATCACAGTATAGCAAATTGCAGAGTGGTTCATAACGCGTCGTTTACCTATAAGAATAGTCAAAAAAAATAAGAGTCTATGAAACAGGGTTTTTTTACGGGGATACTCATTGCAGTAACCTACGCGGTCTCTCTGGGCTTCTATGTCTGGATGGGCACTACTCCGCCGGAGTCGATCTTCCATGCTATATGGAAAGGCGGTCCGGTTGTTTCCGTGCTTATGGCGCTTATTTTGATGCTGGTTGCCTATATCGTCGAACGGATCATTGCCCTGAACAAAGCTGCTGGAAAGGGAAATATTCCGGAATTTGTGCGGAGCCTCAAACAGGATATCGACAACGGCGCTATTGATAAGGCCATTGCCAAGTGTGACGATCATCAAAGCTCTCTTGCCGCTGTTCTGCGCTCAGTGCTTCACCGCTATAAAATGCTTGTCTCCTATAACGTTACTGACCGCGAAAAAAAGATCAGTGATATGGAAAAGGCTGTCGAGGAGGCCACGGTCATGGAGATGCCGCTGCTCGAAAAAAACCTTGTAGCCATATCCACCATAGCCTCCATATCCACCATGGTCGGTCTTCTTGGAACAACGCTTGGCATGATCCGTGCCTTTGCGGCCATGGCGACCAGTGGTGCTCCTGATGCCGTACAACTTTCGCTTGGTATCTCCGAGGCGCTCTTTAATACCGCTATCGGCATTCTTGGCGGCATCATGGGCATTGTCACCTATAATATCTTTACCAGCAGGGTTGACCGTTTCAGCTACATGATTGATGAAGCGGCCTTTTACATTATACAGACTCTCGGAACCGGTAAACCGGAATAAACGCTGATGTCGAGAATAAAGGCTAAACGGGTCGGGTTCCGGATCGATATGACGCCGATGGTGGACGTCGCATTTCTTCTGTTGACCTTTTTCATGCTGACCACCAAGTTTCGTCCTCCCGAGGTTGTCAAGATCGATCTTCCCTCGTCTCACTCGGAGGTGAAGCTTCCCGAGTCAGATGTTTTGACGGTGACGGTCGGTGGCGACAACTCCTTTTTTATGGGGGTCTCCTCACAGCAGTCGAGGATAAAAATTTTTAATTCCGTGGTCAAACCCAAGCTTCAGAAAGCAGGGCTCAGTTCGATCGCCGTTGCGGATTCCCTGAAAAAATTCAAGCTTGCCGAAAATTTCCGGGTTGAACGCGATGAACTCGACCGGTTTGTTGTCATGGCGCGCTTTGCCGACCAGAAGCTTCGTCCGGTGATACGCGCTGATGCCAATGCAGGTTTTGACGCCGTGAACCATGTCATCAAGGTTTACAAAAAGGCAAACATGCTCACCTTCAACCTCATTACCGTGCTTGAAAGGGAGGTTCGCTGATGGGTATTGTTGATTCTCCAAGTGGACGCCGTTCTCAAAAAAAAGGGAGAAAGCATTCAAAAAGGATCGGGTTTCATCTCGACATGACGCCGATGGTTGATGTGGCATTTCTTCTGCTGACCTTTTTCATGCTGACCACAACCTTTTCAAAATCCAATACGATGGAGATCAATATTCCACCGGAAAGGGCTGAAGTGAAGGTTGCCGAGTCGAACGTGATGACACTCAGGGTTGCCGATAACGTCATGGTCTATTGCTCGCTGGGCAAAGAAACTCCCCGGAAAATTGCTCTCTACGATCCCCGCGACAGCCACCAGTTGGCCTTGAGCAGCGAGTTGCGCCAGCTCATCAGGCAGCAGACGGCGGCAAATGCAAAACTGGTCATTGTTGTCAAGATCAGCGAAAAGGCGAAGTACAAACATCTGGTTGATATTATTGACGAACTGAACCTCATGAAAATCGACCGGTTCAGTCTGGATGACTATACGGATCAGGATGCAGTCGAAATACAAAGGGCTATTTAATTCGGGAGAGGAATCAGAAAAGGAGTTCGTTCAGGTGTCTTCAAAATTTGATAACATGCATCATGATGCTCGCAGGAAAGCCCTTTCATGGTCTTTCCAGGAGGAGTTTCTTGATACCGACCGTTTACGGCAGTTGTCGTATGGCAATCTTGTTCTTCGCCGTCAGGCACATCTTTTTCTCAGTCACGGAGTCATTACAGCCATCGTGCTTCTTGGCATGTTCTGGCTTGTCACGGCCAACTGGCAGAAACTTGTTTCATTGACCGGTTTGTTTGGCAAGGATGATAAACCCATGATTGAGTGTTATGAAGTGGTGACCAGTGTAACGCAGCTTCCGCCCCCGCCTCCGCTTGATATCCCGGAACCGGTTCCGGTCACTCCGTCCTCTCCGGCGGTTGCGGCTCCGCCCAATGTCGGCAAAATCAAGCAGGTCAGTAAGGAGGAAGCGCCTGCGCAGCAGACTCTTGCTACGCAGAAAGAGCTGAAACAGGCGATACAGTCAGGCTCAGGAAGCGGAAGCGGCTCTCCGGGTGATGAGGTGCCGCTCTTTGTGCCCTGTGAAAAAATGCCTGGCTTTCTGGACCAGAAAAAACCCGCCTATCCTGAGATGGCAAGAACTGCCGGCATTACCGGAAAGGTCTTTGTCAGTGTCCTTATTGGTGAAGATGGTCGCCCTATCAAGGCAAAGGTTATGAAGCGCATCCCGGCTGACTGTGAAATATTCGATGCCGTTGCCCTCAAGTCCGTCATGGAATCAAGATACTATCCCGGCATTCAGAACGGGAACCCCATAAAGGTTTGGTTCACCGTTCCGATCCGTTTTCAGCTCGACTGACCGGGTTGCTTTTTATCGCGGTTTGGGCGGTAGAGCACGCCAAAGGCAACCCAGAGATAAGCCCCGATAAGGGTTACGGGGCTTATGAAAAGAGTGAAAAATCCGTCAACTTCCCGTTCCAGGTACATTCCCCAGTAGCTTGCGGCAATTACCAGAGCCCCGAGGGCAATCATGATGTAGTTGACTGCTTCGAGGGGCATTGTGGCGGCTATTTCAGCAGCTTTGTTCTGCTCTTGTTTGTTCTTCTGTTTCTTCGGTAAAGATTTCATCAAGTACAGTGATACAGTGTTGAGCCTCTTCCAGGCTGATGGTCAGGGGTGGAAGAAGGCGGATAACGTTAACGCTGGTGGCATTGATGAGTACATGCTTTTGCAGCGCTTTGCCGACGTACGGTTTTGCCTCTTTGTCGACCGTGATGCCCACCATCAGGCCATACTGGCGTATCTCAAGAATCTGCGGATGTTTTGCTGCCAGTTTTTGCACCGCATCATTGATAAAGGTGCCAATTTCCAGGGCGTGCGTCATCAGATTGTCCTCTTCAATCGCCTTGATCATGGCAATTCCTGCGGCGCACGCCACCGGGTTGCCTCCAAAAGTGGTGCCGTGGTTGCCGTAGGTCAACACATCAGCAACCTTTTCGCTCCCGATAACGGCAGAGAGGGGGAGGCCGCCACCAAGCGGTTTGGCCAGGCAGACCAGATCGGGATCGGCATCGAGCGGCGTATAGCTGAAAAAAGTACCGGTTCTTCCGCATCCCGACTGAATTTCATCGGCGATGATGAGGAAGTTGAAGCGCTCCCGAAGCTCTTTCAGCCGGTCAATAAAAAGTTGCGACACGCGGTGAATGCCACCCTCGCCCTGCACCACCTCAATAAAAACAGCGGCAGTTTTGTCAGAAACCTTTGCTTCAAGGTCAGCAATGTCGTTAAAGGCAATCATGCCTGTGCCGGGAAGGAGCGGATCGAAACCGTCGCTGTATTTTGCTTTTGCGGTCAGCGACAGGGCACCGTACGTTCTGCCGTGGAAACAGTTGCTCAGTGAGAGCACCTCTTTTTTGTCATTATCGCCCGATAGTCCAGCCCATTTCCTGGCGATCTTGATGGCTGCCTCAATGGCTTCCGTGCCGCTGTTGGCAAAAAAAACTTTGGAGAAACCGGAGAGTGAGAGCAGTTTTGCGGCAAGCTCAAACTGCGGCTCCATCATGAAAAGATTTGAGGCATGAATGAGCTTTGACGCCTGAGTGCTTATTGCCTCCACCAGACGCTGGTCGCCATAACCAAGGGCATTGACGCCTATTCCCGAAATCATATCGAGATAACGGGTTCCGTCATCGCTGACGAGCCAGACCCCTTCGCCATGCGTTACGGCAATGGGAAGCCGGGCATAATTGTGAAAAAAAAGCTCCTGTTCGGTTTCCTGGTTTACAGCCACTCTTTTCATGCTCTGTTTTCTATCGTTATAACAAAATATACTATAGTCTAACTCGTTTTAATGGAGTATAATAAAAATGCGTTATAAGTTGCTATACATCTGCTTGACTCCTCTATTCATGATAACGGAGTCCGAGCAGTGACATTGTCATGCGTTCAAACATGTTCTTCAGCTCCTTTCCACGCAAGCCAGACGCGGATAATGCGCCAGATACCATAAGCGCCGGTCAGCAGGGCATAAAGGCGGAGATCCTGTTTCATTCCGGCAGGGGAGATATCAGGGAAAAAAAGGAGATAGAGGGCTATACCGATAAACGTACTTCCCAAAATCAGGCCAGTAATAATCTCGATAAGGCTCTTTTTTTTCACTCCTTTTCCTCCTTTTCTGTCCGAAGTGCGCAGGGGTCAGCATCAGGATAGAAGCGCCACTCCCGGTTGACAATCAGGCGGGCGCCATAGCTGAAGGTGAAGTACGACCATCCCCATTGCAGCAGCACAAAGACCCGATGACGGAAGCTGGTCAAAAAGTAGATATGTACCAGAAGCCAGGTAAACCAGGCAAGAATACCATCAAACTTCAGGCTTCCGAATTCAACAATAGCCTTGTTTTTTCCGATGGTAGCCATCTGTCCTTTGTCGCGGTAGCGGAAGAGCTTTCTGGCCTTTGTTTTCACGTCAAGCAAAATGTTTTTGCCGATGAGCCGTCCCTGCTGCAAGGCAACAGGCGCGAGCCCCGGCAGGGGAGTTCCGTTTTCCGAAACAAAGTGCGCAAGGTCACCTCCGACAAAGATTTCCGGATGATTTGGTATGCTGAGATCTTCACCGACAACGATGCGTCCGATACGGTCGGTCTCCACCCCGGCCATTGTTTTGCCAATCTCAATGGCGGTGACGCCAGCCGCCCACAGCACTGTTGCCGCTTCGATGCGTTCATTGCCGATTTGTACCCCGTTTTCATCAACATCGCTTACCATACTGTTTGTCCAGACCTGCACGCCGAGTTTCTCAAGCGATCGGGTCGCCTTGCTTGCAAGATCGGGAGAAAAAGAGCCAAGAATGCGCGGAGCCGCTTCAACAATAAAAATACGGGTAAGCTTGGGGTCAATGTTTCTGTAAAATCTTGAGAGCGTGTACCGGCTCATTTCTCCAATTGAGCCCGCCAGCTCCACCCCGGTCGGCCCGCCTCCGACAATAACAAAGGTGAGCAGTTTTTTACGCTCGACGAAATCCGTTGTCCGTTCAGCCCGTTCATAAGCCTCCATCACCCGACGGCGAATCTCCTTGGCCTGTGCAAGGGTTTTAAGTCCGGGCGCAAACTCTTCCCATTCGTTATGCCCGAAATAGTGATGCTGTACACCGCAGGCAAGTACCAGGTAATCGTAAGGGATATCTTTGAAATCGGTTATGACGGTTTTATTCTCAACATCAATGCGATCGACAATACCCTTGAAGACCGTGATGTTCTGGAAGTTTGCCAGCATGTTCCGCAGCGGAGCGGCAATATCGCCCTCACCAAGTGCCGCCATGGCAACCTGATAGAGCAGCGGCTGAAAGAGGTGGTAGTTCTTCCGGTCGATGAGGGTGACCTCAATATCCTTTTTATTGCCAAGTATCCTGGCCGCATTCAGTCCTGCAAATCCTCCACCTACAATCACAACCCTTTTTCTCATGTCCTTGTTTTTACCTTTCCCGTGAAAAGGGTGAATGTATACTCTTTTTTTTGCATGCCAAAGCGATGCATTGAGCTTTATGACGCTATTTAACAGTTTTTCGTGCAATGCAGTTTGTTTTGGCTGCATTTTTTTCTATTCCGAAACAGAGCGTGCGATTGTAATGCCGTTTCTTGTCAGGTGAGGCGCTCAATTATTTCGGTGTGCCGGGGGAATTTTTGCAGCAGGGAGTTTCTGTCGGCAAAAGCGAAGTCACGAAAATCGAAGCCCGGCGCTACCACGCAGCTCACCAGCGCGTAGCTTCCGTTTTCAGGAGTAGCAAGGGAGGCGCCAAACCAGCTCTCTCCAGGGACGACTCCCTGCACCAATTGCCCCTTGCCGGGCTCGAGGCCGAGCGTAAAGTTGAAGGCTTTACCGACCCCCGGAAAAATATGCACCTTCAGGGGATGACCGGCATGAAAGAACCAGAGTTCGTCGGAATGGATCTTGTGCAGTTTTGAGCAATCACTACCCTGAAGAAGATAATGGATGGCCGTTGCATAAGCGCGTGGGCCATTGAACGGAGTGGCATCGGAAAACGTGTACGAACCCTCGCTCCTGTAAGTTTCGCGGTAGTATCCCCCTTCCGGATGGGGGGCGAGCTGGAGGCTCTCTATCCAGAAGTCAGCTTTTTGCATGAAGCTTTTCGCGGATTTTGGCCGTTTTCTGCCGGGAAGCGTCTGCAAGTTTTTTGCGGAACTCAAGCATAGCCGCCATAAGCGCTTCATCAGAGAGTGCAAGAATCTGGACGGCAAGCAGGGCGGCATTCCGGGCATTGTCGATGCCCACCGTCGCCACAGGAATCCCGGCGGGCATCTGCACGATGGAGTAGAGCGAGTCCTGACCGTTGAGTTTTTTGCTGAAAATTGGCACGCCAATAACCGGCAGAACGGTCATCGCAGCAGTAACACCCGGAAGGTGCGCCGCTCCGCCAGCTCCGGCAATAATGACCTTCAGGCCGCGCTCAATGGCTGACGTGGCATAGGCTTCGAGGTCATGCGGTGT
The DNA here is from genome assembly GCA_903882665.1 of uncultured Chlorobiaceae bacterium. Classification (GTDB taxonomy): domain Bacteria; phylum Bacteroidota; class Chlorobiia; order Chlorobiales; family Chlorobiaceae; genus Chlorobium. Next base: position 3,204 of record CAIRXW010000003.1, on the reverse strand, counting down.
CCGGTGTGCTGATATAACGGAGATCTCGGAGGCAATACCGAAATCATCAAGGGCCTCTGCGGCCTCCTTCATGATGTCGAAATCTGAATCGGAACCCATGATGATGCCGACAACCGGCCTCTGATCAGCGTCTGTTTTTTGTTTCATAGAAAGGCACTGTTGATATTAATTTGTCAATATGTGATTTGAGAATCCAAGCTCTTCAGGAGCGGAACTACGGCTTTCGATTGTTGTTGCGTCTTGATAAAAATCCCTTCGGGGACGACATATCTGTTGTGCAAAAGTGCGAGCCTTGGGGAAGAGGGATTTCAAGGCAGTTTATGGGCTAATGATTTATGAAATTGCCGAGTTTTATGTATTTTCACGAGAACCAATTTAAAAAAATAATACTTGCAGAGGAAAGATAACAATGGCAACCAATCTCGCAGTAAAGTACAGCAATCCCGGCCCCCGTTACACCAGTTATCCTACCATTCCCTCGTGGAGCACCGACGGTGTTACCCAGGAGCAGTGGAAAGAGGCGATGGTAAAGGGTTTTAACGACAGTAACGAGACCACCGGAATCAGTCTGTACATTCACATTCCCTACTGTGAGAACCACTGCTACTTCTGCGGCTGCAACGCCCATCGCACCCAGGATCACTCCTACGAGACACCCTACCTTGAGGCACTGCTCAAAGAGTGGCAGATGTACATCGATGTTTTCCCCGGTCGTCTCAACGTCAAGGAGCTGCACATCGGCGGCGGCACACCAACCTTCTTCAGTCCTGAAAATCTTGTCAGGCTCATAGATGGTATCTGCAAGCATGTCAACAAGATGGACAACTACATGTTCAGCTTTGAGACCAATCCCAAGTCAACCTCAAGGGAGCACCTTGAAGCACTCTACAGTGTCGGCTTCCGCCGCATGAGTTTCGGTATACAGGATTTTGACCCGATTGTGCAGCAGGAGATCAACCGTCTTCAGTCATTCGAACTGGTCAAGGAAAAGGTTGACCTGGCTCGCGAAATCGGCTTTACCTCAGTCAATTTTGACCTTGTTTACGGCCTGCCCAAGCAGACGATGGCCACCATCACCGACACCATCCAAAAGGTGATGGAGCTTAAGCCCGACCGTCTTGCTTTCTATGCATACGGCCACAACCCGCACATGTACGAAGGACAGCGGAAGTTCAAGGAATCAGACTTGCCTGTCGGCGATGTCAAGCAGGAGCTCTACGACAAGGGAAGCGCCATGCTTGAATCCATCGGCTACCACGAAATTGGCATGGACCATTTCGCCATTGAAGGTGACGCGCTCTACATTGCCGCGAAAAACGGCACACTGCACCGTAACTTCATGGGCTATACCGAAAACACCACACAGATGATGCTGGCGATCGGCTCATCCTCCATCAGCGACACCTGGTACGCATTTGCACAGAACGAGCGCGACGACGAATCCTATATAAAGGCCGTCAACGAAGGGCGCTTCCCGCTTCACCGCGGCCACTTGCTGACCGACGAAGATTTGGTGCTTCGCCGCCACATTCTCAACCTGATGTGCAAGCAGGAGACCTCATGGGAAGATCCCAAGCTCTACACCGATGAGCTTGACATAGCCCTCTACCGTCTCGAAGACATGCAAAACGACGGCATTGTTGTTCTTGGCGACAAGAGCGTCAGGGTAACTGAAGCGGGCATTCCATTTCTCCGAAATATCTGTATGGCCTTCGACGCAAGGCTCTGGAGCTCCGACAGCCTCTCAAAGGCATACAACGTTTCGCGCGATATCCAAAAGACCTACATTGAGAAAGCCCGACTTGCAAAGGCGCAACAGCTTGGTTGAATGATTTGACTTCAGTTGCAATCTTACAAAGGGTGATTTCGGTCACCCTTTTTTTGTGAAAATTTATGACAAAAAAAATAAAAATAGGCTTTATAGGAAGTGGCTGGTCGAGAATTGCCCAGGCCCCGGCCTTTTCACTGATAGAGGATGTAGAACTTGCAGCCGTGGCAAGCCCGACCGAACTGCATCGCCAGAAGTTCATGAAGATGTTTGATATCAGCAAGGGCTTCGCTGACTGGCGCGACATGCTCCACTGCGATCTTGACCTGGTCTGCGTCACCACGCCGACCTGCCTGCACCGGGAGATGGTGACCGGCGTGCTCCAGAGCGGCAAAAGTGTGCTCTGCGAAAAACCCTTTGCGCTCAATGTTGCCGATGCTGTCGATATGGTCAGCGTAGCCTCCACAGCGCGCGGGTTTGCACTCATTGACCATCAGCTCCGGTTTCACCCTGCGGTTCGCTGCATGAAACAGATGATAGACGGCGGCGAGATTGGCAAAGTGTATGAAGTGCGTGCTGTTGTGAACCTTGCTTCACGCAATCGGCCTGACATGCCCTGGTCATGGTGGTGTGACGCCGAAAAAGGGGGAGGGGCCCTTGGAGCCATAGGCTCCCACCTGATTGACATGAACCGTTTCCTCATTGGCGAAATTTCGAAGGTCTCCTGCAATCTTGCAACGAGTATTCCCTTTCGGCCCGACAAGTCGGGGAAGGCGTGCCGTGTCACCTCAGATGACCACTTTGCCATGATGATGAAGTTCGGCCCCTCATCGGTTGCCCTCGGAAGCTCTTCCTTGATGCATGTCACCACTGTTGGTGCCTACACCTGGTTTTCGTTTGAAGTTGTTGGCAGTCTCAAAACCATCAGGCTCGATGGAGCCGGACGGTTGTGGGAGGTTGCCAATGACGAAGCAAAGGTGGGCCGCAGCCTGATTGATGCTCCCCGATGGAAACTGGTTGAACCGATGCTCTCGTGGGACGAGCTCGTTTTGCAGGAAAAAATCCGCCAGTCGTCCCTCGCCGTTCACGGTATTTTCGCCGTCGGCTTTGCTTTTCTGGCCCACCGGATTGTCAAGGCGCTCAAGAACAAGGAGAAGAGGCTGCATGATGCCGCAGGCTTTCCTGACGGGCTCATGATCCAGAAAGTGATGCAGGCTGCCCGAAAATCCGACAAACTTGAACGCTGGATTAAAATTTAACCCTGGAAGCGGGTTTACGTTTACACCGTCACCTCGATAATATCATCCCACTGTGTCGTGTATCTTGCCGAAAGCCGCTCCTGATGAGGCTTCCAGCTCTCTGAGTTCTCTGCCGCCAGTCGCACGGCACCGCTTCCATAGCGCTTGTTGATCGCATCCATCACCTGCATAATCCTG
>CAIRXW010000002.1 GCA_903882665.1 uncultured Chlorobiaceae bacterium | reverse complement strand
AGGACACCTTTTTCGTCACCAGCGGCAACCCCGGCTCCGACGTGCTCCTCAGAACCCACACCTCCCCGGTGCAGGTACGAGTCATGCTCGACCAGAAACCGCCCATACGGGTGATCTGCCCAGGAAAGGTCTACCGCAACGAAGCCATCAGCTCGCGAAGCTACTGCGTCTTCCACCAGCTCGAAGGGCTCTACATCGACAAGAAGGTCTCTTTCGCCGACCTCAAAGCCACCATCTACTCCTTCGCCAAACAGATGTTCGGCACCGACGTCAAACTCCGGTTCCGCCCAAGCTTTTTCCCCTTCACCGAACCATCAGCCGAAGTGGACGTCACCTGCTACCTCTGCGGCGGCAAGGGATGCAAAGTCTGCAAAAAATCAGGCTGGCTCGAAATCATGGGCTGCGGCATGGTACACCCCAACGTCATGCGCAACTGCGGCATAGACCCCGAAGAATGGTCAGGCTACGCCTTCGGCATGGGCGTTGACCGCACGGTGCTGCTGCGGTACAAGATCGACGATATCAGGTTGCTGTTTGAGAACGATTTGAGGATGTTGAGGCAGTTTACGGCGTAGAGGGATTAACTGACTTCACTGTACTCAGCCGCGCAATCTTACCCTGATCCAGTCAGGATTTCTTCGGCAATCGAGTACAGCAATCACTAAAATCTCGGTTTCGACGATTTCGTAATAAACGGCAAAAGGAAAACGTCTGGCAAGAAGACGATAATGCCCAAAGACTTTACGATGTATACCTGCAAAAAATAAAAGCGAATCAATATCCGAATAGAGAGAATCAAGAAAGTAGATTACCAAACCCTGAGATTGTCTTTCATAGAAATGGTAGCCATCTTCAAGATCTCTCTCGGCAGAGTCAAAAATCCTCAACTGCATGACAGATTCCTTTTTATGCGCTCTTTGGCTTCTGCCCAGTCGGAGTGTTGCACCGTTCCGGCAGAAAAGGCTTCTCTCCGTTCGTTTAGAATGTTCTCATGCCATGCCGGAGATTCAAATTCCGCCTCATCCCTTGAAAGATCATCCCAGATTGTCTCCAGCAAATCCAGTTTTTCAGCATAAGTAAACTGTGACAAGGGTAATTCAATTTTTGCCATGATGTTTGTTCTCCTTCAGAGATAATAAACGTAAGTGCGAAACAGTTTGCCTCTCCCCGCTCTTGTACGAATAGATGTAAAAAACCTTGCCACCAAATTTTTCAGTAAACTGCCTGTGCGTTTTCTCCTGTATCGATTTCTCCTTGAAAATCTCAGGAAGCTGTACCGTTCCACCACCAAACGTAATCGGCTTGATCTGGAGCCCAACAAATTTCTCACCTACTCTGATAAAAAAGTCAACATTGAACAACCGATTCCATTCATCAGGTGCCGGTTCAATGGTTACGCCAAGTAGTCGCTCCAACTGACCATAAACCGTTTTGATTTCAGTCATATAGCCGTCAAAGGTGCGGTCAATAACAAGCTGAATCATGTATGCAATGCAATCCTCTTCCGTGACCGAAGCAACTTCAGCCTCAATAACCTCTGTTATTTTGACATAGAGCTTCCTCCCCAACTCCGTGATATGCTCTTCAGGCTTGACGTTCGAGAAGTAATAGTCGCGCCACTCGTCAACGGTTTTTGGAGCACACTTCCTGATAGACTCGGAGGTTGGCCCCACATTTCTCTTAAAATTAAGCTGAAAGCGGTTCATCACGCTGTTCCGCAATCCACTCTTTAGCCATTGACTTTTCCCAATAGGGTTAGAAACTTCACCTTCTGCTTGTACTCATAGCTCCCATCAATCCCGACCAGCCCGCTTTTGATCAGATGCGCATTGACAAAGGTCTTGTTCTCCAGATAGAGGTAGCAGAGCAGGAGGTTTTCTTCGTCATGTTTCAGCTTGTCATACTTCAGGAAGATACGCTTGCCCTTGATTTTTTCGGTCAGATAGCCGATCGCTTTGTCGTGCGTGAAGGGTTCGCTCTTGATGCCTATCAGTTTTACCGTCAACCCGTTGGATAGCCTCACTTTTTCGGGGCTGAGTATCTCCTTGACCGTGAAGAACTCTTCGCGCTCAGCCTCGCCCTCTTTCTCAATCCTGGAGCCAAAGGTGAGTTTTCGGGGATCTGTTTTTTTGTCGAGCTTGTGGGGATCTTTGAACTGGTAGGGCAACTGCTCAATGGCTGCGGCAACATCGCCGTTGACCGTGTCGTGCAGAAACTCGTACTCTGTGCCCATGAAATCAGGCTGCTTGGTGTTGAGCTTCTGCTTGGCAATCTCGATAAACTCCGGATTGATTTCGTACCCGACCGAGTTTCGTCCAAGATTCTTTGCGGCAAGTGAGGTTGTCCCGCTCCCCATGAAGGGGTCGAGCACGGTATCGCCACGGAAGGCGAACATTTTAATGAGCCGGTGCGGAAGCTCTTCGGGGAACATGGCAAGGTGCCCCTCCTGTTTTGCTCCGGCAAAGTTCCAGTGGCCCGAGAAGTAGGTGTTCCACTCTTCGGTGGTCATGGCTGAGATCTCTTTCTGCTCTTTGGTGGGCTTTGGTGCAGCACCCTCTCGCATTCGTTCCAGACAAGGTTCAGGTTGTTGATGTAGCTTTCGTAACTCTCGTGAAAGCCGATCTGGTTCTCCGTCCCGTAGTCCTTGAGCTGCCAGTACGGTGGCGAGGTGACAACAAGATGCACCGACCTGTCAGCGAGGAGATTCATCTGTCGGCTGTCGCCGTTGATTATGGTGTGATGGCTCTTCAAGGTGCTGTTGGGTGTTTGGGTTTTGATTCAAGTTCCGTTATCAGTTACTCCTCTTTATTGCCGTTGATGGGTGACAAACACAACATCTGATGTCGTGTTATAGGTAGCCCCTTCCCACGCAAAAGAGAGATTGTATCCTTTATTGGTCGCATTATCAAGATGGCGGTGTATGTTATCAACAAGAAGTGGTTTTGCTCGCTTCAGCTTCCATGATTCAAAGAAGTTGTCGCAATCCACGAGCACAAGAAAGAGGCGATTTGAAGCATCGAAGCGACGAACGCCTTGATTTTCATAAAGCCATGTAATCAGCTCCACCGGATTATTTTTGGCATGATCCAAAATACTCATGCGCTTAGATTTAAGGCCATTAATCAATGCCCTCGCCTCGTCACCGGGATAATCTGTCACTTTGTTCCAAAGGTCTTCGAGCAGTCTGGCGGCTGGCAGAGTCTTGTCAAAATGGATGTTGTGTTGACGACAAAACCTCTTCAGCAAAATAGCCTCATCTCTCTCGCCATCTCTTTTCCGACACTCCTTGATGAAGCCTTCAGGCAAATAGGTGACTTTCAGGTCGTAAGGAACCCCTCGAACAAAAAAATCTACCTGCTTGATCAAGCCAACTGCGGGTAAAACGGCAGGGTGATCACGAAAAACATCTTCTATGATTATAGATGTCCAGTGGTTATACCAGGAACAGAGCACGTAGGACTTCATGCTATGAAAAAGTTCATCATCCACCCGCGCCTGAAGTTCATCAAAACCGCGAATCTTTTTCACGTAATTGTCAACGATTGTTTTTTCAAGACTGTTTTGGTGGAGCCCTCCCCAATCGAAGATCTGCATTCTGTAAAGCTCTGTAATGAGGGGGCCTTCGCTCACCGCTCGCCGTGCACTCTCCTCTGAAAATATTGCACGGATTGTTGCATCAATTTGTGCATCAGTAATATCTGAGTCAAAAAGATCTTTGAATCTGGCTGCAGGCCTTCCTTCGGGAATTTGAAGGTCATGGTCTGCAATTAGCCGGTTCAGATGCTCTTTTCGAGACAATGAACGGAGCTTCAGAAATCGCATTCCTTGGGCATGGCGGCTCAGCTCACGAATCTGGCCCTCCTTGAATGCTCTCTCCGCCGATTCAAACGAGTATGGCATCTCTTTTTTCCTTCAATTTTGGAAACTCTGCCGTCCATCCCGGAATGGTGTGTACAAATTTTTCTAAACCCCTGCCATTGAGTCTGTTACCCGTTTTTCGGTAGATCAAGACATAGTCGGATTTCATCGCCCCCTCCCTGCTGTCCTGAACAATAGAGTTGGCCGAGTATGACATGGGAAAGCAACCATAATATTGGAGTGAGGCTCTGGCTTTACTCTGCACCAGGCTGTTCCAGCTTTCAGCATCTTTTGCATTGAAGAGCAGGGCCAACGTGCCGCCCGGAACAAGGACTCGATCTATCTCGTCCAGAATGAGCGTTATCTGTTCATTGTATTGCAATTTGGTCTTGCCTCTCTCTCGGGCATTCGATACAACAATTTCATCGGCAAAGGAGACCTCTTTGCCAAGAATCGCATTCCATAGTTCACTGAGTTCGAGATATGGAATCCGATCGCTATGCGGAGGATCGGTGAGCACGAGTGCAACTGAATCGTCAGGGATATCCTGCAAAGCCGAGAGTGAGTTTTGGTTCAGCAGGGCAACTGGAGCGGCCCCGGAAATGACCTCATGAACCGTATCTGCAACCGGGAAGGTGCGTGGTTCTTCTATTTCGGACAATGCTTTGAGCAGTTTGGTTGCCCGTCGCTGAAAACAGTTCCAGACATTGATTTCGAAGTGCAGCGGGGGACGCCAGTAGCCAATCACCCAGCTTCCAACCTCTATTTTGGCACTCTCTTCACCCTTGTTTTTCCCTCTGCCTGTAATGGCGAAAACCATACTCGACATTTGGCCTATTGATGCGGTCAGGGTCAGAAGAAGCGCTCTGCGAAGATTCTCAGGAACCTCTGGAATACTTTCGAGAAGCAGGTCAATATTGCGAAGCGCTCGCCCTGTAAAAATATCGGAAAGAGTCAGTGCCGGAGAGGTGTTGATGCGAGAGTTCTGAAAGAGCTGAATGGGCCGAATGAGGAGGCTTTTGTACTCTTTGTACGTTGCCGACAGGTCGTAATCATGAGCGAGGGGAGTTCTGACTTCACGACCCCCTTTTCCTTTCCGCGCTATCCAGATCTCTTTCAGTGTATCATTGTCCCACAGGTAGTGTGATGCTGTGACTCCGTCATGAAGAAGATATGATTCATCTATCGCACTGCGGACGGTCTGTTCCATGCTCTGCAAGGCGTCAGCGTACTGTTTCGTACTTGGGAGGTCGGTGACCATTCGGGCAAGTTCGATTGAAACCGGATTAATATCTATCCCGATGAATCGCCGGTTTCGTATTGCACACTCCCGAGCAATAAGACCCGATCCCACGAATGGATCAAGCACCACATCATTGTCGGTTGTTAACTTTTCGATCAGGTATCCCAGGCATTCGATGGGCTTCTTTCCCCAGTATTTATGGAACGCAGAGAGACCTGTGTAGCCCGTTGGTGCCATGACGTTGTCAACAGTTACGGCTGTCGGGGAAAAATCAAACCCGAGCCCTAACTGGTCGCTGAATTGCCTCACTATGCGGGTACCTCTGTGGTGTAGTTCATGATGCGATGCCGTCAGGCTTGTTTGTTTGCAACAGGGAAGGAATCTTGCTCAAAAAATATACCACAAGATCGACGATATACCGTTGCTTTTTGAAAATGATTTGCGGGTGTTGAGGCTGTTTACTGTGTGACGGATGACCTCACTCCAAAAGCATCGTAACCTTTTTTGAATCGCTTTGGTTTAAAATTTTAATATCGGAGTCCATACTGAATTTTTATGTCATTATGTGAACGAACTCTTCCCTCATCAACATCTTTCAGACCACGAGTTATTCCGGATTTTTGCTCCTCTGTCAAGCCACACTCAACACTGTACACCGAACGTGCAAACTGGTGACCGATATTGATGTCGCTCTCGTGAAAGCCGATCTGGTCCTGCGTTCCGTAGTCCTTGAGCTGCCAGTCGGGCGGTGAGGTGACAACAAGATGCACCGACCGGTCAGCGAGAAGGTTCATCTCGCGGCTGTCGCCGTGGATTATGGCGTGGTGGCTCTTCAAGGTGCTGTTACATTCTTGTTCTATTATTGGTGGTGCGGGTTCGGATGCTTGTGTGAAGTATAGAGAATTTCTTTTGATTTACAGTGAATGGGGGGGAAGAGAATAACTTGCCTGAGGCCGATTTTGTGGCTTATAAATTGGCCCATTTAATGACATGGGCCAATTTATGGGCCAAGCTTCAGCTTTTGTTGAGTTCTTTGATCACCTCATCAAGAGGGACTGAGGGTTCATCCTGTCCTGCAAACTTTGCTTCCCAAAGATCAATCAGATCCATACAATCTTCCATAAACTCCTCTATTGCTTGATATTCTTCATACATACTGTGCTTCCTTATCAATACGAGCCTTCAGAAACGGGTTCATTCTTTTCCAATACCTGATCAAGTCAACTTTCAAGCTCTTCCTTGAGATGCACCCTGAGCAAAATATTCGGTTCCATTTCAACAACAATATCAATATCGCTGTCATACCTGGCAGAATTTCTGGCGACGGAACCGAAGATACCGACTTTCTTCACACCATAACGCTCCACAAGCTCTGCTTTATGGCTTCTCAGAATGCGGAGTACTTGATCTTGCTGCATCACTTTTTCAAATCCCGGTAGGCCAATTCTTTAGATGCGACATTGTTCCCTGGATCGCACTCCTCGCCGCTGTTGTAGATAGATCCGTCCTGTTTGATAACACGCAGGGTGAAGAGGCGTCTGGCATTGCCTTGCACGCTCTCCGGAGCCCAGCCGCCAAAGTCGGGAATCTGGTAAGAGGTGTTGACCGTAAAGGAGGCGCCCACCTTGAGAGCAGTGAAGGGCTTTGTGACAAGGATGTCCGATACGCCGGTCTTGGCATAGGAATACTGGGGTGCAAAGGCCAGGTTCATGATCACCTCGGCCACGGAGGCTACGTTGAAACTCCCTTGGCCCACATTGGTCACGGTGCCGAAAATGGTGACCATACCATTGGCACCCTTACTCAGCGTGAGGTTGGCTTTGAGATTGGGACAGAGCTTTAAATCCGGAATATGATAAACCGTTGGCGAGTTTTTTTTTGCAAGTGGTTCTGGCGTGACATTGGCATAAGCAGCCTTGTGAGCCATCAGCAGGATAAAACCGCACAGCAGTAACATCGTGAGTGATTTCGATGGTTTCATAAATTTCTCCCAGGTTGAATTGAGTTAAATGAGACTGATCCACCTAAGCCGCGGACTTTTGCAAAAGATGTCGCAAAATCCTGGCCGGTTTCGGGAAGAATTATCTGAACAAGTGCCTCGTTCATAACTGTTGAGATTGCAATGTAAGTGATTTTTGGTATTTTTTCACCTCAAGTTACACTACAATAATACGCCGAGCAGGCAAACTGGTTGCCGATGATGATGCAGCACCCGTTCGCATTCGTTCCAGACAAGATTCAGGTTGTTAATGTAGCTTTCGTAACTCTCGTGAAAACCGATCTGGTTCTCCGTCCCGTAGTCCTTGAGCTGCCAGTAGGGTGGTGAGGTAACAACAAGGTGCACTGAACTGTCAGGCAGGAGGTGGATTACTTTTTTGCTTCCCAGTAACAACGTTTCGGTGAAACAATCAACGCTTCATCTTTCAGCGCCTTCATCGCTTTATCGACCTCTTTGCGATCCAGTCCGCTGAGTTCGGTAATCTGACCGGCGTTCAACGGGTTCTCCTCTTTTTTCAGCACTTCGAGTATAATATTTTTCGCGTCCATGAGTTCTCTGTTTGGTTTAAAAATTGGGATCTTCCATCCTGGGCAGAAAGGAGAGGTCAACGTAATATTTTTTTGGATTATTTTTATCAAGAAAAACCCTGATTCGCTGACTGTTGATGTGGTTCGTCGGGTCATACCAGATATCATTGCTCTCGAACACGCGAACCTGGGATGAGGCAGGGTCCTTCCACTGCGTCAAGACCCGGAAGGGATTTCGGCCATTGACGAAAACGGCCCCATTCACCCTGACGCTCTGAAAGTCGGTCTCAATAGCGCGTCCCTGCTCTTTCAGGTACTCCCCTTGGCGTTTTTTCAGCATGGGCACAAGGGTAACACCAGCACCAATCAGAAAGAATATGGCGCCCATCACTCCAGGAATAACCGAGCCGCCCCAGAGTGAAAAGAAGCTGTTGATTCTGGCCTCCTGCGGTTTGGCAGGAAAATACAGCACCTCTACTTTTTCGCCTTTTGCGTAGCCGGGAGGGTTGGTGGCTATTGATGAGACAAAAACGATGGTTTCGTTGTTCCGGTTCACGAAATGAACAACGGGAGCGCAGGTTACGCCATGTTTCGAATAGGTTTGCAGAAAATCGACAACCGTCCCCTCCGTTCGTGCAGCCTCTGCGAGAAATGATCGGGTGCCCTGATAGAGAAAGAGTGCTCCGGCCAACATACCAATACCGAGAAACGAGAAAACATATTTGATGATGCCAACGGCTTTCATGTTCGGCTCCTTTTTGAAGTAATTTAAACGTTTTTTTTGACAATACGATACCTGCCACTCACACAAAAAAAAGCCCCGCAACAGAAACTGTCACAGGGCTTGACGTTACAGGGGAAACCCGCAATACTTTTTTTTACCGACTATCCTCTCGAAAAAGAGTCTTCAGGCCTCTGCGCCTTCTGCCTCCCCTCAAAATCCTCTGCTCTACTGAGTCAGCAGCGAGTGAACAATAAAGCCCCGCCAAGAACGACGAGGCTTTATGCAGCACTTTCAAGGGTTAAAACAAGCGGCAACTCAGGCAGCAAGAGATATGTCTGTTTCAGCAAGTGCCGGATGCGTCGTTGTTCCAATAAGCGCGACAAGTACCGCCGCCCCGCTACCGCTGCCGTCGGCATCGTAATAAAGGTTGCCGGAAGTTGTGTCATAAACGAACCGATCATCGACGTCATGACCAGCCGTCACCCCATTATCCGACCAGAATTCATTCGCGTTCAAATGTCCGCCAACAGAACTGGCTATGGTGGTAAAAACACCCTTGCTGAACTGAAGAACATCCACCCCCGGCTGAAAGTCCGTAATGGTATCATGATTGGTTGCGGCGTGAGGCTGCGTATTAAACACAAACGTATCTGCGCCAAACCCACCAGTAAGGGTATCGTTACCATTCCCGCCTGCAAGAACATCATTAAAGGCTGTACCTGTCAGAATATTAGCTCCGGAATTACCGGTAATGGAGAGACCATTCAAAACCGCTGATGCATTAACATGAAGAGCGGTTGTTCCGGTCGTCACGGCTGCCGTGGCTGTTCCCGTCCCGATCACCACACGCTCAATACCGGTATCCCCGGCAAAGAGAATCAGCGTATCATTCGCTGTAATGGAAGCAAACCGCACTTCATCACTGCCCGTTGTTCCCGTATCGGCAATTTCAGCAGCCGTATGCTCGACTGCGGCATTAATAATATAGATATCCGAACCATGCCAGCCATTCAGGTGATCTACTCCTCCTCCACCGACAAGAACATCATTAAAGGCTGTGCCAGTAATGGTATTAACTCCTGCATTGCCTGTAATGGAAAGAGCATTCAAAACCGCAGATGCATCGACATGAAGCGCCGTAGTTCCGGTAGTCACTGCGGCAGTAGCAGTGCCCGTCCCGATCACCACCGACTCAATACCACTGTCCCAGGCATAAAGAGTCAAGGTTTCATTTGCCGTTGTTGAGGCAAACCTCACTTCATCAATACCTGTCGTGCCGGTATCGGCAAATTCTGCCGCCAAATGCTCGACCGCAGCATTAATGACATAGACATCCGAGCCATTGCCGCCATTCAGGTACTGTATCCCGGCTCCACCAATGAGTACGTCATTGCCTGTGCCACCTATCGCTCTTTCAATAAAGCAATTAAAAGCAATAGCCACATTCTCCTGCATTCCATCAACAGAAGAATAAGAACCAGGAGTTAAATTAAGAATCTGATTTCCTGAATAACCGGAACAATCAAGCGTATCAACCCCTCCGGCATCCCATATAGTGAATATAGGGGTATGATTCGATGAAAAATTATAAATCGCTTTTTCAGGATCTGTAGCAGCAAGATTGCAATTGAATCCATACACCGTATCTCCCGGACGGGTTATGGTATCAACGCCATATTTAGCCTGAATTGCCGCAATATCGTAGACCATCGGTGTTTGAGGATATATATAACTCGTCAAGGTTCCATCCTGACACCAGCCTGATCCTGGCAGATATCCCCCGAAATAAGACATGACGGTATATTTTCGTTGATCCTGAGCAAAAACCGCATTATTGGCATACGTAATGATATTTCCATTACCCGCGTTATAAACGCCAGGATGCGACAAGCCAAGACTATGCCCGATTTCGTGAATCATGGTAAATAAACCATAGCTTCCCGGACTCATTCCGCTATCACCATTGGTAGGCCATAAAGAACTCATCCAAACCTGCTCACCGGTTATGGTAACATTTTTGTAGGCTGAAGGATTAAGTTTTCCGGAAAAATCGGTATAGGTGCCGCCACCGGTATTGCTGGAATAATTCAGTGTGATATTGGCTGCAGGGGATGTGGATTGCACTAACCGGTGATCAGTTCCTGGTGCTTTTGCAATAAGATCATCCCACAGTTGAAACGATAATGCAGCCGTAGAAGCCTGCAGCGGCGTCATACCCACTAAATAAGCACCACCCTCTGAAGGGTTACCGGCAATATTTGTCGGTGTTGTCGTATTTATTGAATAGGAAATCGTCGGCAGCGTTAACGCCCAGTTAAAGGTGTAACCTGTCAGGCCGTTTCCCCATGAAGTCGTAACCTGTGTAATGATTTGACTTGTAGTATAAATCGGTTTGGTTGCCATTTGTCACCGTCAATTTTTTGATATGAGTTTAATGAGCATGTAATTATTAACCGCACAAAAGAAACAAATTGGACACCATATCAAATACAATTGAATATATTGTCGCGACAATATTACATTATATTTAGCCAAAGTACCTTTTGCCATTCAAAAGCTTTCAAGACACAACACACCTCCATAACACATCAAATGCGTCAAATTTATTGACAATAAAAAGCATATAATGAGATTCTTTTTTTAAAGAGGAATTATTACCCTTATTTTACAAGACTATATATCAGAACAATTATATTCGTGTTGTATACAGGAAACGTATAGAGACATTTTTTTTATTTTCAATCCGTACGATTTAACGTATCCAATTAATTCAAGAATAACAAATACAATTCAAAAAAATAATCACTTATTAACACACCTGTAATAAATGTATTGCTGAAATTAAATACCATAGATTAAGAATACCAACTGATTTTTGATGACCCCACACACAACACCTGCTAAAAAGCGCGTTAATAAAGGTATATTCGACACACCGGTTTAATCAGGATAATCCCGGCAAAGAGTTGCGTAACGACCCGCATGCCATAAAAAAAATGGCCTTTTCTTCCAAAACAACCGAAGTCGATGAAAGTCAGGGAGAAAAATGGTGGACTTTACCTTGAGGCAAGAAAGCCAACAGGTTGCGATTTTTCAGGGGAACAATCAACAACGCAAACCAATGAATATGAAACGATCTATCTACTGCCACAGGATACTCTCTTCTTAAAAGTAACAAAATGGGAGAAAGTCCATAACACAGTGTAGACTCAAAAGAGTGCGGCTTTTGAAAAGCATTTGGAAACATTCAAATACAGAGATACTATGAAAAAAGAAGGATGTACTTTCATGCTGGAACAGGTGCTTTACAAAAGAATGAGGGGTACAGGTTGTGAGTCAGCGTCGTTTATGACGTCATTGCGCCATGCAAAAAATGCGGCAACACATAAGTCGGGAGAGGACAATCTTACATCACTGTGTTTTATAAGTATTCCTGGACAAAATACAGTATAGAGTGATTTGATTTCTTCCCGAAATTAGCGATTTATAAGCTTAAAAACGTTCCGAGAATTCAAAAGAGTGCGACTATTCCAATTTATTTGGATTTATTAAACTACATGTATACTATACGCTTGGTTATGGAGTATGCTCATTCAAAAGAATGATGTTGCATACGCAGCAAGGGTGACTTCAAACAAAGATCCAGACTGGAGGTGTAGCGTTCAGAGCAACATTTTGAGTTATCAGCAAGGATGAGCCTGATTTGGCGAAGGGTTTGTAACGTATTTGGAATGCCGCAGCAGAAAGCCTGAAACAGAACAATAATTTTATATTATTTTAATCACTTAAAGCTCAAAACAGGGAGCACTAATAAATGAAAAAAATAAGCTATTTGCTTGCAGGATTGGCAATGATGACGATGAGTTCACCAGCTTATGCCGTCGCACCAGCAGCCACCATTGATGCTTTGATCGACATCAAGTTTACTCCGTCGGTTCCTTTGGATCCCAAGTATCAGTTTTCGGGATCAGCCGTGATTGGTAATTCAGGGGATTATTGGAATAATATTCTTCCCGATGATAATTCCGGAGCGGTAAGCACGCGTCTCCTTAACACAGGAGGTTTGCTTCCTGGTGGCAATTTTACTTTTACTTCTGAAAGTCTTGGTCTTATTGGCAAATCGTCAACAAGTTTTAAGGGTACTGCTTATGCAACGTTGATGAATACGTATGTGTATACTTACGGGACTACCGACTTCATGACCATTGGCGGGCTTAGTGTGAACACAAATTATGATGTTTATGTGCTCACTCAAGGCTCCAAAACTGATAATACCGGGGTATTGACATTGACAGGCACGAATGTGTTAGGCTCAACTCAGACTTTTACGCAATCGGGCATTTCAAATGGCACGCTGAGCAGTTTTCAGCCAGGGCAGAATTATATGCTTGAAACGTTCAAGACAGATGCAAGGGGCAACTTAACGTTTGGATATGCTGCTGCTACACCCGGAAAGGTCGCTATGATCAATGGCCTCCAGATCGCTGCTTCATCGAACAATGGCCCAGGCCCTACACCTGAGCCAGCAAGCATGTTGTTGATCGGTGTCGGTGGTGCTCTTATCTCTGCAGCCAGGCTCAGGAAGAAAAAGAGTGCGGATAACCCTGTTGCTTGACAATGAGATCATTATTTTTCTTTCTCTTTCTTGCCTTTACCATTGCCGGATGCTCACCGCATACCGGCAATGGCGTTGATGGCCGCGTCGCAGCGACGGTCAATGGTGTCGAAATTACCCAGCGTGAAGTCAATTTTCTCTATCAGCGCACCGCTCCACAGGGAGCCGATGAAGCGGTAGCCCGTAATCAGCGCAGAACCATTCTTGCAGGCCTGGTCCGTGCTGAACTGCTTGCCCAGCAGGCAACAAAAATGAAGCTCGACCAGTCTCCCGACTTCCTCATTGCCATGCACGATGCCCGTCGCCGGGTACTTGCCGGATTGGCCGAAGAGGAGATTGCATCATCCGCAAAACAGGTCTCTCCGGAAACGGTCAAAACAATCATAGCGAATAATCCCAACCTCTTTGCCCGGAGAAAGCTGCTGGTGTACGATGAGGTTCTGATGCAAAGTGTTAATGTCCCGTTTCTCCAGTCATTGAATGCTTCAGCCGCCAAAGGCGTTTCATTGCCCGGGTTGCTTGATATGGTTCAGGCACAAAAGATACCGTTTCGACGGGCTACGCGGACACTCACAACCGATCAGATGGAGCCTGCCATTGTCAGGATTTTGAGCAACGCAAGGGCAAATGCACCGGTTGTTGCGCGTGTCGAGAACAAGTTTTCCATGATTCTGATGCTGCACACCATTGTGCCGGTTCCGCTGGAAGGCCCGGCAGCCGAGCAGACTGCGGCCAATGCGCTCAATAACCAGCAGCGCACCATAGCATTCTCAAACAAAATGAGGGCAGTGGTTGATGCTTCCAAAATCACCTATTTCGGCCAGTACAGGCCCGATGCGCCAGGAACAAAAGGAAAACCGCAGGCGGTGGCTCTGCCAATGGCTGATCCGGCAAGAGCGCAAAGCATCATTCGTCATCAAATTGCCGGCGCGATATCGATCTGCCTCTCGTTTACGGCGGCCATGCTGCTGCTCTTTGCTTCCAGGTCTATTCTCTCAGGCACGCTATGGCTTCCCAAACTATGGCCAACGCCTGAAAAGGACGCTTCTTCCGGCCATTCAACACCATTTATTTACCATGAGCACAGGGTGTCATCTATCGTTAAACTGGCTCTTTTCCTTGTTGCCGGGCTGAGTCTGGTTGCGATTCTCTATCATCTCCTTCTGCTTTCGAATCTCCTTTCGTTCTGGATAATAGTTTGCTCAATCATCGCCGGTCTCCTGGTCGGCACAGGCGCCAGCCATCTCTATGTCCGCCTGGGGTTACACCGTCTCGCAGAGAAGATGCGCAAGTTTCGCTGGTTGCCGGTTTTGCTGGTCGCCGGGTTTTTATTAGCTTCAGGGCTCATTGCAACCACCATGCAAATTGTCGGCCCATGAATCTTCGACCCCATGCCTCATGGTTTCCGTGGCTGCTGTTTGCCGTGATAACCTTGCATTCAGCAGCACGCTATACCATTTTCAACCCCTCTTTTGGCAACAGCGACGACTCGTTGTTGTTTGTGATTATTGCCCTGGTGTTATGGATCGAACGCAGCAGCATTCTGGCCTCCCTGCGTGGCGAGGGCACCGGTGACCTGCTGACCGGCTCAGCTTTTCTTGGTGCGGGATGGCTCCTCTATATAACGGGTCGTCTTTACCCGGTGATGATTCTGGAAATCTGGGGCCTGTTTTTCATGGCTGCCGGTCTGGTCGCAACGCTCTCACCCCGTCAATACCGGAAATCATCTTTTTTTATGGTGGTTGCCGGAACCGTTATTGTGGTTATCGGCTGGATTGCACCTGACCTCTTTTCCACTCAATTGGCCTTGGCCATTGCGGCTGCATCGGCCAAAATCGTGAGTGCAACGTTTTTTCCCGTTATCGCTGACGGCGTCATTCTCTATTTCGGACCATACAGCTCTGAGGTAACCAAGGCCTGTTCCGGTATGAACTCAATTTTTTCATTGACCGCACTCTCTGTCCTCTACCTGCGTCAGGGCGTCAATCGCAAGCTTTGGCATATAGCCATATTGGTTGCCTGCGTTCTGCCTGTTGCTGTGCTCACCAACCTGTTCCGCGTAATCGTTCTGGTACTCGCAACAAATTATGTCGGTGACGACTTTGCCCAGGGAATCTTCCACAATACTACGGGGATCATTGTCTTCATTGTGGCACTTGCCACCCTTGCCCTGATCGATTATCTTTTATTACATGCCTATGCAGGCGCCAGGCAGACAAAAAAAACGGCACATGCGGATAACCAGGTTTAATGTTCTGGCTATAATAATAGCACTTTTGCTCGGCTCATCAGTGCTTTTGGTCGAAGTAAGGGAATATCAGAGCTCTCAAGCAGTAAAGCAACCTGATCTTCAACGACTGGTAAACCTGCATCCCGATGGCTGGACGCCTATAGCAAGTCCGTTTGTTGACCCGCGCTGGAACGAAACAATGAAAAGTGACTACGATCTGGTTGCCGCACAGGCTTATCAGCGTGGTGATGGAAAAAAGGTGGTAGTGGTGATGACCTGGAGCCGTGACGGCATCCGTCGCGCCGGTCATTCACAGCAGATATGCTATCAGGCAGGTGGATATACGGTAACACCACCCGAGAATGCCTCCGTAGCAACAAAGGCGGGAAAACAGGATGTGATTGCCTTTACCGGAACGCATGGCAACCTGATCGAAGAGGTGATGTACTGGAGGATAACCGGAGGGAAAACTGATATTTCTACCGGTCAAGCCCGGAATGTTGCGATACGGCTTGACAAGCTGACTCGATTGGTACAGCATATTCTGGGCGACATGCCCGACAATCTCATGGTCAGGGTCTCAAGTGAACGCGCCACCCCTGATCAGCCTGCAACTGCACAGATTGACTATATCAGAGGATTTCTTGAGATGCTTTCCGCAAGTGACCGGAAATTGATTATGGGAGTGCAGTAGAGTGCCGGGTCGCCGAGCAGGGTTTCCACCTCGGCAGGGCGGAAATAGCGGGAGTCGATGCGGACGAGTTATAAACTCCGATTTGTATCGTCGCAAAGAACCAGAGCTTGAACCCTCAACCCTTCAATACCTGAAAACATTTTATCGTTGGTCAACAGAATAGTTTCGTGTATTATTGCCGTCGCAGCAATAACTGCGTCTGGAAGTTTCAACTTATTATTTTTTCTACGAAGCTGAATTGTCTTTCTGCTTACCTCATCATTTAACGGGATCCTTTCGAGTTCCCGCAACAAATCATGTATTTTTTGCTCCTCACTCTCCGATAAGGAAGGAAATGAAAGTAGCTCAATTTCAGTAATAACCGATACGCTGTATTCCCCTTCTGGAAGATGAAATGCAAGACGACCGTTCATAAGGTAAATAATTGCATTGGTATCAAACAGGTAACGGTTGCTCATCTCCACTCCGAACGAACCTCTCTCTGGTAGGTTACTCCATCGATTTTTTTAAACGCAGGTACCGTTCCGGCATATTTCATCAGCTTTTTCGAGATTTTATCGGGAGAGCTTTTTTCATCAAGAACAAGAATGAGCTCATGCCGACCGGGCGAAACCTCTTGTGGAAGCTTGATGGTAATCAACCTATCTTGCAATACCTCATAGTTAATAGTAAGTGTAAGCATTGATTCATTTCGTTAGGGCTTGGTGAAGCAGAGCAGTTACTGGTGAAGTGCAGGTATAAGGATTCCTCTGCGATAAACATCTATGGGAATAGTAATACTTCGAAGCAACTCCACTCCTCTGCTTGTGAAACTGGCGTGATGATGTCACCCAGTATTTTCCCTTTTCCTGCAATCAGAGGTGATGGCAGGTGTTTTTTCTGTACTGAAATCGCGCAGTTGCTTTCTCAGCAAGAATTGTTACTGTCACATCCAGGCTCGGAGTCTCCTCTGATTTCAAGATATAAGCATCAAAGTACATGTTATATACTGATTTCACAACTTGAAAATATTAACTACATCATGGGATTTCTGGAGATGCCGGAAAATGATTATGATTTTCCGGGCATACAAGGCAGGAGCAAAAAGGTTACTCTTTGCTTACGGGCAGGGTGTAGCCGTTGGCTTTAAGGAGGGCGTGTCGTCTGGCGAGATCGAGGTCATGAGCTACCATCTCCCTGATCATTTCGTCAAGGGTGATTTCCGGTACCCAGCCAAGATCAGCTTTGGCTTTTGCCGGGTCGCCAAGCAGGGTTTCCACCTCTGAAGGACGAAAGTAGCGGAAATCGATGCGAACAATCACCTTTCCGGTCGTGAGCGATGCGTGCCGGACACTGAGAGCATCAACAACGCCAACTTCGTTTACACCCTCTCCCTCCCAGCGGATAGTTATGCCAAGCTCTGCGGCCGCTTTTTCGATAAACTGGCGAACGCTGTACTGCACTCCGGTAGCAATCACGTAATCTTTCGGCTCATCCTGCTGCAGCATCATCCACTGCATACGAACATAATCCTTTGCATGGCCCCAATCGCGCAGGGCGTTCATATTGCCGATATAGAGGCACTCTTCAAGCCCCTGCGAGATATTGGCAAGGCTTCGGGTAATCTTGCGCGTCACAAAGGTCTCGCCCCGTCGCGGAGATTCATGGTTGAAAAGAATACCGTTGCAGGCATACATCCCATAGGCCTCACGATAGTTGACCGTCATCCAGTAGGCGTAGAGTTTGGCTACGGCATAGGGACTGCGGGGATAAAAAGGAGTTGTCTCCCGCTGAGGAATCTCCTGTACCAGGCCGTAAAGCTCCGAGGTGGAGGCCTGATAGAACCTGGTCTGTTCGAGCCGGAGGAAACGAATCGCCTCAAGCAGACGCAAGGTACCCATGGCATCAACGTCGGCCGTATACTCCGGCGATTCAAAACTCACCGCAACATGGCTCTGCGCTCCGAGGTTATAGACCTCATCAGGCTTCACCTCTTCAAGAATACGAGTCAGATTGCTACTGTCGGTCAAGTCACCATAATGCAATACAAAATTGCGATGGTTGGTATGCGGATCCTGATAGAGATGATCGACGCGCTGCGTGTTGAACGAACTGGCGCGACGCTTGATGCCATGCACTTCGTACCCCTTTTCAAGCAAAAATTCCGCCAAATATGATCCATCCTGACCGGTTATTCCGGTAATAAGAGCAACTTTCATAGGTGATCAGTATTTCTGATATAAGGTAAAAAATTGTAACACCCCAGTACGACTCAAGAGAAAGACCATAAGAAGTATCACGATTGCAATGATTTAAGAGCCACATCTGGTGCTGCTACTACAATCTTGAGCAGAGCTGCAGCGGGACCAGTCGGGTTACGACGATGCTTTTCCCAATTTTGCAGCGTCCTTACGCTAACCCGCATCATTGAGGCAAACTCATCTTGAGATAACCCGATTTGCTCACGTACTGACTGAACATCCGGCAGAGTAATCTCAAAACGGCGCGAAGCCTCTGACTTACCTTCAGCAATATCGTTGGCTTCTTTCAAGCTCTGAAGCAACTCAGAAAATAGTATCTCTTCCATATAACTATAACTTTTTCACAAATTCGCGCAATATGGCAGTTTCCTTATCTGTCAGATTGTCCTTTTTCGATTTGGGATAAACCACTAACAGATAAATCACATGCCTGCTCTTGAGCCAGTAATAGATAACCCGAACTCCACCACTTTTACCTCGTCCCCGAAGGGTATAACGCAATTTTCGAATACCGCCACCACCCTTGATGAGGTCACCATATTCTGGATCTTCAACCAAATCGGTTTGCATTTTGGCATATTCATCATCCGATAAAAGCGTTGTCACCATACGGGTAAATGTCGGTGTCTCAATAAATTCCATATATCATCCGCAAATGGCAGAAAATAAATACACTAATTTCAGCACAATCAACTATATACCTCGGCTCAAGTTTACGCTTTTAGTCAGTACCTAGCAAAAAATCCTGTCATTAATCATTCTGCTTTTGTAAAAAATCGTTATAAGCCAGATCCAAACCCTCTTCCAGCCCCACATTCGCCTGCCATCCGAGGTTGTTGAGGCGAGAGCTGTCCATCAGTTTTCGGAGTGAGCCATCCGGTTTTTCCAGATTAAATGCTATGCATCCCTGGTAGCCGATAACCTTTGCAATTGTTTCTGCAAGCTCTTTGATGGTTACCTCTTGGCCACTGCCGACATTGATATGGCTCTGCATCGGGGTGGTATGAGCTTCAAAAACAGCTTTGTCGAGATTCATCACATGCACACATGCCGCCGCCATGTCGTCCACGTAGAGAAACTCCCTGAGGGGGGTGCCGCTGCCCCAGATCTTGACAGAGTGACAAGTACCGAGTGTTGAGTGCTGAGTATCCGAATTCAGGGATAAATGCTCAGTTGCTTCCATATGGAGCTTGGCCTCGTGGAAACGACGGATCATGGCGGGGATAACGTGACTGTTTTCAGGATGATAGTTATCACCGGGTCCGTAAAGATTGGTTGGCATGACACTGCGATAATCGGTGCCATGGCTCTCACCATACTGCCGGTTATAGCTTTCACACAGCTTTATACCGGCTATTTTGGCGATTGCGTACGGCTCATTGGTTGGCTCAAGCGTACCGGTCAAAAGAGCACTTTCACTCATCGGCTGCGGCGCAAGCTTTGGATAGATACAGCTTGAACCAAGAAACAACAGCTTTTGCACACCCACCCTCCAGGCCTCGTGGATAATATTCGCCTCAATCATCAGATTCTGATAGATAAACTCCGCAGGGTAGCTGTTGTTGGCATGAATGCCGCCAACCTTTGCAGCCGCCAGGTAAACCTGATCGGGCCTTTCCTTCTCGAAAAAAGCTCGTACCACCGCCTGGCTGGTGAGATCAAGTTCAGCATGAGTCCGGAGAACCAGATTCTCCGAACTCAAACCTTCAGCAAGAAGATGGCGTACGATAGCTGAACCAACCATTCCCTGATGACCCGCGATGTATATTTTTTTTTTATGAAAATCCATTGGAAAAACCTTTTCGAAATATGCAATAGTGCAGATAAAGCGGACTCAATGTGTTCCTTTCAGTAATGTGCTGTGCATGAAAAAAGAAGCGGTCAGACGACCGCCTCTTTCATTACATCCTGTAGCACAACACAGGTTTTGTCAATATGCTCTTGCTCAAGTGTGGGATGAACGAGGAACATGAGTGCCGTTTCACCAAGCTTCTTTGCAACCGGTAACCGTTCGGCAGGTCGCCATCCAGTGTTGTCGAACGCTTTTTCGAGGTAGATCTCCGGACAGACGCCGCTGTAGCAGGGCACTCCCCTGCCACTGATGGCATCCATGATTCTGTCACGGTACCACCCCTCTTTCAACGCAGCCGGTTCAACAAAAACGTAACATTTATAGGCCGCATGTTCCGCCCATGAAGGTATAACCGGAACCCGTAGTCCGGGAATTGAGCGCGCCGCATTCCATATGATGGTGGCGTTAGCTTGGCGCTGTGCCGTCCACTCCGACATCCGCTGCAACTGTATCCGGCCAATTACCCCCTGCAGCTCAGTCATCCGCCAGTT
>CAIRXW010000001.1 GCA_903882665.1 uncultured Chlorobiaceae bacterium | reverse complement strand
GCTCAAACAGGCCGGCTGCAAAAAGCAGCATATTTTTACCGACCAGATAAGCGGGTCGAAAGTTGAAAGACCGGGACTTACCGAGTGCCTGAAAGAATTGAAAAAAGGCGACACCCTCATCATCTGGCGTCTTGACCGGCTCGGCCGCTCACTCCGGAACCTGATTGATATTGTCGAACATTTGCAGAAAAGGGGAGTAGGCTTCCGCTCAATCAATGATGGCGGCATTGATACCACTACGGCATCCGGCGAGATGATTTTCAATATCTTTGGCACTCTGGCTCAATTTGAGCGCCGCCTGATTCAGGAACGTACCCAGGCAGGACTGATAGCAGCAAGGGCGAGAGGAAGAAAAGGAGGTAGACCGAAAATCTCGAAGGATGATCCGAAAGTGCAGATGGCCAAAAAGATGAGTAAGAATATGAGCATCAGTATCGGCGAGATCTGTGCAACACTGAAGATTTCTCGGGCGAGTTATTACCGGTATTTAGGATTGTAGGGGGAGCTAATCTTGCTAAGTACGATCTTGTTCGTGAGCACTTTCAACTTTCAAATAAAAGTCAAAGGCTATTACCAATGAGCAACTATGTATGGGGTTCGAGTTTGTCGCATCATGATTACCTGCAGGCAAAAAGTTTTGTCAGCGATGTACAATCGGCAACGCGAAACGCCGCCAAAAAGGTTTCAATGGATATCTCGCGCCAGACTCGTGATATCATCGCCTCAAATGAGTCGTTGCAGCGTGAGCATCTGGAGTTACTCAATGCTTCGACAGACCGGACAGTCGGCGCACTCAATGATGGGTTTGAACGGATATCCTATAGCATGGACGCTGGCTTCGACCGGTTATCCAGTGGATTGGGCGAGATATCCTCAGGCATTTCCGAGCTGAATGCCACCTTTCACTGGGGTTTTGGTGCTGTTTTGGCCTCTCTTGGTCACATGAATGACACCTTGTCAGAGCTGGTGAAAATCGCCAAAACTCCGGTTCAGACCGTCGCCTTTAACCACTTCGAAATTGCGCGTGACGCATTCCGGAAAAGGTTGTACCGCGAAAGTTTTGAAGAGCTCGACAAGGCGATTTTTGGTGATCACACCTCTGCCGGTTACAAGCTCGAATGGCGTTTTCATCAGATGAAGGGCACCCTTCAGCTTGGCTTTGCTGACTGCGACATGTCACTCTATGATCTTGCAAAAGCAGAAGAGTCGTTCCTGACCGCCGCTCGCTACGGCGAAACTGATTATCCGCACGACGCAGGCCGAGCATTTCTCTCCGCAGGCTGGGCGGCATATTGCCAGGGCAAGATGAAGCAAGCTCTTGCCCATACCGAGCAGGCAATGGCTCTGCATCCAGAAATAGGAGAGGTCTTTTTCCAGGCATCCAAAGTACAGATGGCACTTGGTGACGTGGCAAGTGCGCTCCCTATGCTTGCCAAAGCGATTGATATTGACCGCTTTTATGCGCTCAAAGCCGCCGGCGATGGCGATTTTCAGCAGCATGACGCTCAGTTAAGGAGTTTTCTTGATGCACTGCGCAAAGAAAAATACAAGCAATGTGTGCCAAAAGTAAAAGCAGCTCTTGATAGGATCAAGGGGTTTGAACTTGCACCTGGACCCGAAAACAGGTTGCAGGCATTTTTGGATGAAGGCGCCAACTGGCCGCTCATGGATATGCTGGAAGTAGTGCAGAATCTCGATAGCTTCAAACATCTTCCGATTATTGTGAGAGTCAAGGCCCCAGGTAATCCTGTCAATACCAGTGAAACCTACACCGAGCAAGAGACTTATTATGAAGATGTGGTGATCACACCAGGCGGTTTTTTTAAAAAGGCCGTGGCTGAGAAGCAAAAGAAAACGCGCATGGTCACAAAAACCAGAACGGTCACAAAAAGTTCATCCGAGTCAGAAGCCGTCTTTGAGTTTTGCCCGATTCCTGCCGGCGTGTTCAGGATGCAATCGAATGAGGTCAAGATTGATCAGGCTTTCTATCTGGGCAAGTACCCGGTCACCCAGCAGCAGTGGGAGGCAGTCATGGGAAACAACCCAAGTCATTTCAAGGGTGGTAGTCTGCCGGTAGAAATGGTTTCCTTTGATGATGCCCAGATCTTCTTACAAAAACTCAATCAACTTTCCGGCAAAAAGCTTTACCGCTTGCCAGCCGAGGAAGAATGGGAATACGCCTGCCGGGCAGGTTCCACTTCGGAATACTACTTTGGTAATGATGCGAGCCAATTAGGGGAGTATGCCTGGTATGATGGCAATGCTGATGGCATGACACATCCTGTAGGGCAGAAAAAGCCCAATGAATGGGGGTTATACGATATGGCTGGCAACGTATTTGAATGGACGGATAGCTGGTATGAAAGCAGTCGTTTGTCCCGTGTGGATCGTGGCGGGTGCTGGGACTGCTACGCCGAGTACTGTCGGTCGGCTTATCGTCGCAACTACTCCCCCGCCTACGGGCGCAGCATCATTGGCTTCCGCCTGGCCTTCGTCCCGTAGTCAGTTGGCTGCTCATGCCTGCTTTGCTTTTGAACGAGAGTGAAGTTACAACAAATGACTACAGAAATGACCAGCGACGGAGTGAAGAATTTTTTTGGTGTACCCTATTTCTATTATCGAACTTCCTTTTTATCCGCTCATATTACATCTTCTACCCTCCCCACGGTTTAGTGCCTGACTGACCATGAAGTCATTGGTCGAGGTATCATCTTCCCCATTACAAAACTTTTCTTATCTGGTCTTCTGTTATTGATTCGGAACTATATAGTGGACCCCGATTTTTAGACAGCGGTTTAAGATGTTAACTTGCCCCAAAAGGGAGCAAGTAATGACAAAAAGGACACGAAAAAATTTCAGCGGTGACTTCAAGGCCAAGGTAGCACTTGAGGCTATTCAAGGGGTC